>JARKQF010000109.1 GCA_029973975.1 Paludibacter sp.
TTTATTCCTTGTTAGGTTGCTCCTCAGCAGAGCCTAACTCCGCTTCAATATGATGCCACAAAGATAAAATTAAAAAGTGAAAATTTTACAGAATTATTAAACAACAAAACAACAACTGTAAACAAATTTCAGGACGATACACTAATAGTGAATAGCGAATCAGGAGTTAAAACTAGACCCCTCGATGCGCTCCATTTGTTCCCTCGCTTTCGTTCGGGATGACAACGATTCCGTATGGTCAAATACCGTCGTACCATTTTTTTCTGTATGATTCAGTTCTTTATAGCGACGGATCGGAACCTTAGCACCCGTCGCTGCAAAAATAAAATAGTTTTTGCAAAATCTGGGCGACGGGTAATATTAATAAAGTGAAAATTGTCATCCCAAACGGAAGTGAGGGATCTAATTTTTAACTCCTGATTCGCTATTCGTTTTCCGTTTTCCGTTTTCCGTTTTCCGCTTTCCGTTTATTGCTCTTCTCCTCCGCCGACTTCTCATACATTCTCGAAGTGAGGTTGTTATCAAGGCAATATTCTGTAATCACGTCCAAGAATTTTTTGCCGTATCTGTCGACCTTGGTTTTTCCGAAGCCGTGAATCTGAAGTAGTTCTTTTTCTGATAAGGGTAGGTAGTCGGCCATTTCCCTTATGGTTTTGCTACCTGCAACCAGATAGATGGGGGTATCTTCGGGTTCGCAAATTTTATTGCGTAGTTCCAGCAACTTGAAATAGAGTTGCGGGTGACGGGTCTGGAAGTTTTTGGCCGTCCCCGTTTTAGAATAAGCATTGATACTGAAATCAGGCACTGTGAACTTGTTTTTTAATGCGAAATAGTTTTCTGCTGAAAAAGGATGTTGCAGGTTCTTCATGATATAATAATGCTGCGCTAAAGAACCAAACAAGCTTTTGATACCCTCATTGAATGTTTGTGCATTCTCCCTGTTGTCGGTTGTTGCCGGCGATTGCTTCAGTGTTTCGTTTAGTTTTCTGATTTTGTCCATGAAGAAAGTGGTGCCTGCTTCGATACGTTCCGACAGAAAATCTTCATCAACATTGTATTGCGTGAAAATTCGTTCGATCTGGATGCTGAACCGGGAACCGACTTCTTCCAGTTCTTCCAGTTGACCGGCTATATTTTTCAGATATTCCGGTGTTTCCTCGTTGAAAGATGCTTTAACTTCTTCTACCGATCTTATGAAGCGTCCGAACTGGTTTCCCAGACTGCCGAAATTAAACAGATCTTTCAGTATATACGATCTGAAGTCATGGCGGGAGCGATCCAGTTCCTTCTCCAGTATTTCCAGTGGTAACTTTTGTTTCTCATAGGCCAGTATTTGCTGATCGTTTTCAATGCTGTAGGGATTTATTTTACTCAACAAAACCAAACCTTCGAGGTTACTGCACCGACTGAGGGCTACATAAACCTGTCCGGCAGCAAAGGCTTCTCCGGCATCGATGACGGCCTTGTCGAAGGTTAATCCCTGACTTTTATGGATGGTAATAGCCCAGGCAAGGCGGAGCGGGAACTGGGTGAATTTACCGATGTATTCTTCGTCGATTTTTTTTGTGACCGGATTGGCTGTGTAACGTATGTTTTCCCATTCCATGGGGGTGACATCAATCATACTGTTATCTCCCGGACATTCGATGGTGATGACATCCTTCCCGAATGCCCTGATGATACCGATTTTCCCGTTGTAGAATCTTCTGGGTGTCTCGGTATCGTTCTTGATCAACATTACTTTGGCTCCAATTTTCAGGTGTAATTCCGGGTCAGTCGGGTAGTTTTTCTCGTTGAATTCTCCTTCTACTTTGGCTGAAAAACGTTGTGTCTCACCCCGGAGTTTGTTGAGCTCTTCCGCATTGATGCGGTCGGCTTTGTAATTATGCGTGGTCAGGGTGATGAACGAATCATCTGCCGGTGGAACAAATAATGGATTGTATTTGCTTTGTAGTATTTTTAGTCCGGATTCACTCAGACAGTTATTTCTGACCTCATTCAGGATGCGGATAAAGTGTTCGTCCGATTGCCTGTATATTTTGTCCAACTCGATGTAAACCGGTGGTTTTTGGAGGATGGCATGGCTGTGGAAAAAATAGGGTGACTCGTAGAATTGTGACAACAATCTCCATTCTTCCTCATTTACAACAGGAGAAAGCTGAAACATGTCGCCGATAAAAATGACCTGTACCCCGCCGAAAGGCTCTTTGTGCCTGAATCTGAACTGCCGCAGGATGGTATCAATAGCATCCAGTGTGTCTGCTCTCACCATGCTGATTTCATCGATGATCAGTAATTCCAGTTCCTGCAGGATTTTACGTTTGAAAGAGCGCATCTTGCTTTTTTCGATCAGGTCTTTCTTTCCTTCAGCGGTTGGAATAAAGGGAGTAAACGGAAGCTGAAAAAACGAATGCATCGTAACTCCGCCGGCATTGATAGCTGCTACACCGGTTGGAGCCACTATGGCTGTTTGTTTGGCAGTTTGTTTCTTTAGATTATGTAGAAAGGTCGTTTTTCCGGTTCCGGCTTTTCCGGTCAGAAAGATGTGTTTGTTGGTTTGCAGGGCAAATCCTTGTGCCAGATCATAAATAGGAGAGGATGACATAGTTAATAGTGGTTAATTGTTAGTGGTTAGTAGAGACGCACTGCCGTACGTCTCAAAGCGAATAACACATAGTGAATAATGAATGGTGAATTTTTCTGTTGCATTTTTTATTTTTGAGGAGTGAATCCGTGTCTGCAAATATCCGTAAAATCGGTCATAAAAGCAACCACATTAAGTTTAAAAAAACAAAAAAAGTCTGCAAGTGATGTTGCAGACTTTCTTATGTGATGAGCGATAACCAGAGCTTATGTTAACATATTAAGCAAAATACCCGCAGCCACAGCAGAGCCGATAACACCGGCAACATTGGGCGCCATGGCATGCATCAGCAGGTGATTGGTTTTGTCTGCTTTAAGTCCTTGTTCCTGAGATACGCGGGCGGCAGCCGGAACTGCTGATACTCCCGCAGAGCCAATAAGCGGGTTGATTTTGTTACCTTCTTTCAGAAATACATTTAACAGCTTTGCAAATAATACGCCCGAAGCAGTTGCAACAACAAATGAAAGCGCCCCTAGCCCGAAAATTTTCAGCGAATCGAGGGTGATGAATCTGTCGGCTTGTGTAGACGCTCCTACTGTTAATCCCAGCAGAATTGTTATCGAGTTGATTAATGCAAATCTTGCAGTTTCAGCTAATCGTTCTGTTACAGTAGACTCTTTCAGTAGATTTCCTAAAAACAACATACCTAACAAGGGCAATGCACTTGGAGCAATGAACGTAGTGAGCACCATACCGATAATAGGGAAAGCAATTTTCTCTGTTTTCGAAACCGGTCTGGGTGGCTTCATCCTGATTAACTTTTCTTTTTTTGTCGTCAGTAGATTCATTACCGGAGGTTGAATAAGCGGTACCAGCGCCATGTAGGAATACGCAGCAACCGCAATGGTTCCGATCAGTTCAGGTGCAAGTTTTGAGGTAAGGAAAATGGCGGTCGGACCATCGGCTCCACCAATGATACCGATTGCACCTGCTTGTTCCGGTGTAAATCCAAGGGCGTATGCACCAAAAAAAGTAATAAAAATACCTGTTTGAGCAGCAGCGCCTAATAACATTAATTTCGGGTTTGAAATCAAGGATGAAAAGTCAGTCATGGCTCCAATCCCCAAAAATACCAACGGTGGATACCATCCGTCAATTACACCACTGTACAATATGTTCAATACCGAACCTTCATCATAGATTCCGATTCCTTCCTCACCACCAACAGGTAAAGGGATATTCCCGATGATCATTCCAAATCCGATGGGAATCAGCAGCAAAGGTTCCCAGCCCTTTTTAACAGCCAGAATGATGAAGACTATGCCAACCAGAATCATAGCCAGGTATTTAAACTGGAAGTTGGCAAAACCTGTGCTGTACCAGAATTTCTCCAGCCCTTCAAAGAGCGCGTTTTGCTCTGCTGCACCTTGTCCGAAAACATTAAATGGAACGAACAAGGCCATCAGAATAAATAAAATAGTGATATTCTTTATATTATTTCTCATATCTTATTCAATTTCAAATAGCACTTCATCCTGTAAAACAGTGTGACCCACAGGGGCACATATTTTTACTACTTTACCGGAACGTTCTGCTAAAATGTTATTTTCCATTTTCATTGATTCCATGATCAATAATGTATCACCTTCCCTGAAAGTTTCTCCTATAGCAACATTTACTTTTACAATCTTACCGGGCAGTGGTGATTTGATTGTTTTAGCACTGGGTCGTTTGCTTTCGGAAACCGGTTTCAGGTTTTCTTTTGCCCTGTCGTCACCCTGTTTGGTTTGTACATCTTTGCGAACCAGTACGACCGGAGTTTTTGTTGTTTTTATTTCCTGATGGATTTTCACTGAATAGGGAGTTCCATTCACTTCAATATCGGCGATATCCCCTTCAATTTTTTTGACTCTAACCGCAAAGTCATCTCCATTTATAGTGAAATTAAATTTTTTCATTTATTTTATCGAATTAAATTTGTTAAACCATATATTTTTGAACTCCAGGGGGAATAACGTCTTTCTATCCGTTTAATCGTGATTACATTACTTTCTTCATCATGAATATCATTTAGAAACAGATGCAACGCCATGGAAATAGCTGCGATTTCCTGTCCTGTTAATTCTTTTTCATCAACAATTTCTATTGTTGATTCCTGGTTTTGTTTTTTCTTTGATTTGAGTGATTTCTTGCTTAAATTGCCCATAGCCTTAAATGCAAAAACCAAAATGATTAGTGCACTGAACACTACAGATACTCCGATAACGGAATACAATACAATCTGTTCAAACTCGCTGATTGCCAATAAAGTCATATCGATATAAATTTAGAGTGGTATGTTACAATGTTTTTTCAACGGATTCACCACTTTCTTGGTTTGCAGAGCCTGGAAGGCGCGGATCACCCGGAAGCGGGTATTTCTCGGCTCAATCACATCATCGATGTAACCATAAGAAGCAGCCATATAAGGGTTGGCAAATTTCTCATTGTAATCGGCAACTTTTTCTGCAATGAATTTGGCTTTTTCTTCCGGATCGTTCATAGAAGAAATGGTACGGCCTTCAAGTACCTCAATTGCTCCCGATGCTCCCATTACGGCAATTTCAGCTGTAGGCCATGCGTAGTTGAAATCACCTCGCAATTGTTTACAGCTCATCACATCGTGTGCTCCTCCGTACGATTTTCTGAGGGTGATCGTTACTTTGGGAACCGTTGCTTCACCGTAGGCAAACATCAGTTTGGCGCCATGGGTGATGATTCCCGCATATTCCTGTCCCGAACCCGGTAAGAATCCCGGAACGTCAACCAAAGTTAGAATCGGAATGTTGAAAGCATCACAGAAGCGAACAAAGCGGGCTGCTTTACGTGAAGCATCGCAGTCGAGTACTCCTGCCAGGAAGTTAGGCTGGTTAGCCACAATTCCGGTTGAAACACCATTGAAACGGGCAAAGCCCACGATGATGTTGCGCGCGTAGTTGCGGTGCACTTCCAGAAACTCACCCTCATCAACGATGGTGTGAATAACGGTTTTCATATCGTATGGCGTGTTGGGGTTGTCCGGTATGATTTCGTTCAGACTGTCTTCCAACCTGTCGATCGGATCGCTTGTGTCAAAAATAGGAGCTTCTTCAAGGTTGTTTTGCGGAAGGTACGACAACAATTTACGGATCAACATTAAACCTTCTTCTTCATTTTCCACTTTAAAATGAGAAACGCCAGATTTTCCTGCGTGTACATCAGCTCCACCCAGATCTTCCGTAGAAATATCTTCTCCGGTAACTGATTTTACTACTTTAGGTCCGGTAACGAACATATAAGAGTTTTCTTCGGTCATCATCACAAAGTCGGTAAGGGCAGGAGAGTAAACAGCGCCACCGGCACAAGGTCCGAAAATAGCAGATATTTGTGGCACAACTCCGGAAGCCAGGATGTTACGTTCAAAAATTTCGGCATAACCGGCCAATGAAGTAACTCCTTCCTGTATGCGTGCACCACCAGAGTCGTTGATTCCGATTACCGGACAACCCATTTTCATGGCCATATCCATTACCTTGCAGATTTTCAAAGCCATGGTTTCTGATAATGAACCTCCGAATACAGTAAAATCCTGTGCAAATACATACACGGTGCGTCCGTCTATGGTTCCGTGACCGGTTACTACCCCGTCACCCAGGTATTTTTCTTTCTCCAATCCGAAATTGTAGCAACGGTGGGTTACAAACATGTCTAATTCCTCAAAACTACCTTCATCAAGCAACATGTCGATTCGTTCCCGCGCTGTTAATTTACCTTTTGCATGCTGAGAAGCGATGCGTTTTTCTCCTCCTCCTAATTTGGCCTGCAAGCGCAAATCAATGAGGTTTTTCACCTTTTCCTTGTTTTCCATATCGTTATTATAATTTAATTCCTTGTTCAGTTAACAGCAACCCGGTTTTTCGCAGAGTTCAGTCAATACGCCAAATGTTGATTTAGGATGCAGGAAAGCAATATTCAATCCTTCCGCGCCTTTTCTGGGTGCTTTATCGATGAGGGTAACCCCTTTTTCTGCCAGGAAATCAAGACTGGATTGCAGTCCTTCCGCTGCAAAGGCCAGGTGGTGAATACCTTCGCCTTTTTTCTCGATGAATTTTCCAACCGGTCCTTCCGGATCCGTTGATTCAAGTAACTCAATTTTGGTTTGTCCTACCTGAAAGAAAGCTGTTTTTACTTTTTGCTCTGCTACTTCTTCAATGGCATAACATTTCAAACCCAAAACTTCTTCGTAGAATGGGATGGCTGTTTCCAGACTTTTTACGGCTATCCCCAAATGTTCAATGTGTGTTATTTTCATACCTTTAATGATAATATTATTATATGTTTTGATGAATTCAGTAAGCAAAAATGATTTGAAAGGAGGGGAGATTAAAGAAAAATTTCCGTATTTTCAAATTTGCTGCAAATTTACTTAAAATATATCTGACGCCCAAAGAAAAAACAAAGAAAAATGAAACAATTTCGAATGTTTTTCAGTGATATTCAGTAACCATTCATATTACGTTTAATATTTAGATACTTCACTTACGTTCGGGATGACAATCAGTAAGTTAATATAAAATCGCTGTCATTCTGATCGTAGCGAAGAATCTAATAAATTTTACCGGTGAGTCACGTTATTGTTGTGACTTATGTGGTTTAATATTCTTTTTTGTTTTCTGTGCCGGTTTTCTGTTTCTGTGGAAGGTTCCCTTTTTGCCGCCGAACTGTTTCTTTCCGTGTCGGTGCATGGTTGGGTTGTAAGCAGGAGCTTCGCCGAGTTCTGCGGGTACAGTCAGTCTGGTGATTTCTTTTTCGAGAAAATCTTCAATTCGTTTAAATTTATATTGTTCCTCTTCAGAAACGAAGGTAATGGATTTACCTTTTGCGCTGGCGCGGGCAGTACGGCCGATACGGTGTACGTAGTCTTCGGCATCGTGCGGAACATCATAATTGATGACCATGGTGATGTCATCGATGTCGATGCCCCTGGAAACAATGTCGGTGGCAACCAGAATGCTGACCCGGTTATTCTTGAATTCGTGCATTACGTGGTCACGTTGTGCCTGATCCAGGTCGGAATGCATTTCTCCGACTGATAGTCCCATCTTGCGAAAAGTTTTGAAAAGCTCTTTTACTTTCAACTTGGAGCCGGAGAAGATAATAACTTTGCTGATGTCTTTTCCGGAAAATAAATGGCGGATGATGCCTTGTTTTTGGGCTTCGTGACAAATATATACGTTTTGCTCGATGCTTTCGGGCGGCCGGGAAACTGCAATCTTTACTTCAGCCGGATTGTGCAGGATAGTTTTGGCCAGGGTGCGTATTTTGGGCGGCATGGTAGCTGAAAACATAATTGTTTGCCTGTCCTTGGGCAATCGTTTTACAATCAGCATGATATCGTCGTAAAAACCCATGTCGAGCATACGGTCGGCTTCATCTAAGATGAAGTATTTTACACCTGAAAAATCAATGTCGTATAAATTAATGTGGGAGATGAGCCGGCCGGGCGTGGCAATGACTACATCAGCGCCTTTTTGTAATCCTCTTTTTTGTACTTCCCATGCTTGTGCGTCGTTGCCTCCGTAAACCGCCACGGATGAGAATGGAGTGAAGTAGGAGAATCCTTCCATTTGCTGGTCGATTTGCTGTGCCAGCTCGCGTGTGGGCGCCATGATAATGGCATTGATTTTATCTTCGGCGTGTTTTTCTGATTGCAGGTTGTGCAATAGGGGCAATATAAAGGCGGCTGTTTTTCCCGTACCAGTCTGGGCGCAGGCAATCACATCTTTTTTACCTAAAATAACCGGTATGGTTTGTTCTTGTACAGGGGTGGTTTCTTTAAAATTCATCGCTTCCAGTCCATCCTGTACAGACTGGCAAAGCGGTAGTTCCTCAAATTTCATGAAAAGTATTTTTATAGCACAAAGATACGTTTTTTTATCGGAAATTTGATGTAAGTTGAAAAGTGCAAGCGGAAAACTGAGAAATGAGAGCGAAAAATGAAAAATAGTATTATTCTTCAGGTTCACCAAATTTACCAATTGAGTCAACAGGAATATGCTGTTTTATAATGCTGTCTTTTTTGTTGATTAAAAGTTTTTTGTAGCTGAGATCAATCGCAAACGCACCTAATGGAGCTGTAATTAAAATTGCCAACACGGCTGCGGTTAGTACAATGTTGCCACAGGGGAGCCCCATTGCTAATGGTAACGATCCAATAGCCGCTTGTACAGTTGCTTTGGGAATGTAAGCTATCATACTGAATAAACGTTCTTTCTGATTCAGTTTTGTTTTGGCTGTTGAGAAATATACGCCTGCCATTCTGAAGATTAATACCAGCAGCAACAGTGCGATCATAAGCGGACCAGCTTTCAGTGCAAACTGAATGTCGACTGTTGCACCTACCAACACGAACAGAATGATTTCGGCAGCCACCCAAAGTTTGGAGAACTTTGGCGAGATACGGTGTGCCAATACCGGGTAGGTTTGCAGAATCGTTGCTCCCATGGCCATGACTGCTAATAAACCGGAAACAGGAAGCGTGTTTTTCAGCCAGGATTCAAGCGTTAAAAACAGGAAGGCGAAACTCATGATGATAAGCAGTTTAACAGAGTCCCGCATGTGATACTTTTTGAAATAAGTCGTTAGTGTCCAACCCACGAGGATACCGAGTGCCAGTCCGGTTACAATTGAAACCGGTATTTGTAAAAAGCTCGAAGTCGATACATCGCCACCAAGCGCAAGGGTCGTAAAGGCGGTGAAAAGTACGATGACAAAAACATCATCCACCGATCCGGCTGCCATAATCATTTGAGGAATACCTTTTTTTGTTCCAATTTTATTTTCCATCAGGTAAAGCATTTTAGGAACGATTACGGCCGGCGAAACAGCTGCAATGACCGAGCCCATGATTGCTGCCTCGAGCAAACTTACTCCAAGCAAAGGAGGCGCTACCAACATCATGCCACCGATTTCAAACAAGGCAGGCACGAAACTCATGAGAATAGCCGGTCGTCCGACTTTTTTCAGGTCGTTGATGTCGAGCGCCAGTCCGGCACGCAGCAGGATGATAACCAATGCCGTTTGTCTTAACTCTATTGAAATGGAAAGCAATGAAGTATCTATGAGGTTTAAAGCATAAGGCCCTAATACAATGCCGGTAATGAGCATGCCGAGTAAAGCCGGTAACCTTAGTTTGTTGAAGATATAACCTAAGAGCAGCGCTAAGAGGAAAATGTAGGCCAGACTTGTTAACATATTAAATAAATAAAAGAGATTTATAAATAAAAAAACCACCGAAAACATCTGAATAGTTTAAATAACCTGTAAACTGCAATCGTGTGATTACAGTTAAAACAGGAACTATCAGCTGCTTAATCAGCGGTTTATAACAGGGAAGTTCCATTCCCTTTGTAAAAATCGATACAAAGTTAATAAGATTGCGCAATTTACATCAAATATCCGAACTTTTTCTTCATAAATGTTTCCGTATGCTTCCAGGTTTTTAACAGAATCTGAAAATTAAAATGTAATTCATTCAGACCGGCCAGAATTTCTTCTGTATTGAATGGATATTCGTGTGCAAGTTTATTTCTGATTAATCGCAAAGTAAACCAGGTTTCAGCGCTTTCAATGATGTTTAGCTGTTCGGCTTTTGCTACCATATCAATAAGCGAAAGCTCCCGGGTATTTTCAGCCAGACTTTCCAGGATGTATTTGAAAAGTTTATTGCCCATACAATCCTGTAACTTTGTAAAACGGAATATAAACTGATCGAAATAACTCAGTTCTTCCTGTGAAATGGACTCATATTGCACGAGATTCAGCGGGAATAAGTTGCTTATTTTGGAATAGGCAAATTCCATCCGTTGGAGGTGTTTTTGGCATACAAGATAGGATTCGTACATCCTGTCGTTTTCTTCTTTTAAGATCATAGTTCTTCGGTTAAGCGTATCTTGGTGTTTTGTATCGAATTGTAAAATGAGGTTTTTTGCTGAAGTTGCTGGTCATCGAACAAAATGTCGATTTTTCGTTCCCCGATAGCACGTTGCAGGTCTGCATCATAGTGAATTTTATTCCTGAACGTATAATAATCAGCATGGGACTGTATCAGCAGATCAATATCGCCTCCTTTCAGCTCATCGTAAATACGTGAACCGAAAAGATATACCTTTACCTCGTTGGAAAAATGTTTTTTTGCCAACGTAACAATAGCGTGTATTTCTTGTTGGGTTAGGCGCATATCCGTAAAGTTGCAACAAAGTTAATAAAAATCTTTTACGAATATATCAACAGAGGCACTAAAACCTCACCCCTAATCTTAAATCTGCGTAATGCAATTTAATTCGTTTGGGCTCATTGAAACGAGGATAGGAAGTATAACTGTATTGCAGTTTGACAAAGTATTTTAATCGTGTGCGGGTGTTGAAATTCAATCCGAAATCGAATTCGGTCTGATGTCCAAAGACAGAACCCTCGGTACCTTTAATTTTCAGATCATTCAGAAAGAGTCCGTAACCAACAAAAGGAATTATTTTCTTGTTGCGTGCCAGTTCATGACGCACGGTCCAGCCGTAATTCAACATGGAAATACGCTTTGTTGCTGCATCATTTCCGGGTAGAATGGTGTAGCCCATAGGAACGGAAATAAAAGAGGCGTTTTTGGTTCCGTCGAAACCGCTTAATTGCCAGGCATAATCGAATAACCCACCGAATCCCTGCGAATTATTGAGGGTGATGTTGCTGTAGGAGAAAAGGTTGCGGGGCCCGATTTCAAGGCTATACTGCTTGGGAACTTTTTTGAAAATTTGTGCCTGAGTTGAAAAGAAAGAAAAAACTATCAGAACAGAGATGAAAATAAGATGTATTTTTCGCATGTGCATTGATTTTTTGTTATCAATGGCTGTAACAACATAATGCAAAAAATGTTTTCCGGTTCTGTATTATTTAAGTCGATGTCGTTTTCTTCAGGGTGATTTTACTTTGGTATATTTCAGTTATTTTATCGATAAATTGAACAAAATCGGCATATAAAGAAACGTCGTATTGTCCGGAATGAACCATTACAGATTGATTGATAAGTAGTTTGTTTCCCAAATTAATAACTGTACTCTCAAAATTGCCGAATGCACAAGTGTGTTTTACTGGTGCGGGCAATGCTTCAATCTCATAGCCTTCGGGGATTTCGATGGTTATCAGGTCAGTATCCTTCCATCCTGTTTTTATATAAATATCATAATTACGCTGACCTTTTTTCAGTTTGCTGATGGTGTAACGCATGGCATTGACAGGAATCAGTAGCCTGTTTGTCGTTTTTGAACCGAAAAGAGTTGTTGTCCATTCATACCTGGCTTTAAGCGATGGTAATGCAGACTTGTTATCATCCAGATTAACCTGGGATACAGTCGCGTGCGGGAGCGAGATTTCCTTTCGCAGGTAATCGGTTACCTCAGTTGGCTTGGCTGTAAGCAGTTGATATACATTGTCATATATTTTTACGTGCCAGTTTTTTTCCACCTGCACATGGGCGCTGCCATCGGTGTTGAGTTTGATATCCATCTGATTGTGTTCCAGATTTAAACTGTCGGGATAATCGGGTAGCCGGGTCATATAACCGCCGTTTTCCGTTGTTACAAGGGCGTTATGTCCAGCAATCCCGTTGTGAACAAATCCAAATGGAACACGGGTATTGGTGCATTCCAGCCACAGCGTGTCACCGGGTAAAGGGACTCTCAAAACGATGTGGTTGGTTCGGATAAATGCTGAAAAATCATCGTCCAGATCTTTTTCCTGACTACTCATCCGGATGATTACGTAATTGGCAGGGATATTCACATAATTGAGCATTGCCTTCAGCAGGTTGGATAGTCCTTTGCAATCGCCAAATCCGGTCCGGCAAACTTCAGCGGCGGGAATCGGTTGAAAGCCGCCAATACCCAACTGGATGCTTTCGTAACGTGTTATACTGCCGAGATAATCATAAAGTATTTTGACTTTCTCTCTGTCGGTTGAGGCATCCTTAACGAGTTCAGAAATGGCGTTTTTTGTCTCAGGACTCAATTCGTCTCTTCCTGTATTGAGTTCTTGTTGCCATTTGCAGATATGTTCGGCATCGAGAAGTTTCCCCTGTGTTTTCTCATAAACGAAGGAAGCCGGAGCTGTGTACACGATAGGAATAAGTGTATTAATTGCAGGTGCGAATCTTTCTTCTTTGATTGCCTTCAGATTTCTTACATTCCATTTCCTGATGACATTTCCTTTGAAGTTTTCAGCCGGAAGTTCCTGAACCTGATTATATGTTTTGGTCAGAATCGTGGTGTTTTCAGGGTATTGCAACGAATAATCAGCCTCCATAACAGCAATTTGATAGTCAGGTTGAGGAGCAAAAGGCGGAAAAAGAATAATGCCGTCTTTCCATTCGAACTCACACTCAAAATGTACCGTAAACGGAAAAGAAGGAGGGTAGACCTGTAAATAATAACTGAAATTATCGGTTGTCAGGTGTTGAGAGTAAGCACTTTTTTTGATATCTCCTTTTGAATATGTTTTTAGAACTGTTCCCTTGCTGTCGTAAATCTTTCCGGTTACTTTAGTGAGTTTTCTGAATTTATCCCCTGATTCGAGAAAATTTGCATAATCCACCCCGTTGGTATTCAATACTGTAACAGCAATACTTTTTTTCTCTGTTGCGGTAACCGGAGTTTTGTAATTATAGGAAATGTTGTAAATACGAATAACGGCATTCGCATCCTTTTTCAAAGAATCCGGAATATGTTTTACATCGAAATCATATTTTTCCTTTGAAGCAAAGCCATAGGTACAGATAATCAAAGAGACTATCAGCAGCATTGTTTTTTTCATACGGTTAAATTTTATTTTTTAGTTGTCGTATGGAACTCTCGATGAACTAATTTAATCATTCCGCTTCGGCGAAATAATTGATTAAATTAGTTCATGTTCGTTTCATATTGTTACATCCTTTTTAAAACGATGAGTTCGTTATTTTTAGTTGCAATTTGTCCCCAGAAAGTCTTCACGTTCTCGTAGTCTGTGTGAGGAAAGATGATTTCATTCAGTTCAAAGCGATAGTTGACCTGCAGTATCCTGTCGCTGATTTGTTTGATTAAATAGCTAAGCGATCCACTGTTGTCGTTCAGTATAAATTTTTCTGATTTGGGTATTTCTTCCACAGTATAATTTGCCGGTAGTTCGATCATGACGGAAATAAAATGTTTGTAAGGATAATTGAATTCAACCGGTAATTTCCTGTCAGACTGGGTAAAGTCATTTTTTGAAATATGTGTAAAAATCAATGGGTTCACGTATAAATAGTTTGCTTCAGAACCGGAATTCTTTTTGAATTTAAAACGTTGACTTATCCTGTTGGATAGCAAGTCGTTTTGTCCTTCCAGAGTCACATTTTCAATGTCGACCGACAAATTCTGATTCAGCTTTTCAACATAAACGGTGGTGTCGCTTAACTCATGGTACATCTTTTTAAACTGATAAGCCGGCTGAAATGTCATTATCTGATTACATTCTCCGGAGATATTTCCAATAGTGTCTATTGATGCGGATATCATACTCATAAACTGGTTTTTGGAAATGTTTGTCAGATTAATCCACTTGTCATCGGAGTTGTACCCGAAAATCCGGGCTCTGTCTACCAACAAGTCGGTTGGAAGCATATTTAAACCGCCATAAAATGCGGATCCATCCATAAAATAACGTTCGCCGGTACTTGTTTCAGCCATCACGATGTAGGTGTTGAGCCAGTCTATTGAAGGGTGAGTGAGAGGCAAACGACCGATCGAACGGCGGCTCATCAGGATAGGGTAGGCATTTATTCCCGCATCTCTGAGCATGCTGATAATTGCTGAGTTGATCTGCGCGTTATCACCTGTGCCGTTTTTGATCGCTTCTGATGGATTGGAAATAAAACCATAACTTTCGTTCCATCTGATTTTCTCTTTTACGAATTTGTAAATTTTTTCAATCTTATTTAATTCGGTATCTTCAGGAGTAATAAGCTTTGGAACTTCCCTGGAAAATGAATTGCCTCGGATTGAATAACGTTCAAAATCTGATTTTTCTTTTAATGTTTTTTCAATGTCATCCCACGTGCTTGTGTAATTCTTGTATAGTTCATAAGGGAATCTGGTTCCACTCAGTTCAAACCGTATCCCGCTCAGATAATCTTTAATGGTCCAGATGTAGTTGTCTTCCTTTAAAGCAGGAATGTTCTTGACTGAGAATATGACATCTCGTGCCTGGCAGGACACGTTTTCCAGCGAGCTTTTCGTGTTGATGGTGAAGTTTTTATTAACGGGAGTTTCTTCCATCTTAATTTCTTCGTAACCTCTGGATTCGAAGTTATAAACAAAATATTCCGGAATGATAACTTCATACCGGCCATTTAGAACAGGAATGTTTGTTTGAAAGAACCAGGTGGGCAAGTCGTAATAGAAATCAGAAACAACAGTATACTTATACTCTATCACGGTTCCGACTTTTACATTCGGGATGGCAAATTTGATTTGACGGTAATATTCACTAACTCTTTCGTTGAAAATATATTTGCTTTCCAGCTTTGTTTTAACAGTTTTATTTCCCTCCAGATTATAAGCATAAGCTTCCAGTCTGGAAATATTTTCACACATCGATGGCGTTTTGTAATAATAACGCAAAGTTACAGTTGCATGTTCGAGACCTTCCTGTTTTAGTATCTTTACCCGTTTTTTTACTTCGGTTTTTACGACAAATTTATTGTTGACATAATCATAGTCCGTAAATCCATCGTGAAACAGAATCAATGCCACAGCTGATGTGTCGGCCGGATAAACCTTCATTTCCAGTTCCTCCGTTTCAATCTTTCCGTATTTATAAGGGTTTTTACTTTGTGTGAAGACAGGTGATAAATTGAAAAATAAACCGCCAAGGACAAGGGCGAACGTTAGGAGGCGTTTTGTCATAATGTTATTAGATTTGAAGATGAAAGGTTAACAGCAATATCTATAATACGACAAATATAGGAATTGAATTTGTATTAAAAAAACAATTTATTGCATTTTTTTGTAATTTTAAAAACGAAAAATAAGTGCAAATGAATTTGTATAGAATTAATGTTCTGATTGATAGTTTGTTGTGGTGTGCAGTTGGGGTTGCATAATATGATGAAATTATCAGTTGGTTTTATTCTTCTAAGTTGTTGTTTATGAATTTATAGGGCAGTTTTTTTGATTCACGAATTGAAATTATAGTAAAATGTCGCTTTTTAAAATTTTATGCATGTTGTTTGTTAAAGTTTACTATTTTTGTGTCTGTTAACTCCTATAGATGAGAAGTAAAATCATATTGTCTTTTATCCTTGTTTTCCTGTATGCATGTCAGGAAACTTTTTTGCCACCCCTGATTATTACCGGGCTTGTTTCAGACGTTGACCAGGAAGGCGCTGTGTTTCATGCCAAGATTACATCTTTAGGCAACAGAGAAATCAATTCATTTGGATTTGTGTGGGATACGATTCCTTTCCCTACCATTGAAAGTGCGTACTCGTATAAGTTTCATCAGCCTGCCGAACTGGGCAATTTTCAGGCAAAGGTTTCAAGTGCGCTTATCAGGGACAAAACTTACTATGTCAGGGCATTTATTCAAAATACAGAAACAACTACTTACGGAGAAGAAGTCAGTTTTGTAAGTATGGGAGGGAAAGAACCTGAGATTACGGGTATTCAGCCTTTACTTGGAAATATTAACGACACCCTGGTGGTAATTGGGAGGTATTTTGGGACAAAAAATCCGATAGTGAAAATTAATCAGTTTGTGGCGCGGGTATTGAGGGCATCACAGGATTCGATACATGTAATTGTTCCACCGGAACTGAAAGAAAAAGTTTCGACAGTAAAAATCGAAAATTTAAATCAGATTATAACTGCAAAGGACTCCTTTACCCTGATATCGCCAGAGATTCATGCTATCGGGACTAAAATCGGATTTTATGGTGATGAGATTGTAATAAAGGGGAAGAATTTCTCAGCTAATCCATCTTCGTTGAAAGTGTTTTTTCATGTGACCCCTTCAGTTTTTGAATATGTTGATGACCAGACAATCACTGCTGTTGTTCCGGAAGGACTGGATTCTGCCAATTGTAGTATCGGTGTAGTCATGAATAATCAGTTAGCTGAATCTCAGGAGCAATTTTCAGTGTTGCCGGTTGAGATAGAGGATTTCAGTCCGAAGGTCATTTGTACAGGTGAAACGATGATCATCAAAGGAAGAAACTTCAATCCGATAGTTGATAAAAACAGGGTGTATGTTGGTGGAGTACACGTCAGGACTTTATCTGTTTCAGAAACCACACTAACAGTATCATTGCCGAAACAGAATGAAGTCAGGTATGACAGCAGAAACGCTGCTGTCCGGGTGAATGTTGGCGGTAATGTCCGGACTTTTGAAGAAAAACTAGTCATCAATGATAAGTGGTTCAGGTTGGCAGATGCGCCTTTGGAACTCAGAAATGAAAATAAAATTTGTGCTACCTGTCCCTCTTCATACTACTATAATTATGCTCATAGTTTTGTTGTGGGAAAAACGGCATATATAGGATTAAACGGGAGACAAAACTTCTGGGCTTATGATATAGAGCAAAATACCTGGCGTAAGTTGGCTGATTTTCCGGGTGCTGTTCGTATGTCTGCTGCCGGATTTGTATATGGTAATAAAATATATTATGGTACAGGTTCAGATGCCTTGAATTCTTCATTATTGTTGAATGATTGGTGGGAATATGACACAACAACTGATTCCTGGGTTCGAAAAGCAGATTTTATCGGCGGGGGAAGATCCAAACTAAATGGTTACTCAAATACCTCAGGTTGTTTCCTCGCGTATGGATTTAACTGGAATCAATACAACGGTTATGAGGCTTATGTCTGGAAATATAATCCAGAAACAGATGTTTGGGCAAGGGAAGATATTGATGTTAAGGGTTTACAGAAGTCAGCAAGATGGTGGATGGCAGAATCAGTAAATGATGAAATTCTTGTAGGTTATCTGAATTCGCTGTATGATTCAAATTATAGTTTTTATATCTTTAATACGAATTTAAAAACATTCTCGCCGATTGCGAATTTTCCATATCATAATACGTGGGGAAATCCGAATCTGATGGTGTTAAATAATACCATATACATTCAGGCAAGTGATTATTCCGAAAGTTCGAAGAACTTTTACCGCTATGATCGTACAACCAACACATGGAAGTTTACCGAAACCAATATTTATACGGATATTACGTATGGTATTGCTTTCGAAGCCGGAGATGTCGGTTATGCCGGGTTAGGAACTCTGAATCACCTGTATGAATTCGATCCAAACAGATAAAATATGAAAAAATCCATTGTATTATATATGCTGATTTTATTGTGTTTGGAGGTCGACGGCCAGTTATTCGGCGATCGTTCAAACCTGTTTGCCGGATTTCAAACCGGTGTATTCGCTGGTGGAGAACTTTTCAATCATCAGGGTACAGTTGCACCGTCATTTTATGCTAACTTTAGGAATAATTACGGTTATGTATTGAAACAGTCTGTTGTTCTGTCGCCCTGCTACAGCGCCGGACTAAAAGTGACGATGCTTTATTCGGAAAACTGGCAGAGCGACCGGTATTCAAGTTATAAAGGGGCGGACTCTAAAATAATGGCCGTATTACCGACACTGGAAGTTCACAATAAATTCAGTCATTACGGATTATTTAACCGGTTGAAATTGTATGCCAATATCGCACCGGTTTTTGGTTGGTCTAATACAAGTATCAAAAGTAATGTTTTTTACATCAAGGGTAATGTCGAAGTCAATGAGGTATTTATACACGATCATTTTTTTGTTGGTGTGAATGCGGGTGTAGGGAGTGAGTTTGCCTTTACCAACAGGTTCGGAGCCTTTGTCGATTTGTCGGTTCAGGAGGCGTTTTTCAGACATCCTTTCTTTGTCGACAGCAGATATACACTGTTGGCAGCAACTTTAGGTGTCAGGATTAATTTAACAAAACACAAAAGGTTTATTTATTAGTATCATGAAAAAAATTCTTTATTTGACTGTTGTGCTGTTGCTGTCGGTGTTTTTTTCTTCCGCTAAGAAAAAAGCAGGACATACTGTTTTTAAAACAGAAAGCCGGTTTATTCATGATGCTTGTTTGTCTGCTAACGGCAGGGTTGTCGTTTGTACGGATAATAAATCAATAAAAGCTTTTTCTGTGGAAGACGGGAGTTTACTGGCAAGTTTCGGGGGTGGTCACAAAGATGATGTGCTTTGCGTGGATTTGTCACCCGATAGCACCCTGCTGGTAAGCGGAGGTCGTGACAGTGTGGTGGCTTTTTATGATTTCATTACAAGTGAGGTGTTACACCGGTTGAAAATATCAAACGGAGTCATAACAGATGTCCGGTTTTCTCCCGATAATCGCCTTGTACTGATTGGTAGTTCCGGTTCAACAGCCTATCTTTATAGTATTGCCGAAAAAAAGTTTGTGTATGAGATTTCAGATTTTAAAAAAGACATAACTTCTGTTGATTTCGATTCGTATGGAAACAGAATGGTTGTTGCCAGTGCAGATAAATCAATCAGGGTTTATAATGTCCGGACTTTTGATACGGAAATGGTGCTGAAAGGACACAGAAGCTGGATCAGATCCGTTTCTTTTTATAATGACGGTAACAGCCTTATTTCCTGCTCGGATGATCGCCGTATTGTGTTTTGGAACATTGCAAATCCGAAAAAAATCAGGTCTGCTAAAATAACAACATTCAAAGGATGGAATCTGAGTATCGATGCAGGTAATGAGCAGGAAAACAAATCATACCATTATGTGTACGGAACAAAAAATGGATTTATACAGTTTAACTATGCTTTCGGTAATTATTATGCCAGGTTATCTTCGCCTGTAGTAAAAGTTATATTGGCGCCTGATCAGGGTTCGACAATCAGAATTATAGCTGCTACCTTAGGTGACGGATTGCTGTTGCTGGATGGTAAGAGTATGAAATTCTCGTCTAAAATAATGAAGTAAAACCAGATTGATCATGAAGCCGGTGTCATTGTATTTTATATGTTTAATTCCAGTATTATTCGGGGTAGTTTCGTGTACTCTCAATGAAGCAGATCAACCGGTAAAGATATTCGGACAAATTACCGGCACAACTGGAAATGGTTTAGGGGGAGTTGATATTTTGGTTAAAAGAGGAGATTTGGAACAATCGGTTGTAACATCTGATAATGGCCGGTATGAACTGGTCGTGTCTGATGCCGGACAAATTGGTATGACTTTTTCGAAGGCCGGGTATACCTCTCAGGAAAAATCACTGGTGCTGTTGGGCGGAGAAAAGAAAAGGGTGGATCTGATCTTACACACCCTGTCGGAAGATGCTTATTTCAAGTTTGCTCCTGCCGAAGTGACGTTTTACAATACTGGTGGGACTACGGGTGCTTATATTGATACGAATGTATCTTTTGAACAGGAGTCTGTTCCTTCCTGGTTAACTGTAAGTATTGAGGGGACTGCATTGACGATTCAATGTGACTCTAATGAGACTTCTGAAGCACGACTTGGCTATATTGTTTACAAAGCAGCTTATAACTTGCGCGACACCTTGAAGGTGAGACAATTCGCCGGACCGGTGCTGAAGGTTCTGCATTATTGGGGTAAAGATGTTTCCGGTTTTTCGAGTGAAAAACCATTTGTTACTTTTTCAGAAGAAATTAAAGTTATATCAGTAAAATCTGCAGATAAGGTGTTAGATTATGAATTGTCCACTGACCGTAAGACAGTTTATGTAAATAACCTTGGACTAAGCTTGTTTGGAATGTCTGATGTTCATTTAAGTGTGAAATCTGATGATGACAGACCCCTTAATTTTATAATCCCGGTCAAAATGTATATTAACAAGAGGTCAGTTTCACAGCAGGAAAACAAGTTTCCTGTTTTTACTTCAGATAATAAATTTGTATGGATTTATTCGTCAGATTATATGGGCAATAATGTTGTTATTAAACAGTTTTCAGTAGAAAAGTATGAAGAGCAAAAACAGCTCTCATTCAGCAAAATGTCCGGAATATATTATAATCCATTTAATAATTGTTTATATCTTACGATACCTGTGTCTGTTGAAAATCGTAATATGACGGAGGTTCATTTGTATGATGCCAAAACCGGAATATTCCGTGAGAAATTCACGGTTGATTACAAAGGAGCCCAGATTGTGGATATGGATTTTGCCCGCAATGGATACGGAGTGATGGTGGTAGGCGAAAATTTGTTGTATATTGATTCTGCCAATGACCACGTTTATGATGTTTTCCCCGGAGCCTTTTCGCTTTATGATTCATATGATTCGAAAAACCTGATTCCTTCAGTGGTTCAAATATGTAATAACTATCAGACATTTTTACTGTATGGTAAAAACAGTGGTAGTACATATTATTCCTATGCCATAGATGCCGGAACAAAAACGCTAAACACGATTCACACCTCAAAGTACAATAGTTTTGTTGCCAGTAATTCAAGTCCTTATGTTTTTTACTTTTCTTCTAATTTGTTTTACATGATTTGTCAGCATGTTCTGACAAAAGAAACAAAAACATTAAGCCTGGATAAAAATGGAATTGTAAGCATGGCCTTCTTGCCATCGGGCGATGGCCTTCCACAGGTTTTCACTTCACTTCTATCAATTATATCGGCTACCGATAACAGTATTTATAACTTTGATTATCCGTATAATGGTTATAATATCCAGTCGTCTCACGATGGTAAGTTATTGCTTGTTAGTTATAATAAAATTGGTTATCTTTTTGCGAGTGATGCGTTGACTTTTTTCCTGAAAAACCTAAAATAAACATAATCATGGGAAAACAAATATTCAGCATACTTTTCTTCGTTTTATTGGTAAGTCATTCTTTTTCTCAATCTAACTACAAGGATGGGTATATAATTACATTAGATCAGGATACAATTACCGGTTTGGTGGATTTCAGAACCGATCAGACTAATGCCCGTCTATGCCGGTTTAAACGAACAGAGCATGCGGCAGAAGAAATATACCACCCTGGTGAGATTGCTGGTTACAGGTTTATCCGGGAAGGTAAATATTATGTGACTAAGCAGGTAAAGATTGATAATGAATATCAAACTTTTTTTCTGGAGTTTTTAATACAGGGATTGAAAAACTTATACTATCTTCCGCTTGATAACGGATATTTTTATTTTGAGGGACAGGATGGTATGTTGGTCGGGGTAACCAAACAGCCCGATCAGATTACTGAAAATTATAAGGTAAGGGAAGATAATCGTTATAAAGGCGTAATGTCTTATCTGTTTCAGGATTGCCTTCCTTTGTCGATGCAAACTGCAAGAGTGGGGTTCGACAAAGGGTCGATGATTGTATTCACCAAAAAGTACCATGACCAAATGTGTGACACGGGAGAGGAGTGTATTATTTTTGAAAATGATTATAAACGAAAATTTATAAAATTTGATTATACCCTTTTTGCCGGAGTCGAGCTGAATGATGTAAAACTTGTATATACCTACTTTCCATCCATGTTGTCAATCAGCCCTGTAATCGGAGCCGGATTGAATATCTCCAGTCCGAGACTTATAAAATCATTGTATCTCAATATAGAGACCTCTTTAAGTGCTGTTTCAGGGGTGTCCGATTATATTGACGATTATCTGAGATATTACCGTTATAATTTTAATGCCGGAAAAATAGGTTTTGGTGCCGGATTGGAATATATTTACGATAAAGGCAGGTTTCGTCCGGCAGCGGGTGCCGGCATTTCACTTCACAAATTGTTCAATCTGACGGACACCCTGAAAATAAATGATCAGGTGAGCAGTCATCTACCTTTATTCAGAACATCCACAACAGGGTTAAAGGCAGAGCTGGGTTTTGATTACCAGACTTCAAAAAATCAGTTTGTGATTGTCAGGCTTGCATTTTCGGCTCACAGAAAAACATCTGTTGAAAGTAGCAACATCCGGTTAAAACTGGGATATAAATTCTGATGCCGGAAATTAATCGTGTTGTATAACAAAAAAAGACAAACCGTATTAATTACGATTTGTCTTTATGGTAAATAACAATGCAATCAGTGTCAGGGGTGATATTTGGCAATGGGAGCCATGGTGATTTGTGAAATAGTCTCATTGACAGGTAATTAGAATCAATCTGGCAGGGCTGCGATGAAAAAACATACATAATCCCTCTCTTCATTAAGATATTTGTCAACAGAGTCGGAAGTGTGGTTGCGTTTTATTAAAAGTTAAAGTATCATATTAAATACATATCCGGAAATGATAATACTTAAAATCACAACACCGAAGAAATAAAACATTAGTTTTAAAGTCATCACTTTTTTCAGCATCATAGCTTCGGGCAGCGAAATAGCAATTACCGACATCATAAAAGCTAAAGCAGTCCCTATAGGAACTCCTTTAGAAATTAAAGAACCCACAACCGGAACTACTCCCGCAGGATTGGCATACATAGGAGCCCCGAACAATACAGCCAGTGGAACAGCAAATGGATTACTCTTTCCAATATATTCTTCAAAAAAGCCGGTTGGAACAAAACCATGTATAGCTCCACCAATGCCAATACCAATAATGATGTAGAGAAATACAGACTTGACAATGCCCCATGCCTCATTTGTGACATCCGGGAATCGTTGAACAAATGTTTTTCGGGCATTACTATCGTTGTTATTTATTGCCGTTTTTTGTAGTAATACATCTTTTACCCAAGGTGTAAGTAAATGTTCAGGTTTTAGCTTTCCAAGGATATAACCGCCTAACATACCTAATATCATACCGCTGATAATGTAAACCAATGTGGCTTTCCAACCAAATAAGCCCCAAAACATTGCAATTGCGATTTCACTGATTAAAGGAGAACTGATAAGAAAAGCAAAAGTAACCCCCAACGGAATTCCACCCTTTACAAAGCCTATAAATAAGGGGATTGATGAACAGGAACAAAAAGGAGTTACAGCACCTAAAACTACAGCAAGGAAATATTCTAAACCATATAGTTTTTTGCTCGAAATGTAATTTTTTACTCTCTCAACAGGGAAATAAGAGTTTACATAACCCATTATAAAAGTAATACAAAATAGCAAAAGCAATATTTTAATTGTATCGTAAACAAAAAAATTCAATGCTGCTCCCCAATGATTTTGGGCATTTAAACCGAGTACGTTGTAAATTAGCCAATCTGCAAAAGTTTGTATCATATTTTTTCTTTTAAAACCATTTTATAATATCCTACATTTCAGTTTTATTCGCAATACGTGTTATTTTTTTACAAAAAAAACAATACAACGTAATAAATGCCC
>JARKQF010000014.1 GCA_029973975.1 Paludibacter sp.
TTACTTTTACCACGGATGCTTATTTGGATCTGATGAAATTAAATCCCGATTTGAAAGGCTATTATACTTTCGTGGTGACCGCCATCAACCGGTACAAAAAAGAAAGCGTTCCGGTTTATGGAGTGACACGGAAGATTTAAAAGTGATTAGTCCTGGTATAAGAACATCAAAGGTGCTCCTCCAGTATAATTTGAGGATATAGCAGCAAAATACGCTTCATCTCCAAGTATAAATATTGATTTTTCTGAATTACTTGCCCATTCACCTGGGTACTCTGATCTAAGAATCCATTTATCATTCACATAATCATATTGATATAAATCTGTTCCTTCGTTCAATACATAGCCGGTATTGTTAAATGAAAAGCATTTAGCGTAGGTACTGTAATATCCCTTGGAAAATAGATTTGCTGTTTTAGGAATCCATTTATCATTTTGTTTATCGTACAACCATGTTTTCCCATACTGCACTGCATAGGCATTTCCATTTGCAATAAAGGTAGATACAAAGAAATTTTGAATCTTTTCAGGGAAATCATTTAATCTTGTATATTGTTCCATTTCAAAATCACACTGCCAAAGTTGACCTTCATAGGTTAAAATATAGATTTGATTTTCCAATATAAAATAACCGGCACTCGAAAACGAAAATGGGAGGTTGCTTTTCAGTTTCCATCTATTTGCCACCATATCATAAGACCATAAACTCTTTAAAGAAACAGATAAATAATCAACTCCCCCAACTCTGAAAACCTGATCATTGTATTGTATGTATAAACTTTTACCATAAATAACGGATGGAAAAGCAGACGTTCCGAATTGACTCCAACTATCTTTCTGAGGATCATATTCATAGATATTGCCATGGTTTACATCATGCATATAGCCCTTTCCATTATAAGAGAAACCCTCCTGATATCTTGTAGGCCAGTCAAACTTAAGTGGCGGGCTCTTCCGCACCCATGATTTCTTAATTTTGAAAGCAGTAGAATAAGTTGTTGTTTTTGAACCGTTCGTTAATTTTATTATGGCATAATTATCTGCAAGCAAATTGAGGGATGGAATGGGAACTAAAACATCTATTCTGGTATTGGTGCTATTTAAAATCTCTGCATTATACTGACCAAAAAAAATTGCGATGTTACTTCCATTGCGAATTAAATTGGCACCATTAATTGTAATAGCTTTACCGGACGCTTCTATTAATGACGAAATGGAACTTATTTGAGGTCCGAGAATTGTGAATTTTTGGGTTGACTTAACTTTGATAGCATTTACCTCAAGCGTTATTTCTGTTGCTCCTGTAAAAGATTGGGATGGAATAATAAAAGTAATGGCACTATCAGTGCTTAAGATAATTTTAGCAGTTTTATCATTGACATAAATTTGATTATTTTCAGAGAATGAACTAAAATATTTACCGTTTATCCTTACTGTATCTCCATCAAAACCTGATTTGGGATTTATATCATAAATAAGAGGTGGGGTCGAACCCAAACTTAAGAATCTAACTGTATTTCCGTATACTATTTTGTTTCTTGTTGTAATATAAGCTCTACACTCGTATTCGACATTAGACTTCAAATCAGTCAATAATCTTATTTTAAACTTATTCGAGTTAGAAACACTAAATTTTTTCGTATTTTTTCCATCACTTATTATAAATCCATAATCTATTATATTATCTTTTCCTGCAACTACAATTTCAGCCTCAAGAGTTACTCCTTCGGAATTAATTTCTGATACTTCTTTTGTAATTATTAATGGATATTCTTTTTGTTGGATTTCGGCATCCTTACATCCACTAATAAAACAAATTATGATAACTAAAGCCGAAAAATATCTTTTCATTGCTTAAATATTTAATCCGGTTAATAGTTCCAATTGAGTATTATTGAATGTGTACTTATTTGAACTACTCAGTTGTTTATTGCATCTAAATTCAATAAAAACTGATTGCCTATAGTTTAGTTTGTATTCAATACCTGCACCTACCGAGAAACCGAATTGAAACTTTGATATATAAGATGTTCTATCAATTGATTTCAACTCTATATAATCAGGAGTAATTAATGTATTGTATAAAACGGTACTGTTCTGCATGTTATAAACGACGTTTAATCCGCCATTAACAAATGGTCTTATAGTCATTTCAGGTAAAGTGTATCTCAATAACACCGGTAAGTGAATGGAGCTTGTATTAGCAACGAGATCCAGAATATTTGATGTTGAAGTACTGGAAAATGAATACCTGTATCTTGAGAGATACATCTCTGTATGAAACGAAAAATTACTCATTTCAATGGGACAGTCAATAAAAAAGCCTGGCAAAATGCTGCCTTTGTATCTGTTGTTTACGAAATCTTTGTATTCCGCTAGTTTATTTCCTTTAATTTCGATACTCCGAACCCCACAACCTAAGATTAATCCATATTTAAGAAACGGAAAGGGTTCTGCACTACAATTATTATAGTTTTCAATTAATTTCGAGAGTGGTTTTACCTTATATGTTACAAGTTTAATAGCATTACTAATACTCTGACAATCAGCTGTTATTTTTGACAACTCTTCTCGAAAAACAACTTCTTTATTCTCCTTGTTGTATTTTAACAACTCAATCACTGAAGCACTGTCTTTTTCAATATAAAATACTTTATGAGCTTTTCCATAATAGACATATAAAGTAGTTTTATCTTCAACTAACCGCAATAAGAAGACTCTTTTAATTGAGTCGCCTATCTGTATTTGTTTTGACACATAGACTCTACCATCGCTAAAGCCATATCCTAACACCTCATCGGGCGAGTATATTAAATTATTTGTTTTCTGTTTAATCTCACATCGAATTGCATTTTCAATTAATCCATTGTCAATAATTACAGAACCATAATAAACTACACTATCAGTTTGATAAAAAGAATTCTGACCAAAAGATAATATTACTGCAGAGAAAAGTATAAAAAATACTGATACGTATCTCATATATAATTTAATAGAAACTCAAGATTTGGATCTAAAGTTTGATAATTTCATATTTCCACAGGTAATACGCGACAAAAGCCAATACTACAAGAATAATTAATATGGGCAAAATCGGATTTTTCTTTTTAGAGAATGGATCTACCATATTTATCTTTGCATTTTTGGGTAATTCTGCCAAATGTGTCAAAGTCCGGCCAAACTGAATATTAATCGTTGCTTTGGCATTAATCGCCCAACCATTGGCATCCAGCACCGGAGCCAGATTACGTTTACGCAGTTTCAGCCAGGCCAGCAACATGCTCGGGCCTGAAATGGCTAATATCAACCCCAGAAAAGCCAATGGCATTTTCCACCAGGTAAGCGCCAGAAATCCACCGACCACTGAAGCCAACACCGAACCAATGGCTCCAAATGCCAGCCCGATTGCAGCAAATATACCGGCAAACTTCGCAATATCAAATGGTTGTGGCGCCGGAGCAGGCGTTGGTGCCACATTCACTTTTGATGATTCTGCTAATCCATTATCAACTTTAACCGTTGTTTTTTCAATATTTGATGTAGCAGAACTGGTGACTTCCTGTTCCTTGGATGCTGCAAATTTTTCCACCTGAGTAGAAATGAATTTGGCAACTTTACGATAAGGCGACCAGAATGCTTGCCGGATACTGATGGGGTTATCAATAATTTTGGTGATGGAAGCATCCCACACCTGTCCTTTTTTATCGTAGAACAAGGCATTACGTCCAACCGTTAAGTTATCTACATCGCCATCCGTCAGACCGACAACGATCGTCATCTTTTCATTTGTTCCCCTGGAGATACAGTCGCAATACAGCAAACAAATACCGCTATAAGAAGCCATCGTGTTATGTTTGGCCATATCCGTCACTTTGATACACAAGTTGCAGCTACGCTGGTCGATATACAATGTCCCGGCCTGGAAAACTGCCTCAGCATCCGGAGCATAGAAATCGGCAAAAGTCACAAAATTATTGAGAATTTGATATAAATCCCTGTAATAACGAACCAATTGATCCACCAATATGATGTTGCCGGCTTCTTTTTCCAGTTCCTTATCTTTTTCAACCAAGGCGATCAGCTTGTTTTTATAGTCATCCGACAGTATTGCACGTACCCCATCCAAAGTAAGCGCTTCCACAGCTGTACCCGCCTTCTCTGCCTGCCAGCTTACAAAGGCATCAAAGCCGGCGATAATCTGCTGCCAGTCATCTTCCGTGAGTTCTTTTTTTATTTTTGCCGGCCCGGTTACCAATGATTTAAAGGAAGCCAAAGCTCCCGCCCATGCCGGGTTGATACCTTTATTTAAATTCAGGGGTTTATTGGCTTCTATTTTGGCCAATGGAAATTCAGCGATTTCATCCATACAGCCCGACAAATCTTTCGAACTGATAGCTTCAAAACGGGCTGTCAGGGTGTTCAATACATCTGCAGATACCGGATCGAATTCGGCCAACCGGCAGCGCACGAAATAATCATCAATTTTAGCACGTACCGCTTTAAAAGCATCAAAAGCCTTTTGGGTATCAGCACCATAAGGCAATATGACCGGACTGTTATTTTCCGCTTTGGCATGCCATGCGGCATAATCCTCACAATTCTGGAAGAATAATTCGATTTGTTCGGTGGAAACGCCCTGCTTTCCACTGCGGTCGAGCACACTACCAATACAGGCAATGATATCAAGAATGCATTTTTTCAGATTTTCATCTTTAGTGGTATCTTCTGTAATAACACCATCCCCGTTAAATCTTGTTTTGGCAAAAATTGCTTCCGTATCGGAAGTATCTTCAACGGTCAGCTCCTCACTATCAGCTTTACCCAGATTTTTCAGGATTTGTTTCGACGAAGCAAGCAAATCTTTACCCAGCGGATTTTCATCATTAATGGCAGCTAAAGGCAGACATTTATTATGTCGGATCAGGTCATCCGGATTTTTAACTACCGAAAGAATCCAGTTCACAGCAGCCAGTATTTCAGGCACTTTGATTTTGCCGTCCTTATCAGTATCAATCAATTCCAGCGTTTTGAAATCAACCTCCAGGCCATGTACAGGGCAGCTTAGTGCTGTCCACAGTTTTTGATCCAGTTCACCAAGGTGTTGCAGGTCGGCACCCGATTCGAGATTCACCCTGTTCACGCCACCAATGCGCGAAAATTGCCAAATGTGTTTTTGCTCTTCCATAAGATTGTGTTTCGAATTGTATATGCGTATAAATATGTTAATTATTGCAAATATAGTAATATATTTCAATCAGACAACACACCTGCGCCACCATTAGCGCAACCCCTGCGCCATCTAATGCGCAACAAATGCGCTAGCTATAGCGCAACACATACATCAAACCTTAATAATTACCTCCCACAACTTCTCATCTTCGGGAACGGGCGCCGTAATGCTGACTTGTTCTTTAGATACCGGATGGATAAATTCGACCGAACGGGCATGCAGGGAAATGCCGCCACTGGGGTTGGAACGGGGAAAACCGTATTTCAGATCTCCTTTGATGGGACAACCCATTTTCGCAAGCTGGCAGCGAATCTGGTGGTGACGACCGGTTTCAAGTTCTATCTCAAGTAAATAAAAAGTATCCGACTGCCCGATAAGCTTGTATTTCAGAGCTGCTTTTTTGGCATTCGGCACCATCTTATCGTGCGCGTAGGATTTGTTCTGCTTCTCGTTGCGTACCAGATAATGCTCGAGTCGTCCTTCGGAGATAGCCGGCTTGTTTTTGACTATCGCCCAGTAGGTTTTCTTAACTTGTTGTGTCTTGAACATTTCATTCAGGCGCGTTAAAGCCTTACTGGTACGGGCAAACAATACAACCCCACTTACCGGTCTGTCAAGCCGGTGGGTAACTCCCAAATATACATCTCCCGGTTTGTTGTATTTCTCCTTGATGTATTTTTTGATGGTCTCCGATAAGGGTTCATCACCGGTCTTGTCTCCCTGTACAATCTCCGAAGAGGACTTATTGACGGCAATGAGGTGGTTGTCTTCGTATAATACAGTCATTTCTTGTGTTAATTAGAAAGCAATGAATAGTGGTTAGTGGTTAGTGGTCAGTGGTCACTTAATTAACCACTATCAACTTATATTCGTTGTCTCACTGTTTCATAAAGTATAACCCCTGCTGCCACAGATACATTCAGCGACTCTATGCTGCCAAGGATGGGGATGCGTACCAGTTCCTGGCAGATGCGCAGGTGGGCAGGGTCAATTCCTTCGTCTTCCGAACCCATCACGATGGCGATTGGAACTTTATAATCGACTTCGGTATAGTTTTGTTCGGCTTTTTCAGTAGCTGCAATCAGTTTGATACCGGATGCAGCTAAGAATTTCAGAGCATTGCTGATGTTTTCTTCGCGACAAACCGGGATTTTCATCAAAGCGCCTGCTGATGTTTTTACTGCATCGGCATTAAGGGCTGCCCCACCCTTCATGGGCACCACGATGGCATCCACGCCTGCACATTCGCAGGTACGGGCAATGGCGCCGAAATTGCGTACATCGGTAATATTATCCAACACCACGATAAAAGGTGTACGGCCTTCTTCGTAAATAGCGGGTATGATGTCTTCGATACGCTGATAGGTCACCGGCGAAATAAAGGCAATTACACCCTGATGATTCTTCATCGTGATGCGGTTAAGTTTCTCGATAGGTACTTTCTGTATCGGCACATTCATACCTTCCAGTAAGCTATAGAGTTCTTTAGCCAACTCACCGGTCATATCACGCCTGAGCATGATTTTATCAATATCTTTTCCGGCCTGAATGGCTTCAATTACGGCACGAATACCGAAAATCATGTCCTTCTCGGGACGGGGTTTGTTTTTGTAGTGGAAATTCATTTTTTTAAGCGAATAGCTAATAACGAATAGTTAATAGCGAGGAATCTATTATTACTGTAAATTAAGATTTGCAAAGATAAGACATTTAAATATTTCTTTGCATCAAAGTTGTATAAAAACCGTATTTATTTATACATTTGCACCCGTTATTCACTATTCGCTATTCGTTATTCGCTAAAAAAATGTTCTTCGGAGAAATCGCCGCCCTCGTCGTGGCTATATGCTGGACACTCAGCGCCTTATTTTTTGAAAAGGCCGGCCGTAAGATCGGTTCTCTGTCGGTGAATATCATCCGGCTCGTATGGGCGTTCGTATTACTGGGTATTACCTTGCTGATTACCAAACAAACTTTTTTCCCGACTGATGCAACCGGCTACCAGTGGTTTTGGCTGGGATTATCGGGGGTAGTCGGACTTTTCCTCGGTGATTTATTCTTATTCAAGTCTTATCTCATCATTGGTTCTCGTACAGCTACGCTTGTCATGAGCTCGGTTCCGGTGATTACGGCTACCATCGGTTGGTTCTTTCTGGATGAGATTCTTTCGCTGAAAAGCATCATAGCCATCCTCGTCAGCTTATCGGGTATTGTAATTGCCATTGCCGACCGGCGTTTAAAAATCCGGGTACCGGCAAAAGGTTTGTTGCTTGCTTTTGGCGGGGCAATGGGACAGGCAATCGGACTTATTCTCAGTAAAAAAGGTATTGGCGACTATGATCCCATTTCGGCCACCCAAATCAGAATTCTATTCGGTTTAATTTGTTTCATCATTATGATCACAGCACTCAGAAGATGGCCGAAAGTGAAAGAGGCTTTTAAAGACAGAAGTGGTATCCGGGCTGTTTCAATCGGTTCTTTTTTCGGGCCTTTCTTAGGAATAACACTCTCACTGTTCGCTATTCAACATACCAAAACCGGTATCGCTTCCACTTTCATGGCATTGGTTCCAGTGTTCATCATTGTACCTTCTGCTATTATGTTCAAGGAAAAAATTGCACCTCACCATGTCATTGGCGCCATCGTCAGCATCATCGGGGTAAGTTTATTCTTCTTTTGAATAATAATTCTGTCAAATCTTCGTTTTCCTTACGAAAATCCGAAGTCAGTCCACTTCAGGATTTTTTGTTAAATTTGCACGCATTTTATCATTATTCATTATTCGCTGTTAGCTATTCGCTATTCGCTAAATGTAATTATCAATCCATGCCCAGAAAGATATTAACTTATTTATTACTAACAATATTGATCTCTCCCCTTCTTGCCCAGTCGAAACTCAGGGTTTTCGGGTATGTAATTGATAACAACAACCGCGGAATTGAATTAGCCAATGTATATCTCGACAAAACAACGGTAGGAACCACCACCAATCAAAACGGCTATTACGAGCTATCAACCACGATTAAAGATTCTGTAACCATCGTTTTTTCGTTGCTCGGATATGAAACCATCCGGCACACACTCTATCCCAAACAGGCCGTGATGCA
>JARKQF010000030.1 GCA_029973975.1 Paludibacter sp.
TTAAACCCAATAATCTCCCTGACTTCCCTGATGGTTTTGGCAGCACTTTCCCGGGCTTTTTCTTTTCCCATACGTGCCACTTTCGAAATATAAGCTTCATCACTCAGCAGTTCCTTGATTTTCTCGCGGAAAGGTTCAGTAAACTGTATCATGTCGACCGCCAGTTGTTTTTTCATGTCGCCGTAGCGAATCTGGCAGGTATTATACATTTCATCGAAATAATCGTAAGTTTCTTTGGACGACACCACACTCATCAGCTGGAAAATGTTTTGAATGACTTCCGGTTTTTCCTGATTAGGAACAGTTGGACCTCCATCTGTGACCGCTTTCATTACTTTTTTACGAATGGCTTCGGGTTCATCTGCCAAAAAGATGGCATTGCCCTCTCCTTCCGATTTGCCCATTTTTCCGGTACCGTTCAAACCCGGGATCTTCACTAAGTTCTGACCAAAGTTAAACGCCTGCGGTTCAGGGAAATATTCCACATTATACATGCGATTGAAGCGGTTGGAAAACTGGCGGGTCATTTCGAGGTGCTGTTCCTGATCTTTTCCCACTGGTACTTTTGTTGCTCTGTGAATGATAATATCAGCCGCCATCAGTGTGGGATAAGTCAACAATCCGGCATTAACGTTTTGCGGTTGCTGACGAATCTTATCTTTGAATGAAGTACATCTTTCCAATTCCCCGATATAGGCGTTCATATTCAGAAACAAATACAACTCTGCCGTTTCAGGCACATCACTCTGAATATAAAGCGTTGCTTTCTCAGGGTCCAGACCTGCAGCCAAATATTCCACCAACACTTGTTTTACATTTCCGTGCAAATCCTGCGGAGTCGGGTGCGTAGTCAGGGAGTGATAATCGGCAATAAAGAAATAGCAATGATGCTCATTCTGCATATTGATAAAGTTCTTCAAAGCCCCGAAATAATTTCCGAGATGTAAATTTCCTGTCGGCCGGATGCCACTAACAACTATTTCCATTAATTTTAATCTATTATATAAAAACACAAGTAACATATAATGAAGCTTATATGTTACTCATGTTGATGTTATTTGTATTTATTAGACCGATGTTATTCTATCGGAATTGTTCTTCTGATACGTTGATCTAAAGATGTAAGTGTCTCTGTTGCAGCGACACCCGGAATTTCCTGTATCTTTCCGTTCAGAAGTTCCATCAGGTGTTCATCATTTTTGGCATACAACTTTATTAATATGGTGTAATGCCCTAAGGTGTACTGTGATTCAACAATTTCAGGAATCTTCTCCAGCTCTTTCACCACTTCCTTGTACATGGAACCACGCTCAAGTGTGATACCGATATACACGCAAATCTGGTAGCCAAGCATTTTGGGGTTTACCGTGTATCCTGAACCGGTAATCACATTCATATCGATAAGCCGTTGTACACGCTGATGAATTGCAGCACGGGATACCCCACACTCTTCAGCTACATCTTTAAAAGGCATGCGTGCATTCTGACTGATAATACGCATGATCTTACGGTCTAACTGATCAATTTTTTCCATATTGATAACTGAACTGAGAATTACTTTTGTGGAGCAAATATAAACAATAAAGTTTAAAAATGCGTGATTTATTTAACAATTTCAAGTAATTCCACTTCAAAAATCAGCGTAGAAAAAGGTTTAATTTGTCCCTGTGACTGAGAGCCGTAAGCCAGTTCCTGCGGAATATAGAATTTATATTTTGATCCGACAGGCATCAACTGCAGACCTTCAACCCAGCCTTTGATTACCTGGGTCACACCAAATTCAGCGGGCTGACCACGATCGACAGAGCTATCGAAAACAGTTCCATCCACTAAAGTACCATGATAATGTACTTTCACTTTATCTGTATCTTTTGGTAACGGCCCATTACCCTTTTTAATTACTTCATACTGCAAACCCGAAGCAGTTGTTATTACGCCTTCTTTTTTCGCATTTTCAGCCAGGAAGTTCTGACCGGCAACTTTATTATCGTTGTATTGCGCTTCCATTTTCTTTGCCTGAAGAGCTTCCATAGTTCCATTGAAGTAATCTCTTGCTTCATCAGCAGTCATACCGGTATCACTTCCCGCAATACCATTTATCATGCCCTGTCTCAACAGCTTATAATCCATTGTAAGCGTAGAATCTCCATAAAAATCGGTATTTGTTCTCAACTGGTTTCCAATCATAGAACCCATATCCACTGCCTGTTTCAAACTGTCAACGGTTTCTTTTTGATTTAATCCGTCTTTGATTCCCTTCATCAGCGATTTGATTCCATTACCGGTTGTATCTTTTGACAAGTGGTAATCTTTCAGAATCTTACCATTAACGTACCCGAAAGCATAATTCAGACTGTCCAGATCTGATTCCAGTTTTACAGATTTTGCTTTGTAATCCGAACAAGAGGTCATTACCAATGCAAGTAATGCTACAAATGTTAATATAATATTGATTCGTTTCATATGATCTTTTTTTAATTAGGTAAATAAATTGAATTAATTGTTAGGTGCACCATACATTTTGGAGTGTACCTTCATTTGTACAGCCTGTACAATTGAATCAGCCTGTGACGAGGAAACTACTTCCTGATAGTCATTCAGCGCATTAACCAGACCAACCAACACCATATCAACATCTCCAACCAAAGTTGAATCGCCGAAATAACCGTTTTTAACCTGATCATTAAAATATTTACCTACCTGTACTCCCAGGTCGTACATTTCATCACCTCCTTTATTACCATACGCCTTATCCAAAGAGTTAATAAAGGCTTCCAGCTTTTTACCATCTTCATCATTGGCAAAATACTGTTGTTTAAATACATCTCCCTGCCATTGACCAAGGGTGTAGTTGATACTGTCATTCATGTTTTTCAGGGTAACTTCTTTCGGTTTTACGTCATTACATGAACTGAAAGAAAAGATAGCCAGCGCGATGGCAACTATCAGTAAATTGCTGTTTTTTTTCATATCCGTATATTTATTTAATTTCTAATTCTTTGATTTGGTCTGTTACAGTTGCAGGATTTATTTCCAATAATTCAACTGTAAAAATCAGGGTTGCAAAAGGAGGAATTACTCCACCGGCTCCCTGCTCTCCATAAGCCAGTTCATAAGGTATAAAAAACTTATACTTCGAACCAACCGACATCAACTGAATGCCCTCTGTCCAACCGGGAATTACCTGATTCAGCGGAAAATCTATCGATTCGCCCCTGTCGTATGAGCTATCGAATTTAGTTCCGTCAATCAAGGTTCCTTCATAGTGTACCTTTACCTTATCAGTTGCCTGAGGCTTAGGACCTTCAGCTTCTGTTAGCACAATATACTGCAAACCACTTGCTGTTGTTTGTACGGCAGGATTCTTAGCGTTTTCGGTCAGAAATTTTGTTCCTTCGGATTTCTTTTCTGACGCCATTTTTTCCTGAGCAGCCGTGAAATAGGTCTGTAAGATTGATTGAGATTTTTCAACCGAGAACAAAACGGAATCACCTTTCATTACAGCATTGAACGCCTTTAAAAACAACTCACTGTTATAAGCCCCGTTGGGCAAAGTCTTCATGTTTTTCAACAAATCAGACGCGATATTCACGGCCAGCGCATAACTCATCGAATCAACTTCATTACTGAAGATATTCACCGGTTCCGATACGACTTCAATCTGTTGTTTTGATTTTTTTTCCTTTTTAGGCTTTTTTTCTTTTGCACTTGCAGCCACTACTACGGACATTGCAAGCATCACAAGGAGTAATTTTCTCATTTAAGTTTTATTGATGTTATTTTCAGCAGAATTTCAGAATCAGACAATATCGAGTAATTCGACTTCAAAGATAAGGGTTGTATGAGGTGCAATAGACTGACCAGCTCCCTGAGCGCCATAGGCTAATTCCGAAGGGATATACAACTTCCATTTTGAACCGACAGGCATCAGTTGTAGTGCTTCCACCCATCCTTGAATCACCTGAGTAACACCGAATGTAGCCGGTTCCCCACGATTTACCGAGCTATCGAATACATTTCCATTGATCAAGGTGCCGTGATAATGTACTTTTACACGATCGGAAGCAGCAGGCGTTTGACCTTTTCCTTCTTTGATAATCTCATATTGAAGTCCGCTCGCTGTAGTTTTCACTTCCGCTCTTTTAGCATTTTCAGCGAGGAAATTCTTTCCTTCTTTTATATTTTGCTCGAATGCTTTTTCCTGTAATTGCTGAAAATAATCGTTGATGATTGCCTGGGCTTCCTGTATGCTCATTTCAAGCTTTTCTTTTTGGATCACATGTTTGATTCCATCTGCCAGTTTTTGATAATCCAACCCTTCAAAACCGCTGTTTTTAAGGTTGTTTCCCAAACTAACCCCCAACGCATAACTTATTTTATCCATTTATTTCAATTTAAATTTTTTAAACGTGTGCAAAGATAGCTGATTTCTCGGATATTAGGTGTTAATTAATACAAAATTATCGGGAGGAAAGCACGACCGGAAGTCTCCTGCATTTTCTTTTTCCTGTGTTTGGATTGAATATCTCGATATAAAAAACATACACTCCGATATTAGCCAACTGTCCGTTCCCGGTTCTTCCGTCCCAGGTCAGCACTCCCTGTCGACCGGAAACAAATTGCTCTACCAATGATAACACCTTCTCTCCAACAGGTGTCAGTATACAGATATTAAACACATTACCGGTTTCCGGGAAATTATAATGCAGGAAACACACATCATTATTTCCGTCATTATCAGGAGAGAAAACCGGACTCTCAAAATAAAACAGCTGCTCTCTTTCTTCCGGCGATTCATCCATACTTCTGTATTGTGAGTTTATAAAACCCGGAGTTCCATAATTATGAGAACTGGCGGCAGAATGCCAGTTATTTACGTCCTGAGCCGGCCAACCGGGATTTATTCTTTCGAGCGCTACACCTTTCGGATTTTTGACCAACACGTGGTGCATGGAAACATCATATCTGAATGAATCTACAATCGTATCTTTTGCAGAATTCGTCAACACAAGGGTCGAAGACTCGTTATTTAAGGAACTCCAACCGGATTGTATAATTTTAACATCAGACGGACAAGAGTGATACTTTCTCACAGCGCCCGTATCACTTGTCACCGCAAGATAATCACCCGGAAACATCAACACTCCATCCGGAATTTTGCTGCCGGGATTGAGTGATCCATCAGACTTTTGCGTTGCGAAGATGACACCAGACATATCGATAACTTTTTCTGACCGGTTATAAAATTCAACATACTCAGCACCCGAATCTGCCGGATGAAACATGACCTCATTCAACACAATATCTCCAACACTTACAGGTTCTGTTACTCCAATTTTTTTTATGTCATTCAGGAGGAGATTTCCTGCCTCATCCTTCAACCCAATTACTTCTATTTCGTATAACCTCCCTGTCTCAAATTCAATATCCACAACAATTTCTGCCGACTCGTGATTGTCTGCTATCTCCAAGAAAAGCACCTCTCTTAAATCTCCATTAAGATTTATTTGAAAATCAGAAAAATCAATTGGTTCAGAGAAGTTTAAACAGAGTTTATTCTGGCTGATGATTTTCACTTTCATGAGTTCAGGTGGAGTTAGATCCGGAATTATTGACCCAGAAACCTCTATATCATCAAAGAAATAACAATTACCGGTCTTAACAGAGTTAGTATAGGAAAGCCCAAAGTATCTGGATCTCATCACTTTGTTGTTTTGAACCTCTCCTTCAAAAAAGTAATCCGTTTCAGATGAAAGTTTCGAATATAATCTGAAGACAGAAAGGCTATCCCGTGTTACTTTAACACTGATTTCCAATGGTTTTACATCCGTTCGTCTATCAACCCCATCGATTATTTTCACTTTTTGCATCCCCTCCTGTAAATAGAGCGAAACCTCATCATTGGTTCCACCCACCTGAACAAAATAGCCTTTCAATCCGTTTTCTAATACACTGACGTCGGAAATGATGTAAATACAGGCATAATTTGAGGAAGAAGTAGGATAATCAATTTTCAAGCGACACTCCCAAACGCCGTTTTCGATAGCAGTTGACGGAGTGAACAGATAAGAAGTAGAAGCCTCCTGAGCAATAGATTGCAACTGAAATGCATGATTGACCCAAAAACGGGACACCATACCCGTCCAGGTTGGGTTTTGGGTAAAATCCCCATCAGAAAATGATTCTGAGACCTGAGTAAAACAAAAAAACGGCGCAAATAACAAAAAAAACAGCATGTAACTTTTCATAAGGTTGTCAAATCTATTAAAATGAATTACTTTTGCAGTCGCTAAATGCAACTTAACCGACTGATTGGTTTAGGGTTAAATAACCATAGCAAAGGTATGGTTTTACGAAACAATAAAAACAGAAATCACCATAAAATAAATTAAAAAAATGAAAGTAGCAATTGTTGGTGCCAGTGGCGCCGTAGGCCAGGAGTTTTTACGCGTACTCGAAGAGCGTAATTTCCCCATGACTGAGTTAGCTTTATTTGGTTCTTCACGTAGTGCGGGAAATGTGTATGAGTTCAAAGGACAGAAATTGACCGTGAAGGAGCTGAAACACGGTGATGATTTCAAGGGTTTTAACGTTGTATTTACATCTGCAGGAGCAAGTATCTCTAAAGAATACGCCGAAGATATAACCAGATTCGGAGCCGTAATGATCGACAATTCAAGTGCTTTCCGCATGGAAAATGATATCCCTTTGGTAGTTCCGGAAGTGAATGCTGCTGATGCCAAGAACCGTCCGCGCGGTATTATCGCGAACCCCAACTGTACCACTATCCAGATGGTTGTTGCCCTGAAAGCTATCGAAGATCTTTCACACATCAAACGTGTACATGTTTCGACTTATCAGGCTGCTTCAGGAGCAGGCGCTGCCGCTATGGATGAACTTGAACTTCAGTATCGCCAGGTACTGGCCGGAGAACAACCGACCGTAAGCAAATTCGCCTATCAGCTGGCATATAACCTGATTCCGCAGATTGATGTGTTTACCGACAACGGCTATACAAAGGAAGAAATGAAAATGTACCACGAAACGCGTAAGATTATGCATTCGGATGTGGAAGTCAGCGCTACCTGCGTACGTGTACCTGCTTTGCGCGCACACTCAGAAAGCATTTGGGTTGAAACAGAAAGACCAATTTCAGTGGAAGAAGCCCGTGCCGCTTTTGCTGCTGCTCCGGGCGTGGAAGTTATAGACAATCCGGCTGAAAAGAAATACCCGATGCCATTGTTCTTGTCGGGAAAAGATCCGGTTCATGTGGGCCGTATCCGCAAAGACCTGGCAAACCCGAATGGCATTACTTTCTGGTGCGTTAGCGACCAAATCAAAAAAGGAGCTGCCCTGAATGCTGTTCAAATTGCTGAGTATCTGATTGCTGAAAGCGATATTAAATAGTGGTTAATGGTTAGTGGAAGTAGTTAGTTATTGGTTTGAGAGTTTAAAGAATGCAACAACTAAACACTTCCACTAACAAATAACTCTCCCTCCTGATGTCATGAACCTTGAAGAACTCCGTGAATACTGTATCAGTCTAAAAGGTGTTACCGAACACTTTCCTTTCGACGATGTATCTCTGGTACTGAAAGTACAGGGGAAAATGTTTGCACTCATTCCGCTGGATAACCCAGAAACACAGATTGCACTGAAATGTGACCCGGAAAAAGCAATTGCTTTGCGTGAACAATTTGATTGTATCACTCCCGCGTATCATTTTAATAAAAAGCACTGGAACTCTGTCAGGATTGACCCCGCTATTTCTACTGAAATGCTTCGCGAACTTATTCTCCATTCCTATGATCTCGTGGTTGCCGGATTACCTAAAAAACTAAGAAACGAATTAGGCGTAGAAGAAACGTGTGAATAATGCCATGATAAAATAGTAAATTGTAAATAAACAAATAGTAAATATATTTTCATGCGTGTAGTTATACAGCGGGTTCGTGAAGCTTCCGTAGCCATCAATGGAAAAATCAATGGAAGAGTCGGAACAGGTTTGTTGGTACTGCTTGGCATCGAAGAAGCCGACAACCAAACAGATGCCGACTGGCTTGCTGCAAAATTGGTTAATTTACGTATCTTTGATGACGAAAACGGAGTAATGAATCGTTCTGTGTTTGATATAAACGGAGAAATTTTGGTTGTCAGTCAATTTACCCTGCACGCTTCAACCAGAAAAGGAAACCGGCCTTCGTATATCAAAGCGGCACGACCAGAACAAGCTATTCCATTGTATACATATTTTTGTCAGACATTGGAAAGTATTTCAGGAAAAACAATTCAAACCGGCATTTTCGGGGCTGACATGCAGGTTTCTTTATTAAACGATGGCCCGGTTACCATCATCATCGACAGTAAAAACAAAGAATAAGATGGCTTTACGCAAACACATTCCGAATTCCATTACCATGCTCAATCTGTTTACAGGGAGCATTGCGGTGTACTATGCCTTTAACGGTAATTTCACAGTATCCTTTTTTGCGATACTGATTGCCGGTTTATTTGATTTTCTCGACGGACTCGCAGCACGTGTATTAAAAGCCTATTCACCTATGGGTAAAGAACTGGATTCTCTGGCTGATGTTATCAGTTTCGGACTTGCCCCCGGGGTTATCGTTTTTTCATTGCTAGAACAAAGTGCGTATCCGGACTGGTTGAAGTTTGCAGGTTTTATTATTCCCGTATTTTCTGCCTTAAGGCTGGCAAAATTCAATATAGACGAGAATCAAACAACTTCTTTCATCGGACTCCCAACACCTGCCAATGCCATATTCTGGGCAGGGATGGGTTATTCATTTTCAGGATGGTTGATAGAGAACCCCTGGTTAGCAATTGCTTTAACCATTGTTCTGAGTGGACTGTTAGTATCAAAACTTCCGATGTTCTCCCTAAAATTCAAGAGCCTGAAATGGGATCAAAACAGGATGCAATATATCTTTCTAGCTGGATGCGCTTTATTGTTGATTGTATTTGGCTGGAAAGCTTTTGCTCTGATTATTGGATGGTACATATTCAGCTCAGCTATCTTAAATCCCCTGATGAAACTGTAAATTACTTTGCAATCCTCCCATTGGTTTGCAATCAACCCAAAAACCTTTCTTTAACCCCGGGAGAGGGAACCATGCAGCTACTCCTCTTTCCAAATATCCGGTATCGTATTTTTGTAACCAGGTAATATAAAAAATCTCTGATTGGTGCTGGAATATAAATAAAAACATAAAACAACCTCCAGACTCCACCTAAATCTTTTAAAATTTGCAAAGCAGCTGATGATTTGTCTAAACATTTCTCTCCAGAGATATAAATTAACGTGTATATATCTGTAGAGGAAATACCATATTTCTTCAATAGCATTTGTCCTCTTTCTGATTGCAGCGCAGCAAACCTGAATTTATTTTCAGAATCTCTTTTAATTATAAAATTAACAATCCCTATACATAAATTACATACCCCGTCAAACAATACAATATGCGATTCTGTAGGGCGCATTGGTTTAATATCGTTTGCAATTTACCATGAATTTATTGCAGTGAATTCCATCCCTGAGCTTTCAGGACAATTTCTTCTCCTTCACGACCAATCAAGTTCAGTCCGAGTTCCGGCTTAGTCATGTGACCAATAATCCCCACACCTTCCATAGTGATAATCTTCTCATAATCATCGATAGATGCTGTAAAAAGCAACTCATAATCCTCTCCTCCGTTTAACGCTGCCATTACGATGCTCATATTCAATTCTTCTGCCATAACAACCGCCTGATAATTGATAGGTATCTTATCTTCATAAATCCGGCAGCCGGTATTACTTTGCGTACAAATATGAATCAATTCGGAAGAAAGGCCATCGGATATATCCATCATCGCTGTTGGTACAATTCCCTTATTTGCAAGCGCCTGAATAATATCCTTGCGCGCTTCTGGTTTCAATTGCCGTTGCAATATATAATCCTTCCCTTCAAAATCAGGCTGTGCTTCCGAATTAGCAGCAAATACAACTTTCTCCCTTTCAAGCAATTGCAAACCCATATAAGCAGATCCCAAATCTCCCGACACACAAATCAGGTCATTGGCTTTGGCACCGTTACGATACACCACCTTATCCTTTTCTCCTTCACCAATACAGGTTATGCTGATCGTTAACCCGGTGAGTGAAGCCGATGTATCACCTCCCACTAAATCGACTCCGTAATGCCGACAAGCCAGTTCAATTCCATCGTATATCTGCGTAAGATCTTCAACCGAAAACCGTTTCGATACCCCGATCGAAACCGTAATTTGTTTTGGCTGACCGTTCATGGCGTAAATATCTGAAAAATTTACCACAGCAGCTTTATAGCCAAGATGTTTCAGTGGAGTATAAACCAAATCGAAATGAATCCCCTCCAATAATAAGTCTGTAGTAACAAGCACCTGTTTATCTTTATATTCAAGTACAGCGGCATCGTCTCCAACTCCTTTTAAAGTGGATGAATTGTTAATGGAAAACTTTTCGGTCAAATGTTTAATCAGCCCGAACTCTCCTAATGTGGATATTTCAGTTCTTTGCATCAGCATGAAATTTTATCGATTCGTCTCTGGTGTCTTCCTCCTTCAAAATCAGTAGAGAAAAACACATCTACCATTTCACTGGCCTCTTCAAAAGAGACAAAGCGGGCAGGCAATGAAAGTACATTTGCATTGTTATGCAAACGGGCAAGCCGGGAAATTTCCGGCATCCAACACAAAGCAGCACGAATTCCGGCGTGTTTATTAACTGTCATACTGATTCCATTTCCGCTTCCGCAAATTGAAATGCCATAATCAAACTCCTGCTGCTCCACTGCCGAAGCCATGGGATGGGCATAGTCAGGATAATCAGAACTTTCAGCGGAAAAGGCGCCGAAATCTTTCAACTCTTTCACATTTTTTGAATTGATATAGTCAATTAATTTGATCTTCAATTCATAGCCCGCATGATCACTGCAAATTGCAATTTTCAATTCATTAAATGGTTTCATGGAATTATTTTTTCTTTTAATTCATCTCTATTTCAACATTGTACATAATTTGTTAATCATATTTGTGTAACAATAGTAACCCATTTATAAGTTTACTTTTAACTTTCAAAAAGCTATTTGTTGATAAAATAAAGATTTAAAAATACTACAAAATATCTTCTGAAACACAACTGAGCATTAACTAAATCTATTTATATGATCAGAAACTCTTTTTCATTTTTGATCATATATATTATTTTCAATCATCAGTTCTTCCTGAATAATTGGTTGTTGTATTTCGGTATTATTTTCAACCACGATAAATCTAGTCAAAGTATCAAGTAAGCCATAAGAAGGGTTTGTAAATTCATTAAAAGAAAATTCTTTTGCCGAATTATTAAGGTTCAAATAATAAGGACTAGAACCTGTTTCAAAATATTTATTGTCTACTACCATGATACAAATGTACGTTTAATTTTTTAAATCTCGTGTCTCCAGCCTTCAAAAGTTCTATTGTCTTGAATAGCAATTTGTCCAGTTGGTAAATTATGTCTGGCTAAAATTCCTTCGCTAACAAACACATCAGTTCCCCCATCAATACTTTCAATTAAAGCCCTACGCATTGTGTATTGATAAGGAGACTTTGTTGCTAACAAAACATTGGGATTGAACGGACTTCTAAGTTCTAATTCTGTTTCAATATCCTGATATATTGCTTTGATTACAGAATACAGTTCTTTATTAGGTTTTTCAACATTAAGGCCTAATTCTTCTTTTGCTTCTTTTCTATATATTGTGTAGTCGTGACTCCCTGATTCAGAGCATAAGAAACTTATAACTTTAGAGATATTTTTAGACTCAATTTTATGGTATTTCAATAGTTTTTCAGCGAGCATTTTTATTTGAGCTTTGGATTTATAAACGTTGCCTAATGATAGTGGGTGAATATGGTCTGTCAACTTTAAATAAATATCTTTAAGTTCTGTTCCATTATTAATGCCAAAATCATCCTTTGCCATATCTAAATATCCATTAACATGTTCGACGCTAACAGGAACTCTAATATTTTGTCCGTTTATATTTACTTGCGGATTCATCAAACCATTAGTACTAGGATCAATAGGTCCCAATGTCCCTTGCTTTGTCATTATAATTCTATCAGTCCCCAAGCTAATTA
>JARKQF010000050.1 GCA_029973975.1 Paludibacter sp.
CGATCAGGCTAAAATTACAGTTGTCCATGTACCCGATAAACCAGGCGTGGCATCAAAACTGTTTACACCATTGTCTGAACACAATATTATGGTCGATATGATTATTCAGAATGCAAGTCTGGAAGGTTTTACCGATCTGACTTTTACGGTATCCAAAAAAGACCTGGCAGAGGCGCAAAAAATCATCGAAGAAACGGCACAGGCCATCGGTGCGAAAAAAGTCGAGGTGGATGATCAGGTCTCTAAAGTGTCGATAATCGGTGTCGGTATGGCGAGCCACGCCGGTGTCGCCGCGAAAATGTTTTCCGCACTGGCCTCAGAAGGAATCAATATCATGATGATCAGCACTTCGGAAATTAAAATTTCCTGTGTAATCCAGAGAAAATACACGGAACTGGCGGTAATGGTTCTTCATGATGCTTTCGGCCTGGAGAAAAAATCTTCATAAGTCAAAAATATGCTGGAAAAACAACTCAGGGGATTAATCGTAATGTTTTTAATTTTAACGATTATTCCCCTTATTATTTTCTTCGCCGATTCCTTCTCCCAATTTAAAATACCAGTTCTGGCCAATCAGTATAAAAATTCAATAATGCTCAACATCCATGATAAAAAAAATGGCGACGGCGTATTTTTTACACCTCCCGGAATGACCGCTAATCAATTGCTGCCTGTAACGGGCAACGATTTCCGATTTGAAAAAGATTTCCTGCTGGAAAACGGCATGAAACTGATTATAGATTCCCATGCCGAAAATAAAATTGCCTTGTCAACAATTGATAATTCTTCCCGGGTCGCCCTGGGAGCTCCGGTTGATCTTAATCTGGCGACAAAAGACGATTTGATAATAATTCCCGGTATAGGTGAAAAAACGGCGGAAAAAATACTGGCAATGAGAACCCAAAAAGGGCGCTTTAAAAATATCGAAGAGTTAATGGAAGTAAAAGGGATAAAGAGGAAAAAACTGGCCAAATTTAAGCAATATCTCGTCGTAAAGAAATAGAGAAGGACCTATCTGCGGAAAGAATTATAAAAATTCATAACCCGCTTTACATAATTTTTGGTTTCCCGATAGGGCGGTACCTGGTAATGGTATTTGGCGACAGCTCCCTCGCCGGCATTATAGGCGGCAAGGGCGAGCGTTAGATTGCCGCGGTAAAGTTTGAGAAGATAACTGAGGTAACGAACTCCACCGTCAATATTCTGCTCCGGATGAAAGGCATCTTCAACATTAAGTTGAGATGCCGTCGCCGGCATCAGCTGCATCAGTCCCTGCGCTCCGACCGGTGATACCGCACGATGATTAAAGTTGGATTCGGCTTTGATAACAGCTCGAATTAATGCGGGATCAATATTATGCTTGTTGGAGGCGTTGCTGATATATTCGTCAAACTTTGTTACATCTATGTCATAACGAAAAAGAATTCTTCGTTCTTTCATGATAAGCGTGTATTTGGCTTTGGAATTGGTGGGGACGTTCGTCAAATGCAACACACCGTCTTCATCTACATACTTATAGATGTCTGCCCGGGCACAATCGGCTGCTAAAAGAATGAAAAACACAGCAAATATGAAAAAATTTATTCGAGAAAAAATATGTTTATTTTTCCTTATTATTGGACAGAAATATTTTTTCATGGCCGGACACTACTTCATTGTTTTTTTTCGATCAAGAGAAATTTGATTTTTTTATTAATACTATATCGAATTTATTAAAGATAACTTAAAT
>JARKQF010000055.1 GCA_029973975.1 Paludibacter sp.
AATTCAATTCCGGCAAAAACCCTGTATATGTTACAATAATAACCAGGTTATACACGTGATTCGTTACAAATACGCAAAGGATAAGTATGCTCTGAATCAGAAACTCCACATGATCAGGATATTAATTTTTTGGAAATATTACGGAAAATATTTCAAGGATGACTTCATTGTATGCAACCTTAAAATACTCACTCAAAAAACTAACATAGATAAAGTCAATCAATTTTTGGTACTTTAGTACTCATTATATTGTACAAATCGTACAGATTACTGCTATAAAGGTAAATTACCAAGACAAGGAAGTCAATTCCGGCAAAAACCCTGTATATGTTACAATAATACCCAGGTTATACCCGGGATTCGTGACAAATACGCAACGGATCAGTCTGCTCTGAATCAGAAACTCCCCATGATCAGGATATTAATTTTTTGGAAATATTCCGGAAAATCTTTCCAGGATGAGTTCTTTGTATGCAACCTTAAAATCCTCACTCAAAAAACTACCATCGATAAAGTCAATCCATTTTTCTTTTGCCTTTTCCATTTTTCTGAAAATATTTTCCTGCTGCTTTGGTTCGAGTTTCAGCGTTTGGAAGGCTGCGGTAAAATCGCTTCGCCTGAGTTTTTTCTTTTTCCCGTTCAGGGTAAGGGCCATTTCCTCATCATCTGCCTGATTTACCAGTTTTGTAGCCACGAGGTCGTAAGCAGGTGAAAGTATATACCCAATCCCGGGCTGGTTGATCAATGAAAAATTCTTAAGGTGCATGTCGGCATTGCCGGTTAAAAAAGAAAACAGGACCTGTTCAAAAAAATTGACTACATCCAGAACCGGATTCACCGAATACTTTAAAATAACCTTTGCCACCTGCTCGCATGAGCCCTGGTACTTATCCTCAGTCAGGCGTTCAGTTAACTGGCACATATCTTCCATGGCAAGCTTTCCCTGCTTGCTACGGTCAATTCTTCCGGTAATGTATGCCGGATTCCCGGACTTCAGGCGAATAAGGCTGTGCGGCACCACATTGATCTTCGCAATGCCGGCCAGGTGCATGGTGAGGTCTTCAACCTCCGGTAATTGAGGATAATCAGGGGTCGGGGGTTTTAAGATATAACCTCCCCACAACCCGACAATTGTAAACCGGGCGGGCTCCTGTTTAT
>JARKQF010000069.1 GCA_029973975.1 Paludibacter sp.
GTTTCTGATTGCGGAATTGGCAACAGGAGTTGGTATGCCTGTATGTTTAACTCGTTCATCGCCCAACCATTGCGTTTCAGAAAGTCAAAATATGAAAAGCTTCCCTTTAGCCTGCTTTTCCATGTCACTTTCAGATCAGCTTCAAAGCTTGCATGGATTGCCGGTTCTTCTCCGTTTTTCAACCGGACCTGGTTTAAATATATGAGTGCTGTTTCAAGCTGCCCCGTTTTGTGTGCACATTCTGCAGCGGATAAAATTACATCGGCATAGAGAATTAAGGGCAGATAATGACTGTTCTCGATTACAGTGCTAAAGTGTTGAAGCGGGAGTGTGTTGGTGTTGATTGCATACAATATCTCTGTTGAGGCTGTGCCGACCGCATCTTGCCGGCTGTTGCTCAATGCATAAAGACCTCCTGAAATAACGGCCTGCAAATGACTTAGCGCTTCCTGATAGTTGCCTTCCTGCATCGATGTTTTTGCTAATAACGTCCGGATGACGTCGGTCGAAACCTGAAAGTATGAATTGGTTTTGCCGGCAGGGAAGATTGTGAGGCATTCCTGTAAACCGTTTTTCAGTATGCTGTATATCTCCGCTTTACTTTGCCGTCCTGGCGGATTTGTCGGATCTGGTCTGCTGGTTGTTAGATAAGGAACATCGCCCCATAAACTAATCAGGTGACCATAGAGCAGGGTTCTCAGGGCTAAAGTATATTTGAAATTGTGCCTGCCTGTATTTTCTTCCAACAGGTTCAGATAGACGATTCCACTATAAAGGGCACTCCATGTGTCTTTTACAAGCTGATTAGTGGGAGTGATATTGTGTAAAGTGAATTGTTCCCATGCAAAATTATTGGTTGTAAAACAGTTGGAGTATAAGGCTTCGAGGGTATGTGAGTAATCAAATGCTTTTGCTGCCTGCATCATAATGGACTTGATATACAGATTGTTTTTGAACTCATCAGAGAAATCGCCTTCCTGTAAGATTACTAAATCAGCTGTGGATTTTTTGTCGAATGATACAATACGAATAGTTGCCGGACGCTGGAATGGTCCGGTGGCAGGCCGGATATTGATTGATAGTTCGTTTCCCTGTATCAGCGTATCGCTTACAACAACTTTGTCCCTGAAAATAGATTCCGGTTCGATGTAGCCGTTACTTGGTTTGTTTGTATTCAGACTGAATGGAATGTTGGTCTGAATAGCAACCTTAAAGCTCCCGCCATCTTTTCCTACACGCAAGGTGTCGATTTCAAATGTTAATTGTCTTTCCGTATCAGGATTACCCAACTCATTTCCGGCTATGCCATCTCCATCCCAATCGATAAAATAGTTTAAGTCCGGCACTTCGATGGTCTTGCCTAAATCCTGATAGCGGTTTTTGATGTTGGCTGCAATTTGTTCTACAGGAAGATTCAGACTCTCTTCCCGGAAGTAATATTGTATAGAATCCGATAAAGTTCCCGAGTCGGTGAAATCGTTTTTTACAATTGAAATAAATTCCGTAAAATAGGCCTCGGTCAGATTGGACAATAATATAGATGATATCATGATTAGTGCGCCGGCATGCTGATCTCCCGAAGATATGGAGAAGTCTTCAAAATCCAGATCCTTGTACTCTTGCAGACCGAAACAGGATAGCAGTTCCTCTCTGGTTTGTGCTGTTGCCTCTTCATAATTCTTTCCTTCTTTCATCAATTTGATAATCCGGTCTTTGCTCAGGTGGGTAAGGATGTTTACATTGATGTTGTTGCGTTTACTGGAAATGTCGACAACCGATTCTAACCGGATCTGGCTGTTTGACAAATTGCCTGTTATTTCGTTGAAGAAATACCCGTCGCAGGCTATATTAACGTAAGGCGACACGAATTCAGCCGCCGATTCCAGTGCAAAGTCGCCTTCATTGTTTTTTATTTCCGTTTGGAATAATTTCCCCGTAGGTTTTAGTTCTTTAGTCAGTTCGTGGATAGTTACCGTAGAGCCCTGTGTAAACGGACCTTTCTCTACCTTCCCGGTCAGGTTACTGATTTTTATTGGTTTATCACCCGTTAAGTCTTGTTCTACACAGGAGGATAGTATTGCTAACAGCAGAACAAATGTGATTTCGCGTATTTTCATGTTTGTGTGATTTGGTTGAATTAATCATGCAATCAGTGTTATTTCCCCGGATTAAAATAAAATTGTGAAGTTTGGTTGGTATATAATGAAGACAAAGATATAAAAAACTTTTGATCAACCCACCCCTCCCCAAACCTTATTTCTCAACCTTATTTTCTAGCTAAACAACCTTAGTAGCTGATATTCAACCCTACCTCCCCAAACCTTATTTATTAACCTTATTTTCTAACTAAACAACCTTAGTAGCTCAAGATTAACCTTTCTTACCTAAACCTTATTACCTTATTTTGAATTCACATCAATTGTTTGTTGATAAAATTTAATAAACACCTCACGTTCATCTTGATAACTGTATTTTTGGTGATGTCTTTTTTGATTCAAAATGTATTTACATACCTTATCAACATCCCCTTTTGAAACCGAAAATGCCGCACATGAATTTTGCCAAAGAAACATACCTACACATAATTTATTGTCGTTAATAAAGCGTTCAGAACTATCGGCAATAATTTTAGCCAAATTTTCTTCATCTAAATTTGGAGCTCGGGAGACAAGTAAATGAACGTGCTCTGGATTAGCATAAATTGCATAAAGTTTGCATCGATTGTTGTTCACAATGCCGGTAATGTACTTTTCGATTCTTAACCTGAATTTTTCCAAGATATTTGGTTGACGATTAAGAGTCGTGAATACAAAATGGGTGTACAGATTGTTGTATTCAATTTTCATAGTTATAATTTTTTATTCACTGCAAAATTAATGAAAAAATAAAAATAAGGTAATAAGGTTTAGGTAAGAAAGGTTAATCTTGAGCTACTAAGGTTGTTTAGTTAGAAAATAAGGTTAATAAATAAGGTTTTGGGGAGGTAGGGTTGAATATCAGCTACTAAGGTTGTTTAGTTAGAAAATAAGGTTAATAAATAAGGTTTGGGGAGGTGGGGTTGAAAATTATTTAAATGTAAATTTCTTTTGCGAAATATAGCTAACCCCGGTGGCCACTATCGTGATGGCCATTTTGGATGGAGTCGGGAACCAGCCGAATACGTCAACGAACAGTTTCAACCCGATGTAATTGATGACCAGATTGGCAACTACTACAATGCCATAACGGAAGAGTTGCACTTTGCCGCGAAGGTCGGAGTTATTAAACGTGACGTATTTCTGTAGGAGGAAACCCGACATGAAGCTGATGGGAAAAGAAAAAGCCAGTGCCGCGATGTGGGAACTTAGTGTAACAAAGCCAAGATGTAACATCTGCTGACGCAGGATGAAGTGAAAAATGCTGAAGTATAATAACCAATCAAACACTAAATTGGCTGCCCCGGTGGCGCCGTACCGGAAAAATTCGACCGACATATATTTACGGAAAGGCGGATAAAAATAATCGACTATTCGACGTATACAGGTTCCGGTGGATGTAAGAAATTTACGCATTTAGTTGGTACTTGTAACAAATTTGTTTACTTTTGTGCGGCGTTATAATAACGCACAAAGATACGATTAATTATTCACTATTACCAAATCCGATATGCCCGACGACTATCATCAGCATGACACAAGTAAGAGCAAAGAAATACTTGGGACAGCACTTCCTGAAGGATTTGGAAGTAGCTCGCCGCATTGCTGAGAGCCTGGAGCTTTCGGGGCCGGCTACCGTACTCGAAATCGGACCGGGTACCGGTGTTCTTACCCAATTTCTGTTACAAAATCCAAACATTGATCTGACTGCCGTTGAGGTGGATTGGGAATCGGTTGCTTATCTGCATACGCATTTTCCTCAACTGAAGGTCATTGAAGGGGATTTTCTGAAAATGGATCTGAAATCATTATTCCCGGATAAATTGTACCTCATCGGGAATTTACCCTATAATATTTCCAGCCAGATCTTTTTTAAGATGCTGGAAAACCGCGACCGCATTCCTCAATTGGTTTGTATGATTCAGAAGGAAGTGGCGGAAAGGATGGCTGCTGTGCATGGCAATAAGACCTATGGAATACTGTCGGTACTCATGCAGGCTTTTTATTCGATCGACTATCTTTTTACAGTTCATGAACATGTTTTTGACCCTCCGCCTAAGGTCAAATCGGCTGTTATTCGCCTGACCCGCAATGAAGTAAATGAACTCGGATGCAACGAGCAACTCTTCAAAACGGTGGTGAAAACAGCCTTCAATCAGCGCCGCAAAACGATGCGCAACTCGCTCAAACCCCTCGTGGAAAAAGATCACCCGATGTATGCAGATCCTCTTTTTGATAAAAGACCGGAACAACTGGACGTGGCTGCTTTCATCGACCTGACGAACCGGGTGGAGAGCGCGATGAGAACTTAAAAAGGAATTCCAAACGTGCGGAAGATTTTCTGCAAGCCGTACCGGAACCGCGATGGGGAAGGGCAGGTGAAAAAAAGAAAGGAGTGTAATCATGGCAGAACTCAGGCTATTTTACCAGGAAGAAGGTAAACTCAAAATATCAAAGTCAATCGATATTCTGAAAAAAGTGAATCTGAAAGATATGATCTGGATCGACCTGATCGATGTTTCGGATGCGGTTGAAACGGAACTGGAACAGTTTCTTAAAATTTACATACAGGAAGATGAAGAAATAGAAGAAATCGAGATGAGTTCGCGGTATATCCAAACAGAGGACAGTATCGTGGCAAACTCGAATTTCCTGCAGGATAATTTCCAGATGCAACCGGTTTCATTTATTCTGAAAAACGGAATCCTGGTTTCGGTGCGCGATACCGAACTGAAATCGTTCAACGACACGGTGAAAAAGATTTATGCGGATTCTAAGAATTTCATGACAGGTTATCACGTGTTGGTGGCGCTGCTCGAAACCCGGGTGGAATATGACGCGGATATGATCGAGTACATTACTGACCAGATTACCAATTTAAGTAAGACACTGAATACGGAAGATGATTTGAGTCAGGATATCCTGATGAGCATCAAGGATCATCAGGAAAAGGTAATGATCATCCGTCAGAATATTATTGATAAGCAAAGGGTGGTATCAAATATGTTGAAATCGAACCTGTTCCCGCAGGATTTACTACCCCGGTTAACCATGGTTATCAAGGATATCAATTCTTTGTTCGAATATACCCGCTTCGGTTTCGACAGGCTCGATTATCTCCAGGATACTTTCCTCGGTTTGGTCAACATCCAGCAGAATAAGATTATCAAGATTTTTACCGTGGTGTCGGTCATCTTCATGCCCCCGACCCTCATCGCCAGCATGTATGGGATGAACTTCAAGTTTATGCCCGAGCTAAGTTGGAAATTTGGCTATCCCTTCTCCATTTTTCTGATGGTAACCTTCGCCCTGGGGGTGTTGCTGTATTTTAAACGGAAAAAATGGTTGTGATTATGAACGCAAAATTGCGTATACACATGTAGAGACAGGGCATCATGCGTAGAGTCAGGGCATGCCCTGTCTCTACGACCATACGACCATACGACCCTACGACCATACGACCATACGACCATACGTTTCACCAGTTATCAGACATAACCGACGACACCGGCAATCCACCCATGCCAAACAAATCGCCGATCACGAAATTTTCGAAGGCATAGCGAACAGCAACGGGGTTAGGAACTGAATCGCTTGTTACCACAACTTTGTTGCGTTGAACTTTTGCCTGCGCCGGATGGAATACTTTATCTTCTCCAGCGAGCATAAACAATTTCGATTCTCCTCCCTGTGCATACAGCCCCATGGAGGCTTTGTCGAAATTCACGGTAACCTGATTATCCTTAATTTCAATATTTTTATATTCCGGACTCTCACTTTCGATACCGGTAATGTTGTAAGTCTTGGTAATGGCCAGTAAAGCCAACCGTTCACCGGCTTCTTTCTTCTTTGCCGGATGGATGCAGTTTTCTTCTCCGGTATCCATGAGTACCGCCATGCCGGTATGTGGTTCTTTAGCTGCATTTAGCTGAGCTTCACGGAGGAGCGCGGAATTGGCACCACCGTTATATCCTCCGTAAGGAGCAATCTGACAAAAATAGAATGGTATAGGCTGCTCCTGTTTCCATTGTGCTCTCCATCCGTCGGTCATGGATTTAAACATGGCGGCATAACTTTCATACCGGTTTCTGTTGCTTTCTCCCTGATACCAGATAACACCTTTAATTGCATAACCAACCAACGGATGGATCATGCCTTTATATAACATGGTAGGTGTTTGGTGTGGAGTTTTGATATTTTCAGCAGTTTGCGGAATTTTGGCTTGTGGAAAAGCAGTCAGCATTTCCTCATTCATCCAGGCTTCGATGGCAGAACCTCCCCACGAGCTGGCAATCAGTCCTACCGGTACTTTCAGGGTTTCCTGTAATAACCGTCCGAAATAATAAGCGGTCGCACTGAAATCGCGTACACTCACCGGCATGGCTTCTTCCCAGCGACCGGTGACATCTGTCTGAGCTTCCAGTGTAGCCTTACGGGTAACTCTGAATAAACGGACTTTTGAGTTTTCACTTTTCAGAATATCCATGTTTCCTCCTTCGATAGGTTGTCCGGAAAATCCTTTCATGGGCATTTCCATGTTGCTTTGTCCGGAGCAAAGCCATACTTCACCCAGCAGGATATTATTAAGGGAAACGGATTTTCCGTCGCTTATAACCATTGTGTACGGACCGCCGGCTTTGGTGGTCGTGAATGAGAATTTCCAGTTGCCATCCTTGTCGGCTGTGGTTTTGTAACGTTTCAGGTTCCAGCTTGTAAAAAGCGTTACCTGTTTGTTGGGTGTTGCTTTTCCCCAGATACTGGCTGTGGTTTGTTGCTGTAAAACCATATCATTAGAGAAAAGTGCCGGGAGTTTGATTTCGGCCCGGAGGGCAGTCAGCATAAAAGCAAAGAACAATAAGAAGCTTAGTTTTTTCATGATTGGAAAGTAATGATAATTAAAAATTGTATCAGACGAGTGCAAAGATAAAAATTATTTGTAACATTGCACCTCGAAACAGCTCATCATGTTACAGGAAATCGAAAGAAAATTTTTAGTCACATCCGAAGCCTTCAAAACAGAAGCATACAGGAAAACCTATATTAAACAAGGATATCTTTCGGTGACACCCGAAGCGACAGTCAGGGTTCGCATACGCGATGTGCAGGCAACCCTCACGATCAAGGGTAAAAGCAACGAAACAGGAACTTCCCGGTACGAATGGGAAAAAGCGATTGATGTTGCAGAAGCAAGGGAATTGTTGCAGTTGTGTACTTCGGGGCTAATCGAAAAATATCGTTATGAAGTCAACTCAGGTGAATATGTTTTCGAAGTGGATGAGTTTTTGGGAGCAAATGCAGGCTTAGTCATAGCAGAAGTAGAATTAAAAAACGAGGCAGACTTTTTTGAAAAGCCTGCCTGGTTGGGGTCAGAAGTCACAGGAGACCTGCGTTATTATAATGCCATGTTGAGTCAGCATCCTTTCTCTCAGTGGTGATTTGGATCAGGCATCCCGTCGTAGTTAAAAATTTTCTCAGGCATGCCGGCATAATAAAAACTGTGGTTGCGGTGATCCCGTTCGTCCAGCCCGATTCTCCTGAAGATGTCGGCATAATTATCTAAATCAGCATATTCTTTCACTACCGGATTAGTCACCGGCTCTTTTTCCCACTGTGGATTTTCCTGTACCATTTGAGCATAAATAATTTCAGCATGGTCTTCAAATTCCGCGTTAAACCGGAATCCGGCTTTGATGTTCGTCCATGCAACGATTTTCGAAAGTACAATGTAAAAAGTTGTAATCAAAAATACCACCGGAGTTGAAAGGAACCAGGGATCTTTCATGTTATCTTCCCTCATTTTTTCCTGAATCACAATTAGATGCATGTATTCATTGTCTTGAGCGGCCCGTCCCCAGGCGATGATATCCTGTGCCCAGTCTACTTTCTTCCGGTTGAAATATTTGTAAGTCAGCCGGAAATACTGTCTGATTTCCCATTCTCTGTAAGGAATACAAGCCAATATCTCCAGTAATTTGGCTTTCGCTAAACGGTTCTTGTTTCCGGTGGCCAGATCCATTCCGAAGAAAAAAATACGAGCGGCAAAACTGTAATTTAACCGGGGAGTTTTCAGTGTGTTTAATTGTTCTTTACGTAAATCAATTGTCATATATGTTGTTTTTATAGTTTGAACATGTTTTATGCAGGTGTAAAAAAGATTTCTTACATCAGCAGGGTGTTAATCGTCAAAAAAACTGTGATTTGGTGCAGCATTGAGGTTATCTGCTTAACAGTAAAAGCGTGTAAAATGTTTGAAGAATTTTAGTTAAAAAAAGAGGCTGAACCGGGAAATATCCATTAGGGATTGTTCAGTAGATCCCGCATATCTACATGGAAATCCATAAGTTCCTGATTTCTATTTACAACAACATGCAGTGGTTGTCCGGAGATCTGTTGAAAGAACCCTCTGATTTCAGAGAGCTTTAAAGTAAAAGTTTTAAATCCTTTGATTTCGATGAGTACATCCCCGGTTTGTAAACCCGCTTTTTCAGCCGGAGAATCTTTCCATATAGTTGCAATTTCATACACCGGAAGAATACCATCAGACTGAATTACTTCAATTCCGGCCACATTGTAACTGAACCTGTCGTTGAATTTATGATTAGGTTTGAGATATAAAGCTTTGTTCCTGATATCGACGATGAGGTTAAATCTCGAAAGCAACTCATTACCAATCGTGCCGTCACGGTCTGATCTGCTGATGATGCCTGCTATGGTTGCTGAATCGGGAAATACCACGACTGGTTTATGAAAGCAGTATTTGTCGAAACAGAGTTGCGGAATACGGGCCATGTAGCCGCGCAACTCTCCGCTGAAACCCTCACCGATACGGGCGTATACACGTCTCTCCGGAATTTCGGCAGCATCTGATCTTACCGTCTGGAACCAGGCATTCAGCATAGCGCCGGTGTCGAGTAACATCTTAATGTTACGGATGTGTGCGCTGTCATCCAGTAAAGTCAGGCTAATATACAACTTGCTGTTTTCGACAATGAGTGGTTTGTAAATATACCTTTTGGGAATCTGAAAATGTTCATGCCGGTACAGGTTCATTCTTTTTCGGGTGTAATCAATTTCCGTAATATAGTCCCTGATCAGATCGATTCCGGCTATCCCGTTCACATTCAGTCCAATGTGATGTGATAAACCCAGGATATCTTCTTCTAGTAAGTAAACGGTTTTTCCGGTAAGCGTAAACTTTCCGTATTGAATGATATTATTCTCACTCACGTAACTTGACACCATTCTGCCTGACCCTAACCCTTGTATTGATTTCAGTATCCCCGGCTTTAAATCAACGGAATCTGCCGCACGTAATTCAGTAATAATCGTATTTCTGACGCCTGTGTCAAACATCAGTCGCAAAGGCGTTGAATTATTGATGGTTGTGTTGATGATGATGTAACTGCCGGCCAATTCTATGGGAATTGATGCAACCTTTACTGCACGACCGTGAAGGACCCCTGACAACAATGTCATCAGCAGAAGGAGAAGAAGCCTGTATGATGCAGGACTGATAATCATAGTAATAAATTTCAGGAGTTGCCACAAATATAGACAAAGAATTTTAAAAGAAATGTTTAAATTTGTGGATTTTTAAAACCTGAGTAATCTGATTACACTATAATCCTGATTTATGTTATTCAACTCATTCGATTTCGCAGTTTTCCTCCCACTGGTCTACCTGCTTTACTGGTTCCTGTTTCAAAAGCATCTCAAGCTCAGAAATTTTTTCCTGCTGACGGCCAGTTATGTGTTTTACGGTTTCTGGGATTGGCGTTTTTTGTCACTGATCCTCATCAGTTCGCTGATGGATTATATACTTGCGATGCAAATTCATGCAACTCAGCCGGAACAGAAAAATAAAAGAAAGGTACTGCTGGTGCTGAGCCTCGTGCTGAATCTTGGTTTTCTGGGCTTTTTCAAGTACTATAATTTCTTTGTTGAAAGTTTTATCGCCACCTTTACGCTTTTCGGGAAGGAGTTCAGTTATTCACCCATGCATATCATTTTGCCTGTGGGGATTAGTTTTTATACTTTTCAATCACTGAGTTATACATTGGACGTATATTTCAAAAAAATGGAGCCGACTCGTAACCTGATTAACTTTCTGGCTTTCGTGAGTTTCTTTCCTCAATTGGTTGCCGGTCCGATTGAAAGAGCAAAAAATCTGCTTCCACAGTTTGACGAGGTGAAACATTTTGACTATCAGGCTGCCCGAAGTGGTTTGCTGTTCATCTTGTTCGGCCTGTTCAAGAAGATTATGATTGCCGACCGGTTGGCTGTTTTTATCAACCAGACTTACGGCAATATAGAGGAGGCGAAAGGGATAGCCATGCTGACCGGAGTTTTCTTTTTTGCTTTCCAGCTGTACCTCGATTTCTCTGCTTATTCTGATATCGCGATTGGGACAGCCCGTTTGTTCGGGTTTAAATTATCCACGAACTTCAGGAGACCTTATCTCTCAACTTCCTTTTCAGGATTTTGGAAACGCTGGCACATCACCCTGTCGAGTTGGTTTCAGGATTATATTTATATTCCGCTGGGGGGCAATCGCAAGGGGGTAAACCGTAAAATTGTGAATTTGCTGGTAGTATTCTTTCTCAGTGGTTTGTGGCACGGCGCTTCCTGGAATTTTGTAATTTGGGGTTTAATCAACGGACTTTTCTTAATTCTGTTGGATCCATTATTTAAATTAGAAAAACCTTCCGGCGGAATGAAACGTTTTTTCTCGGCTATATTGGTTTTCTCCGGTTGGACCTTATCGCTCATTTTCTTCCGGGCGCAGACTTTCGGAGATGCAATGCTGGTTTTTCAGAACATAGGTTTCGGGGGAGTGCAGTCGCTGTATGAGTTTGGACTCAACAGCCGAGAGTTCACTTTTGCTTTGTGGCTGGTCGTGGGCATGATGATATATGAAGTCATTGCCGAAAGGTGGTCGGAAACCCTGCAGGAAAAGTTCTACTCAGGACATTACCTGTTAAGATGGGGGGTATATCTGCTTCTGACATTAAGTATTATTTATCTGGGAGCCTATGGCGCCGGTAACGACAACAGTTTCATTTATTTTCAGTTCTAAATTATGGCAAAACATCCTGTAGATAAGGCAAAAGGTAAACCGGCTAAAGATGTACGGCAAAAAGTAAAAACGCACCGTGATTTTCTGCTGCGTGTATTCCTGTTCTCAGTAATGATTATAGGTGTGGTTGCCTGGACTGATTACCGGGGATACTTTAATCCGGACTACACTAACGATCATACCCGCCGGAAGTGGAATGCTTATTATGAATTGACTCGTAAAGCTCCTGTTGATGTGGTGATGATCGGAAACTCACATTTATATACGGGGGTGAATCCCGAACATCTGTCGAATGCTTTGGGAGCAACCTGTTTTATCCTCGCATCTCCCGGAACTACCATGACAGATGCCTATTTCAGTTTGAAAGAAGCGGTTAAAGTTAAAAAGCCTAAAATGGTTATTCTCGAAACTTTTACTTTGTATGACTATGAATCGCATGAATTGAAAGCCGGCGCCTTGTCGGATCAGTTTAAAAGTTTCGCAGCCCGCAAAGATGTGGGTCAGAAATTGTCTTCGATGCCTGTTTTGTTTCAGTCGGATAATTACTTGCCGGCTTGGTCGAACACCATCCGGAATCACAGCTTTATTTTTACCGATACCACCCAATTGAAACAAAACATACTGTTGGGAAGGCAAAAACCACCCAGAGAGCAGGGTTTGTATTTGGGGCGCTATATTCGGTTTACATCGGGACTGGAAGAAAACACTTTAAAAAGATATGATGAGCCGGGATTTGTCGCTTACAACTATGCTGAAAAACTACCGGGAGATGAGGCTAAGAAATATCTGAAAAAGGCCATTGCTTTGTGTAAAAAAGAAAAAATTGAACTGGTATTGCTCACCTTGCCTATGTATCACCGGCATGTACAGGGCTATGAAACTTACAAAAACGAAATTCTCAAAACCATAGGCGATAAACAATCGTGGCTCGATTTGCAACTGCCCTATGATACAACAGCTTTTACCCCCGAAAGTTTTGAAAATACTATTGCTCCCAATCAGCACATGACTTACCAGGGTTCATTGGTTGCGGCATATAAACTGGCTCATTATCTGCAGAAAAATCATGCGAAAGCGATTCCCAACCGGTCGGAAGAAAGAAAATGGATAGAACTTTTTTATGCCTCCGACGGTTATTTTATTAATAATAGTCCATTGCAGGATGGAGTGAGTAAGGTTTTGATGACCAATGTGCCTGTTGCCGGAGCTTATCAGTTGAAAGAGTTGATTATGGTTCCTGAACGGGGTGCTAAACAGTTGATGTTGAAATTAGTCAAGCCAGAAGAGCAGCAGGTGGCGCCTGATGCCTTTGAGGTGTTAGCTGATATTCAGGTAGAAGGACAAACCGCGATGATGCCGGTAAAACTTGCCAGGTCAGAGGTACACCAGCCAATGGATCATTTGTTGTATGTTTCGGAGTACCTGCATCCCGGAACTAATATTGGAGAGATAAAAACAATACAGGCACAATGATAATGAAAAAATATGAATGAACACATGAAACGAATTGCAGTTTTTTTTCTGGTGCTGCTTGTGCTGACATCGTGCAATACAGCTGGCTGGCGGGTTTATCAGGCTGAATCAGTTAAGATTCCGCTTGATAAGGAAACAGAGCAATATGCGGATAAATCGTTTAAAGTGTTTCTGGAGCCTTATAAAGTTCAGCTTGAGAAAGAAATGAATGAAGTAATCGGCTTTGCCGTACAGGATTTGAAAATCCACGGACCGGAAAGTCTGCTTTCGAATTTCAGTGCTGACGTGTACCGGCAGGTTGCAGTTTCAGCCATCCAGTCGCCCGTGGACATTGCCATCGTGAACCTGAAAGGACTTCGGGCGTCGGTGCCTGCCGGTGAAATTACCGTATCCCGCATCTTCGAGTTGATGCCTTTTGAAAATGAGTTGGTGCTGTTGTGGGTGAGAGGAGAGGAGTTGCAATCTCTGTTCGATTTCTTTGCCTCCATAGGAGGAGAGGGAGTTTCCGGTATGAAAATGGGGATTCGCGAAGGGAGAGCAGTTGAAGTCACCATCGGTGGTGTTCCTGTAGATAAAAATAAGGTATATGTGGTTGCCACCAACGATTACCTCGCGGAAGGAAATGACGGTATGACACAGCTGAAAAATGCGGTAAAACGAGTCAATACCGGTATCAAAATCCGGGATATGCTGATTGAGTATATCCGGAAAGAAAGTGAAGCGGGGAGGAAGATTGATCCGAAGCTGGACGGGAGAGTATATTCTGAAAATGAATAAACCACAAAA
>JARKQF010000125.1 GCA_029973975.1 Paludibacter sp.
TATTCGGGATTGGTGCAGGGAAAAGAAGTCAGCTGGATGCCCTCTTATGGTCCTGAACAACGCGGAGGTACAGCCAATGTCACCGTGATCCTCAGTGATGAAAGAATCAGTTCGCCGGTGTTAAACACTTACGACACAGCCATTGTGCTGAATCAACCCTCTCTCGATAGATTTGAAAAGCTAGTGAAACCGGGAGGTACATTAATTTTTGATGGAAACGGAATGAAAACATTTCCGGTCAGGAAGGACATTAACATTTACAGAATCGATGCTACAGAATATGCTTATGCCAATAATGCAACCAAAACCATCAATATGATTATTCTGGGAGGATTGTTGAAAGTAAGACCGATTGTCGAAATTCAAAACGTATTATCCGGACTGAAAAAAACATTGCCATCGCGGCACCACCATTTATTACCTATGAATGAAAAAGCCATTCATGTCGGTATGGATTTGATTACCGCGTTTTAGTCATTTTTACAACCGCCCAGTTGTTTTTCTCTTTATAGGATTCCAAGGTAAAATGATATTTGGCAGCTTCCTGCTCAATTACCGGAATGTCTTCGACATAGAAACCACTCATGTACAACGCGTCGCCTGCATTCAAACAGGCGGCGTATTTTTTTATATCATTTAGTAAAATATTGCGATTAATATTGGCTATAATGATATTAAAGTATTTGCCGGATAACAAATTTGCATCACCAAGCATTACTTCAATTTCAGGTACATTGTTTTTGTGTATGTTTTCGATGGAATTTTCAACACACCAGGTATCAATATCGATTGCAGTTACATGCTTTGCTCCTTTCAGAGCAGCCAGGATTGCTAAAACAGCTGTACCACATCCCATGTCGAGAACTGTTTTTCCATGTAGGTTCATCTGCAGGATTTCGCCAATCATCAGACTCGTGGTTTCATGATGTCCTGTTCCGAATGACATTTTAGGGTCTATTACAATGTCGTACTTCGCAACAGGTAGATTTTTGTGAAATGAACTGTGAATCAAACATTCATCGCCAATAATAATCGGTTCAAAAAAATGTTTCTCCCATTCTTCATTCCAATTGATTTGTTCTATTTCACGGGATTCAAATCGAATACTTTCAGCATATTCAAAGCCATCCAGCATGTTTGAAAAATCAGTTTCATTGAAAGAACCACTATCAATAAAGGCAATGATTCCCTCATCTGTTCTTTCAAAACTTTCAAATCCGATATTTCCAAGTTCAGCTGCCAATAAATCGGCAACATAGTCTTCATTAGGCAAAAAAATCAGTTTAAATTCGAGATAATTCATGGTTATTCCATTTAATTATTAGTTTTGCATACAAAAGTACGCTAATTTGTTCAAAAAAGAAATCTGATCAAATCAATATTTAACGCTTATTGGTATAATTATTGATATGTTCTTTATGCTGAATAGTCAATTTACAAACAGTTAAAAAAATAAGACATTCAAATATAAGGGAGGAAAAATTATGAAAACAACTATTTCAATCTTCGTATTATTGATCAGCGTGGTTACGTGCCTGCCGGCTCAGGATATAGTTGACGATATTTATTTTAAGCCCAGCGATGCCAATAAGGCTTTGACAACTGAAAAAATCAAATCAGCAAAGCCAAATTATAAGAATGGGGCTAAGGAAATTATTTACATCGATACAAAAAAAAATAAATCACTGATTATCGACAAAGACACAGTTTATCTGTTATCTCAAATGAATGACAGCATTGCTTTGGCTGAAGAAGCAGATTCAGCTGCTGAAGATGATGGATATTATTTGAACGATTTCAAGGGGAGCAAAACAGAATACGAATATGCAGAGCGTATCCGCAGGTTCCATAATCCTAAATTCACCATTCATATTTCAGACCCTCAATATACTGATATTTATTTTTTGGATGACAATTACTGGAATGTATACGTTGACGGTTCCTATGCCTGGGTAACACCAACCTGGACAAATCCGTTCTGGGATAATTATTTCTGGAGACCTTACAGCTACAATAGCTGGTATTGGAGAAACAGTTGGTATGGTAGTCCCTATGCTTATTACAACAGTTGGAGTTATGGATATCCCTGGAATTATGGATATTATGGCGGTTACTATGGCGGGTATTACGGAGGTTGGGGAAGTTACTATTATCCGGGTTATTACGGAGGTTGGGGGTATCCCTATTACCATGGTTACAATCACTGGAATCACTATCCCTACTGGAGTAATACCATTATAACTTCACGTAATCAGAATTACAATGAAGCTAACCGCAGGAAAGAATACTACAGTGGTACCAGAGGAGGATCAGGCGGTAGTATGAATACCCGGATTGCAGGTGGAAATTACAGTCCTGCTGTAAACAGAGGCTCAGTTGTGACCAATGAAAGAAAAAGAGTAGCAAGTGAGTCTGGTAGTATTGTAAACAGATCAATGGATTCAAGAAGTGCAATCAGAAATTCATCTGACGTGACGCTTACGAGGACAACCAATACAATTCGTAATAGCGGTATTGATACGCGTACCAGAACAGTAAATAATGTTGATTTGTATAGCAGAGACAATAGAACGCCTGCAACCATCATCAGAGATAACAATTCTGTTTCGAGAGGCGCTACAGAGGCTGTTGTAAACAGAAATACGCAAGTAACGCGGTCAGCACCTGCGACAACAATAAACAGAAGTACCCAAACGCGATCTACGCCTGCTACTACAGTTAACCGAAATAGTTCCACAGTAAGAACGGGCACAGGTACATCGACAAGAGACAGAAATACCTATATACCATCATCAAGAAGCGAAAATCATTCGTCTCCTTCTGTACGTTCATCCAGTCCTTCGAGGACACAAACATACAGTACGCCTTCTTATACCAGTCCATCTTCATCTTCAACTTCCCGCTCCAGTTCCGGATCTTCTTATTCCGGTTCCAGCTCGTCAGGCAGTTCAAGAAGTTCAGGTGGCAGCAGTGGAGGAAGAAGATAAAGGTGCGATATATATTCAAGGTATAAAATAAATTAGTAACTTACTCATATTGAACATTATGAAAAGGATATTATCAATCATTGCCGTAACATTAACAGCTACCGGTATCGCAATAGGACAGTCAGAGTTTGATGCACTGAAATTCATACAACCGGATATAAATGGTACGGCACGTTATACTTCCATGGCAGGAGCATTCGGTGCATTGGGTGGAGATCCGTCTGCAATAAAAGATAATCCGGCAGGTTTGGGCATTTATAGAAAATCAGAGTTAACGGCTACATTAGGTATTAACACACAGGAAATTACTTCAAATTGGAGAAACGGAAGTACCACGATAGAAGGTTTATACAACCCCGTCTTTAATAATTTGTCTTATGTATTAGCTATTCCTGTTTCAACCTATTCAAGTACAAACCTGGTACACTCCAATTTTTCATTTTCATTTAACAGGTTAAAGAATTTTGACAGAAGTACCAGAATCAACGGAGGAAGTGGAGCTTCATCATCTCTTATTGATTACCTGGCCTATTTTTCGGAAGGAATTTCAGGGTATAATTTATATGAAGCAAGCGGATATAATCCTTATGGTAATACATCAATTCCCTGGATGTCAGTATTGGCAGCAAATGCCGGATTAATAACCGAGGTTGACACTGTAAATAATATTTGGGAATCAGTTCTGTTGCCTAATGAAACCGTTTCACCTTATTATACATTGCGGGAACAGGGTTACCTGAATGAGTTTTCAATAGGATGGTCGGGAAATTTTAATAACAGATTGTTTTTGGGTGCAACACTGAATTTTTATGATCTCAATTACTATTCTGAAACAGAATACAATGAAACTTTCTCAATGGATGGTTATTTGTCCTTGTTAAACACTTTCAGATCTGATGCAACAGGTCTTGGGTTAAAACTAGGTACCATATATGCACCACTTGACTATTTGAGATTGGGCATATCCATTCAAACTCCGATCGTGTTTTCAGTAAAGGATTATCACTACGCTGATTTAAAGTATGGTTATCAAACACAAAGTGGAGCCATCAATGACAAAGAGATGACTCCGGAGGGTGATAATAATTATAAGTTACAAGGACCTTTTACCTATAATCTCAGTGGTTCATTTATTCTTGGCAAAAAGGCAGTTATCGGAATTGAATATGTAACCAGTCTGAATTCGGGTTCAAAGTTTATGGATATGAACAACAGTACTTTCAACCATAGTTATGAAAATGACAGCATCAAAGTTTTGTTTAACAAACAGACAATGGTCAAAATTGGAGGTGAATATAAGTTAACTGATCATTTTTCAATTCGTGCAGGGTATGCTTTTGCAAGTCCGGCAACTTCAGGTAAGTTAGGGAAAGAGTTTAATCCCAATACCATCAGAACTGATGTTGAATACTTTGTCCCTAGTGGAAACACACAATTTTTAACAGCCGGTTTGGGATATCGTGAATCAAACTGGTATGTTGATCTGGCTGTAATGAATAAAGTCTACGACGAAAAATTTTATGCTTACAATTCCAGCAAATTAGCAGCAAATCGTGCAAATGTACCCGGAAATGTAACTACGAGCAACATAAACATAATTGGAACCATCGGTCTTAGGTTCTGATAATTCAGATAATGTGGCAGAAAATAGTTGATATCAGCTGTTTTTTGCCACATTTGTATATTATAAAAAAAGTTATAATCAGTATTTCTCCCAACTGACAACTTCTTTTATTTTTTTTCTTTTCTTCTCTCTGGTTTCCTGGGCTGAATAGCCTAGTAGTATTACCAACATCACTTTTTTATTTCCCGGAATATCCAGTATTGTTCTGATTTTTTTTTCATTCAGCCAACCTAACATGCAGGTGCCAAGTCCTTCATCAGCGGCAGCAAGACAAATATGAGCTGCCACGATACCCAAATCGAGGTGTGGATAATGGATTTGTTTAACCATACTACCAAACTTCGAGGTAAAATTGGCGTTTTCCTCAACAAGCACGATTTGTACCGGGGCCTGCTTGCTGAAATGATTCATACTTAACGTTTTACTTGTACATGCATCCGCTATTTGCAATCTTTTTTCCGGGTCAGTCACTATGATCATTTTCCACGGCTGTGCATTACAGGCTGAAGGCGCCATTCGCGCTGCTTCTAATACACGTTCTATTTTCTCCGGCTCAACCGGCTTATCGGTGTAAGCCCGGTCGCTTTGGCGTTTTCTCACTAATTCCTGAAAAAATTGACTCATAAGTAAGCATGCTTTTTATTTCAGATCCAAAGATAATACAAATTGCTGAAAATTGGCTTTGTGAATGCGCGGATGAATCATTATCTTTGCCGGATGCTAGTTCATGGTTGTTTCATGTTAAAGCTAAATGATTCATGCTGCAAAAAGTACAAAATTTCATACGGGAAAACCAATTATTATCGCCTGAAAAAGGACCGGTAATCGTAGGTTTGAGCGGGGGAAGCGATTCCGTTGTTTTGCTTGATATCCTGTTGAAATCAGGTTATCAGTGTCTGGCTGCACATTGTAATTTTCACCTGCGAACGTTAGAATCAATGCGTGATCAGGAGTTTGTTCGCATGCTATCAAATAAGCTAAATATTCCGTTTCTGTGTGTTGATTTTCAGACAAATAATTATGCTAAGGAAAAGGGTATCTCTGTTGAAATGGCGGCAAGGGAATTACGGTATGATTGGTTTGAAAAAATCAGTGTGGAATACAAAGCACAAGCCATTGCGACAGGCCACCACCTCGATGATAATATAGAGACCGTATTGCTCAATTTAACCCGTGGAACAGGACTGAAGGGTTTGACCGGCATGCCGGTGCGAAACAGGAAGATAGTTCGTCCTTTGCTATCCTCTTCGCGTTTGGAGATAAAGCAATATATCGGAAAAAACCAGCTGGAATATGTTGAAGACTCATCGAACGCTTCCACCGACATTCTACGGAATAAGTTCAGGCATGTCATCATTCCTTTGTTGGAAGAAATCAATCCGGCTTTCCGGAATAGCTGTAAAGAAACGATTGAAAACCTGCAAGGAGCCTATAAAGTTTATCAACAGGAAATAGCTGCCATTCGCGGTGATGTTGTTCAGTTTTCTGACGCAAGCCTGTCGGTTGATTATTTTAAATTGATTCAATACGAGGAGTATTCTACTATTTTATTCGAATTACTTAAAGAATATGGTTTTAACCGGGATCAGATAGGTCAGATTACGAGGAGTTTACAAGCAGAACCCGGCAGGCAGTTCTACTCCGGAACACATTCTCTGCTGAAAGATAGGAACAGACTCATTGTTCGCCCTCATGTCATTCATTCGGATAATCATCAATCAAACTCAACTGTTGAAAACAAGTTTAATATCCGCATTTTTGAGAAAGACATCACTTTCAAGTTATCAACCGACAATCAAACAGTCCACCTTGATGCCGATAAGGTCACCCTACCCTTGCGAATCCGTAAATGGCAGGAAGCTGATTACTTTTATCCCCTTGGTATGAAAGGCAAAAAAAAATTAAGCGATTTCCTTATTGATTTAAAAATCAATCGCTTCGACAAAGAAAATATCTATGTTGTACTCTCTGATAATCAAATCGTGTGGGTGGTAGGATTGAGAATTGACGAGCGGGTTAAAGTAACGAATGAAACGAAGCGGATTTTGGAAATGAATCTTAAGTTGGTGATTAGTGATTAGTAATTAGTAATATTAGTTTAAGGGTTTAAAATTCATTATTAGCTATTCGCTTTTCGTTCTCCGTTTATTTTATCCATTACTCAACAGTTCCCTTGCATTCTGAATTGCTGCTTCACCACGCACTTTACCGCTAAGCATGGTGGCTATTTCATCGACTCTTTCGGTAGCCGATAGTCGTTGAATATAGGTTTCTGTTTGTTGACCGGAATCATCTTTATAGACCCTGAAATGATGTTCGCCTTTCGCTGCAATCTGAGGTAAGTGTGTAATGGTAATCACTTGCATGGTGCGGCTCATTTGAAGCATGATTTCACCCATACGGTGGGCTATCTCACCGGAAACTCCGGTATCAATTTCATCAAATATAATGGTTGGCAAGTCGGATCTACCGGCTATCAGAGATTTAATTGCCAGCATCAAACGTGAAATCTCACCACCTGAGGCGATTTCTTCGACTCGCTGCATTTCCCGGTTTTTGTTGGCTGAGAAAAGAAATTCAACCTGATCGATACCGTTCTCGGTATACTGTTGAATTGGTATCAGCCTGATTTTAAACTGAATATTGGGCATACCCAATTGAGATAGTTGTTGAATCATGTATTGTTCAACAGTGGCTATTTGTGAAGTTCTGCTTTCCGTCAGTAATAAAGCGTACTTTTGTAAGTGAGTAAAGGACGCTGCCAGTTTTTTCTCAAGTCGATCAATTTCTTCTTCAAAAGAGTCAATGTGTTGTAATTGAGTACCAAAACTATCTCTTTTCTCAATCAATGCTTCAACTGAATTGACTTTGAATTTCTGCATCAGCGAATACAATTCACTTAACCGATTTTCTGTTTCTTCCAGTCGGGCAGGATTATAATCCAGGCTCTCCTGCAACAGAATAAGTTCTTGTGTCAAATCTTTTAAATCGATATAAGCAGCCTGTATTCTTTCTAATTTTGTATCGCCTTCGGTGACAAACTTAGCTATCTTCGACATAGCAGCCACTGATTCTTTGAGTTGTAGCAAACTCCCTTGCTCTCCATCCAGTAGACCTGTTATCTTGTTTAGCTCGGTTTTTATTTCCTCTATATGACTCAGTGTTTCTTGTTCAGCTTCAAGTTCTTGTTGTTCATCAGGAATAAGTTTAGCTTCCTGCAACTGGTTAAACTGAAAGCGAATGAAATCAGTCTCAGAAGCTGCTTTTGCACTGTCCGCTTTCAGTTTCTCCAGGGTTTTCTCATCGGCTTTCCATACAAGATAGGATTCGCGGTATTCCTGCAGCAATTCATTGTTCCGGGCAACCGTATCCAATACTTCCAACTGATAGCTTGCATTCGACAACAAAAGATTTTCATGTTGGGAATGAATATCTATCAAACGGGAAGTTAAATCGCGTAATACAGTCAAAGCAACTGGCGTATCATTGATAAACGCCCTTGATTTTCCATTTGCTGTAAGTTCCCTGCGAATGATGCAATGGTATACATCATGGTCAAGCTCATTTGTTTCAAAAAAATCATCCAGGTGTTTATAGGCCGAAATATCGAATACCGCTTCCACCACACATTTATCTTCTTCTTTCTTGATGGATTTATTATCAGCCCGTTGTCCCAATATAAGCGACAGAGCCCCCAGTATGATGGATTTACCCGCTCCGGTTTCTCCTGTCAGCACCGATAACCCCGGCTGAAAATTAATTTCCAGCGTTGAAATTAAAGCGTAATTAGAGATAAATATAGATTTCAACATAAGATGCTATTTCAGAATAGATTCATATCTTTCCGACTGAGTTGGATTGATATCTGACAAAACTTCAATCATATTCTTTTTCTCCTGATCGGTTGCCCTTTTGAAGATATTAATCAACTCTTCAGTTTTGGCATCGAGGAAAGATGTGATGGCTACTGCCGAAGGTCTTGCACGATTCGTTTCTCTCAGAACGGATAGTCCGGCATTAATACGGGCACGGGCATTTACCATGTTGATACTCATTTCATCCAGTCCCAGCCGGTGATATTCATAAAAAAAATTTCTGTATTTTTTAAATGCTTCATCTGTGAGATTGTTGATCAGAGCATATCGGTTACGGGTGCTTTCAAAGGCACGCCAACCCGGCATATCCAGCGATTGTGCATTGTTTACGATGCGTTCTGCAGCCTGAAAATAAGGAGTACCGCCCAGTCGGGAATAAGAATCCATGTCATAACCGATGATGAGGTAGACATAGTAAGTCAGCACTGCCGTCAGATTCGACGTAATCGAATTTTCATTGAATTCAAGCACTTCGAATTCTTTGTAATTAAATACAAAGGCATTATCCCTGAAATTGAATAAAGTAGTATTATAAGATGAATTAAACACCGGCCGTCTCGATTGTATCTGAATTTCTGCTGTAAAAACATCATCTTCTACCTTGGATACAATAATATTCATATTACATTCAATCCGCTCATCAGGCGCATAAGACAGTTCAGTCCACTTCCTGTTGTTAATAAAGTCGGATACCGATTTCTCAAGTGTGGCGAATACGGATTTATTAGAGCCCTGAATCATATCTGAGTTTATTTTCAGATTACAGTTCAGTTCCTGTGCCGGAATGAAAATTGAGAAAAATATGAAAACTACGAGCAACAAAAATCTCATACTAAATCGTTCTACACAAACACATTATATCAATTTAATCTTCAGATCAATAATAATTAACCACATTAGTCACATTAGTAAAAATCAAATCTATAATTATGTGACCAATAATGTTGAAAATAAACATTTTGTATGTCAAAATATCAGTGTATTAATCTCTTTTACGATATCATCCGCCACGTCCAGTTTACTTTTCAGCTCAAACTCTTTTTTCAACCCCGACCGATGTAAAATTGTCACTTTATTCGTATCGAAACCAAAACCAGAATTGGGATCGCGCAATGAATTCAGCACGATAAAATCAAAATTCTTACGTTCCATTTTGCTGATGGCATTGGTTTCTTCATCGTTTGTTTCCAACGCGAAACCTACAACAAACTGTTCGTGTCGTTTAATTTTTCCTATTTCTGCCGCAATATCAACCGATGGTTTCAATTCAATAACGAGGTTTTCTTTTCCACGTTTCATTTTAGTTTCCAATGGCGAAACCGGCGTGAAGTCTGCTACTGCAGCACAAAGTATTGCTCCATCAACCTGTTCAAACCGGCTCATCACCACTTTATGCATTTCTTGCGCCGATTCGACATTGATTCTCTCGATATTTTTATAGGGTGTACTCAGACTAACAGGTCCACAAACCAGCGTGACTTCCGCACCGCGTCTGGCACAATTCTCAGCCAGTGCAAACCCCATTTTTCCAGAAGAATAATTTCCAATAAAACGTACCGGATCTATCTTTTCGTATGTGGGTCCGGCTGTAATCAGAACTTTTTTGCCCTGCATATCTTTCGGATAGAAAAAATCATTCAGTTGACGTATAATATTTTCGGGTTCCTCCATTCTCCCCTTCCCTTCCAATCCACTCGCCAGCTCTCCGACTGTAGGTTCAATCACATAGTTGCCAAACGATTTCAGCGTGCTGAGGTTTTGTTTGGTAGTCGGGTGTGCAAACATATCCAGATCCATGGCAGGTGCGATAAACACCGGGCACCTTGCCGACAGGTAGGTTGTTAAAAGCAGATTGTCGGCTATTCCTGTAGCCATTTTAGCCAGGGTATTTGCAGTTGCCGGCGCAATCAACAGAGCATCCGCCCAGGTACCCAGATCAACATGACTATTCCAGCTTCCATTTTCAGGGTCGAAAAAATCAACCAATATCGGATTTTTTGATAGTGTTGCCATAGTAAGCGGCGAAATAAACTCTTTTGCGAGTGGTGTCATGACTACCTTTACTTCTGCTCCTCTTTGTACTAATAAACGAATAATCTGTGCTGATTTATAGGCAGCAATGCCTCCTGTAACACCTAATATGATTTTTTTTCCGCTTAGCATAATTGTTTTATTTGTGTTAATCTTTTCACGCTCCACAAAAATACAAAAAGAAATCAGATTAAAATCTGAAAAAAAACAAAAGTCACAAAGAATGTTCAAAACAGAACATGCCTTGTGACTTTCAAATCGTTCGAAGATAAATTATTTCAGCTTATCCTTCAATGGATTTCTGTAATATACTTTTCCTTCAATAAACTCTTGAGTTGCCAACAATACCGGTTTCGGTAGTTTTTCAAAATAGCGTGAAATCTCAATTTGTTCACGGTTTTCAAACACTTCTTCTATGTTTTCTGAGGAGTTGCCGAAGTCCTGTAATTTTTTATCAATCTCAGATTTAATTTCTGCACTGATTTGATTTGCTCTTTTGGCTATAACCATCACAGTTTCATACACATTACCTATTTCCTCGCTCAGAGCATTCATATCGCGGGAAACCGTTGTTGTAGGAGCATTTACTTTTTTGAAATCCATATAGTTGTTTTTTAATCTTTTACTATTTTTTTTGCATCAGCATAAATTCGTTCTGCTTCTCTTTTGTATTTACCGGTAGGAAATTCATTGATATAATTGTAATATTCATCAATGGTGTCCCTGTAACGCTCAATTTTCTTTTCTTCCACACTTTGAACAGCCTGTTCGTACTTCGACTGAAGAATAATGTATGACAATTCTTCTCTGTTCGAATTGGCAGGATAATTTTTCAGGGCGTTCTGTGCCACAATAATAGCCGAAATATAATTATTACCCAGGTAATTACCCAAATTATAATACAGTCTGGCGCTTAATAGCTCTTTATAAGCCAACTTACTTTTCAGTTCATCCAGCAACTTATTTACTTCGGGAACCCTTTCACTGTCCGGATGGATATCGAGGAATTCCTGAAAAGCATTGATTGCATCACGGGTAGCCGTTTGATCGAGTCTGGCATCCGGAGAATCCAGATAATAACAATATCCAATCATAAAACGGGCTTCGGTAATATAGGTGCCCTTCGGATAAGTTTTCACGTAAGTTTTGTAATATTCACTTGCGGTGAAATAATCCTTCTGCCCCATATATGATTTGGCCAGATAGTTTAACACCTGTTCTGAACGTTCGGTTCCCCTAAAGTACCTGGAAACCTCATCAAACAAAGTAGAAGCACGCATGAAATCATTTTTTTCAAAATATTCCACAGCTTTGCTATACTTCAATTCAGGATCGGTACTTTTCAGTATGTTCTGATATTCACTGCATGAAATTGCGGCAAATACAACAACTATGATGGCTAAGTATTTCTTCATAAGAAAATTGGACTGCAAAAGTAAGTAATTTAAATGTAATAATAAAATTTTTTCACATTATTCATTGAAGTATTTCTCAAAGCCTTCAGAATAGCTAACCTGATAGTTTCCTGCTTCATCCGCATAAATCAGATAACATTCGATATCGGGAATACGGCGACACACGGCCAGGCTACTATCGACACCCAGCACCATGAAAGCTGTTGCAAAAGCATCTGCACGCATGGATGAGGCAGCTATAACGGTGGCACTTAATAAATTGTGGTTAACAGGATAACCAGTTACCGGATTGATGGTATGGGCATATTTTTTCCCATCTTTATAATAAAACTGGCGATAATTGCCTGAAGTAGCCATTCCACAATCGGTTATACCCAGCACGATTTGTAATTCTCTTTGTTCTTCGAAAATCTCTTCGGTCGGCTTATCAATTCCGATTTGCCATTTTTTACCCTTGGGATTTAATCCTTTACAGGCAATTTCTCCTCCAATCTCGACCATGTAATTCTCACAACCATAAGACTCCAGGAGTTTTCCGATTACATCTGATGATTGTCCCTTGGCAATGGCGCTTGCGTCCAACATGATACGCTTGTCTGATTTAATAAGCCGGTTGTTTTCAAGGCTGATTTTCTGGTAACCGATATAGGGTAAAATAGATTTTACATCCGGCAGTTCTTTTCTTTCCTGATCTCCGAAGCCAAAGCCCCAGGCATTTACCAGCGGAGCTACTGTGATGTCAAATGCACCACCTGTATGTTCGGAAATCTGACGGGCTTCCCGGTACATGGTTATAAAATAATCATCTACAGTTACGCTGTCATCATTATTGTTGATTCTGGAGATAATTGAATTAGGATTGAAAGTTGACAGTGAAAGTTCGAATTCACGCATTTTCGCTTCAATTTCAGGTTGTAAGTCTTTTCCTTCGGGATGTAAATAGGTAGCATGGTAAAATGTCCCGTGGATTTTCCCGCTGTTTTTCGTATAATCCTTGTTTTTGGAGGCAGGCTGCTGACAAGACAGTAGTACAATAGTCAACAAAACCGGAAAGAAGAATCTGTTTTTCATCATCAGTATTTATTAAACATAAGTCTTTTACCCCGAACAGTTGTATTCACCTTACCTTCATTATAAGCTAACAAGCCATTCACCCAGGTTTTTTCCACGACATGATTAAGAGTCGTGCCTTCAAATGGCGACCAACCACATTTCGACAAAACAATATCAGCGGTAACCTGCATTGATTTAGCGGGGTTTATCAAGACCAAGTCTGCATAAAAACCCGGCTGAATATATCCTCGTTTTTGTATTCTGAATAAATCGGCAGGCGCATGACACATTTTGGTAACTACCTGTTCAACTGTAAAATGCCCTTTAGCCGCCAGTTCCAGCATGGCGGGCAGTGAGAACTGAACCAATGGTCCTCCGGAAGCTGCTTTCAGACAATTACCCTCCTTTTCTCTCAACAAATGAGGTGCGTGGTCGGTAGCCACCACGTCAATCAAATCCTGATTCAGCGCTTCGATAAGCTTAAATCTGTCGTTTTCACTTTTGACAGCAGGATTCCATTTGATTCGGTTTCCATACTGCTCATAATCCTGATCTGAGAACCACAGGTGATGCACACACACTTCAGCCGTAATTTTCTTCTCTTTCAGCGGCAATTTATTACTGAACAAAGCCATTTCGCGTGCAGTAGATAAATGTAGCACATGCAATCGGGCATTATATTTAGTGGCCAGTTCTACTGCAAATGACGAAGATTTATAACAAGCTTCTGCATCCCGTATCAGCGGATGAAAACGAATCGGCAAATCATCACCGTACTGCGCTTTAAATCTGGCTTTATTTGCTTGTATAGTCGCTTCGTCTTCACAATGGGTAGCTATCAACATCGGGATTTCAGCAAAAATACGACTCAGAGTCTCTCGGTTATCCACCAACATATTGCCTGTAGATGAACCCATAAACACCTTTACCCCACATACCTCAGCAGGGTTGACCTTCCTGAGTTCCTCAATATTGTCATTAGTGGCACCCATGTAAAAGGAATAATTAGCCACCGATTTCTCAGCACCAATCCGGTATTTATCTTCTAGTGTATCAATGGTGGTTGTCAGCGGCATGGTATTGGGCATATCCATGAAAGAAGTCACCCCACCGGCAACTGCTGCCATCGATTCTGTTGCAATATCGGCTTTATGAGTCAATCCCGGTTCCCGGAAATGAACCTGGTCATCTATAACACCCGGAATTAGCCACAGTCCGGTTGCATCTATCACCTCATTAATATATATATTCTCAGGGACAGCGCCTTCCTGAAAAACAGCGCTTATTATTTCTCCGTCAAGCAAGACAGAACCTGTGAAACATTTCCCATCATTGAAGATGGTTGCATTTTTGATTAATAACACGGTTTGTTATTTACAATTTTGACATTTATAATTTACAATTTTGACTGGTTGTTTTAGGGCGCATTTAATTCGCCCTCCGTTCTCCGTTTTCCGCTATTCATTATTGGGTGCAAGTGTTACGCCCCTACATTACACATTACGTTTGGGGTATTTCCTCATCCAGCTTTCCAATTTTAACTGAACCACACCCAGAAATGCTTCGCCGAAAATGCCACCACTCATTTTAGAGGTACCCAGTTCTCTGTTTATAAAAATGATGGGCACTTCCACCAGTTTAAATCCACATTTATACGCTGTGAATTTCATTTCGATCTGAAAAGCATATCCTTTAAAACGAATCTTATCCAGTTCGATGGTTTCCAGCACTTCTCTTTTATAACATTTGAATCCGGCAGTTGTATCCGCTATTTTCATACCCAGGATAAAACGCACGTACTTGGAGGCGAAGTACGACATGAGCACCCTGCCAATCGGCCAGTTAACAACGTTGACACCACTCACGTAGCGCGAACCGATAGCCACATCAGCGCCATCCTGGCTACAGGCTTTATACAATTTTACCAAGTCATTCGGATTGTGTGAAAAATCGGCATCCATCTCGAAAACGTAGTCATATTTTCGTTCCAGTGCCCATTTGAACCCGGCAATATAAGCTGTTCCAAGTCCGAGCTTTCCTTTCCTTTCGAGGATATGCAGTGTGTCCGGGAATTCTTTTTGTAACTGTTTTACAATGTTGGCAGTACCATCCGGAGAACCGTCATCGATAATCAGCAGTTCAAATACAACTTCCTGAGCAAACACAGCCCGGATAATATTTTCAATATTCTCCTTCTCGTTGTAAGTAGGGATAATGACAAGATTTGGGGACATAAGTGTATATTTACGATTTACTTATTTACGATTTACTATTTTGTCTGGTAGTTTTAGGGCATAAGCATTGCGCCCCTATGTTTCCCATTTTCCGCTATACGCTATTCACTAAAAAACTATCAATCAAACACAAACAACTCTGTCGGAGCAAATCTTTCCAGGGTAATCAATTTCAAATCTTTTCCAACCCGGATGTTTTTCTTCTCCAAATAGCTTTTCACTGTAGTAAACGCAACATCCGGATGATTATTTTCCTTACTCAAATGACAAAGAAAAACAGCTTCCAAATGCTCCTGATAGTTTTCCGCCAGAAATTCTCCTGTTTGATTATTGCTCAGGTGACCGGTATTGGATCTGATTCTTCGTTTTAAATCGGCAGGATAAGGTCCTGTAGAAAGCATACTTTCATCGTAATTAGCTTCAAAAACCATGTAATTTGCCTTTCTCAGGTGATGAGACGCTTCTTCGCAAACATAGCCCTGATCGGTAGCAAATGTAAACCTTTTACCATGGTACTCAACCGTGTAACCTACACTGTCCGTGGCATCATGAGATACCTGAAAAGCCGTAATATTAAAACCAGCTATTTCGATGGTTTTATTTTTTTCGATAAACCTTCTACTCCCGTTCAATTTCTCAGTTACACAATAACTATTATTGATGCCTTCGTGAATTTCTCGGGTGGCATAAACCGGTACATGATGGATTTCGCCCAGCGAGCCTACCGCACGGATATGGTCGGCATGATCATGTGTTACAAACACACCCCAAATATGTTGAAAGTCGAGTCCCAGTGCTCTGAGATTTTTCCTGATTGTCCTCACCCCTATTCCTGCATCAATCAAAATTCCGCAAGAAGCATTTCCGATAAAATAGCAATTTCCACTGCTGCCGCTTGCAAAACTCTGAAAACGCAATCTATCCATAAAATTCTGTTTAAACTTTATTAATTCTTGCAAAGGTAGAATTAATAAACTAAATTATTGTAATTTTGCGTGACTTAATTACAAAAAATATCTTAATATACTGATGGTAATCCTGCATATTGAAACTTCTACCCATGTTTGTTCAGTCGTTTTGAGCGAACAGGAAAAATTTATCTTTCAACAGTCGAATTACGATGGCATGAATCACGCTGCATTGCTGAGTTTGTTTATTCAGGATGCACTGGATTTATTAAAGGAATCCGGCAAGAAATTAGATGCAGTTGCAGTGAGTAGCGGTCCGGGCTCATACACTGGCTTACGTATCGGTGTTTCTACAGCAAAAGGTTTGTGCTACGGACTCAACATTCCGCTCATCAGTGTCAGTACATTGGAAATCATGACCATCGCAGCTCAAAAAACACTCGCAGCAGATAAGCATGGTTTATTTGTCCCGATGATTGATGCCCGCAGAATGGAAGTATATGATGCCCTCTTTGATAATAACCGGAGAATTGTCAGAGACACAGCGGCCAGCATTATCAATGAGCAATCATATACCACATGGTTAGAAAACAGTCAACTTTATTTCTTCGGTAGCGGAGCAGCTAAATGCAAGTATGTTATCAATTCACCCCATGCAATTTTCATTGACGACATACATCCATTGGCTGAAAATATGATAGAACCAGCCCTGAAAAAGTTTCAGCAACAGCAATTCGAAGATGTGGCGTATTTTGAGCCGTTTTACTTAAAGGAGTTTCAGTCTAGTTATAAACCACAAAAGGAAGATCAAGGAAACACAAAAGCAATCATTTAAGAGTTTAAGAGTCTAAGGTCATAACTAACCACTAACTAAATATCAAACTCCTCTCCCGCTTTTGGAATCTCGATTCCTCTGAATCCTTCTATTTCAAGTTGTTCTTGATAAAATTGTTGGGCTTCGTACTCTCCGTGAACTAAAAATATTTGCCGGATTTCTTCCTGATCCTGGCAACTCAGAAACTCAATCATTTCACTGTAATCACCGTGTCCGGAAAAGGCTTCAATTCTTTCTACAGTTGCATTAACCGGATGAATTTCACCAAAAATGGAAATTTCCTTCAAACCAGGTTGCTGAATCCGGGCGCCTAAGGATGTTGGGGAACAATATCCGATAATCAGTATCGTATTGGCCGGATTTGCTATATTGTTGGCAATGTGATGTTTGATACGACCTGCTTCGGCCATTCCAGATGCAGAAATAATAATGCAGGGCTTATCGTAACTATTCAAGGCTTTCGATTCCTCGACATTCTTGATGTAACGAAGTGAATTAAATCCAAAAGGATCTTCATCATATTTCAATACTGCTTTGACCTCATCATTCATTGTTTCAGTATGCATTCTGAAAATTTCTGTTGCATTGACCGAAAGCGGACTATCCACAAACACCTCAATTTTAGGTAATTTTCCTGCATTGTAGAAATTATTCAGTTGAAAAACGACTTCTTGTGTTCTTCCAACTGAAAAGGACGGAATAATCAATTTTCCTTTTTTATCCACACAGGTTTCATGTACAATACGGAGCAGATTCTCTTCCATTTCCTGCTCTGCTGCGTGCAAACGATTTCCGTAAGTTGATTCGGTAATCAGATAATCACATTGAGGAAAAACAGCCGGTGATTTTAACAGCTTGTTGTGCAGCCGGCCGATATCACCAGTATAGGCAATTCGTTTTTTCTGACCATTTTCTGTGATTTCCAGGTTCACAACAGCACTTCCTAACATGTGTCCTGAATTGGTAAACTTCACATTGATTTTATCATTGATATAAAAGCGACGGTTGTATTCCACGCTGATGAACAAGCCAAGTGATTTTTCCGCATCTTCAACGCTGTATATAGGAGAAACTACCGGTAATCCCTGACGGGCACGTTTTTTATTAAACCATTTCACGTCTAATTCCTGGATATGGCCGCTGTCGGGCAACATTACCGAGCATAAATCCCTGGTGGCACTTGTACAGATTACAGAACCCCGAAAGCCCTGCTTGTACATATACGGAATTAAGCCTGAATGGTCGATATGAGCATGTGATAAAATCAGGTAGTTAATACTTTCAGGGTCGAACCCCAGATTGCGGTTCATGGCATCTGTTTCGAGACCTTTACCCTGAAACATGCCGCAATCCAACAAAATGCGTTTGCCATCATCTGTAGTTATCAGGTGTTTGCTGCCTGTAACCTCTCGTGCGGCACCTAAGAATTGAATTTTCATGGTTTTATAGATTTTTATTGATTCATTTTTATGTAGAGACAGAGCATGCTCTGTCTCTACATAATTTGCAACGTTTCTACAACATACAACGTGTTTACGATCTTTTTTTCTTCGGTTTCCCGTATTTTAACCGCATGGCTTCCGCCCGGCGTATTTTCATATTTACTTTTTTGTTTTTCCCGATTTTTTCATGGAATGCGCCTCCTCCCTGCTGGATATCCGGATTGTTTACCAGCACGTTTTTCATCTTCACCTCAGGCATTTCGTACATGGTCAGTTCGTCAGACAGCTCCACTTCTTCCGGCATGGCCATCAGCGGAATTTTCTGTCCCATCAGGGCTTCAATATTCGTTCTGTATTCCGCATCTGCTTTTGTCAGAAAAGTAATCGAAACTCCTTTTTTATCGATACGACCGGTGCGGCCGATGCGATGGATATAATTTTCCGCTTCTTCCGGTACGTCAAAGTTCACGACATGCGTCACATCATCAAAATCAAGTCCACGTGCCACTATATCGGTAGCAATCAGTATCCTGTAGTTTCCATTGTTGAATTGTCTCAGATTCTCAAAACGACTATTCTGAGATTTATTGGAGTGAATAATCCCGATTTTTTCCGGATAAGCACTGGTTATTTTCTCATAAACATCATCGGCCATTTGTTTGGTGGAAACAAAGAGTAAGACCTTGGAAAACTCCGGGTGCGTATTCAGTAAAAATTTGAGCAGATTGATCTTAGTGTTGAAGTTAGGCACGCGTATAGCGGCCTGTTTGATATTTTTCAAAGGTGTTCCGGTACGTGCCGCTTCTACTTCCAACGGATCAATAAAAAAATCGGCAATGAAATCTTTAATTTCTGGTGTAATAGTAGCCGAAAACATCAAATTTTGACGTTTTGCAGGTAAAAAATCCATCAATCGAATCAGTTGAGGTCTGAACCCCAGGTTTAGCATTTCATCTACTTCATCAATGATAAATTTCTTCACTGATCTGAATTTCAATGTTCCATTCAGCAGAAAATCCAGCATTCGTCCGGGAGTACCTACGATTACGTCCAATCCATCCATCAGTAAAGGAGTTTGCTGCACCATATTCACCCCGCCATACACACCTGCAACCCGGATATTCATGTATTTAGTCAGCTTCGTTACTTCCTCGGTTATCTGTAATACTAATTCACGCGTGGGTACTACCACTACTATCGATGGATTTTTATCTTTTGTGAATTTCCATTGACGCAGGCAGGGCAGTAAAAAGGCAATGGTCTTACCCGTACCGGTTTGTGCTATACCCACCATATCCCGGCCGGAAAGTATAACAGGATATGCTTTTTCCTGGATTGTAGTAGGAGTTGTCATGCCCAGTTCATTGAGCGCGTTCAGTAAGGGAGAGGAAATATTTAGTTCAGCAAAAGTCATATTCAAAAAATTTCTACAAAGTTAAAAGAATTTCCGGTAAAATGAATTCAATGTCCCGTTTTCTGTTTTGTTGATATTTTTTTAGATTTTGACCAATCAGTTTAAAAAGTTTAAAGTAACTTTGCACATTCAAAAAAATCTTTCAGGTGATGAATGAACTGTTTCAAGACCGGCACACCGGCATTTCTCAAAAAGACCTGACAATCATGCTTCAGGCAATAGGTATAAAAACCTTAGACGAGTTAATTTCACAGACCATTCCGGGAGACATTCTCTTAAAAGAGACGCTCGATCTGCCGGAACCCATGACAGAAAAACAATATCTCAAACACATCCGGGAATTGGGTTCTCAGAACGAACTTTTTATGTCTTTCATAGGGCAAGGTTGGTATGATACTGTGATGCCCGCGGTTATTCAGCGTAATATTTTTGAAAATCCTTCCTGGTATACCTCCTACACCCCTTACCAGGCAGAAATATCACAAGGAAGATTAGAAGCTTTGTTAAACTTTCAAACGGCTGTGTGTGAACTTACAGGTATGCCGCTGGCAAATGCTTCTCTGCTTGATGAAGCAACTGCTGCCGCTGAAGCAGCCACAATGATGTATAATTTACGCAGTCGTGACCAGGTAAAAAATAACGTAAACAAACTATTTGTTGATTTGCAGGTTTTCCCACAAACATTGGCTGTATTGAAAACCCGTACAAAAGCACAGGGAATTGAATTGATCACAGGGCATTATGATGATGTTAAATTAACAGATGCATTTTTCGGAGTGATTGTGCAATTTCCTAATGCTGATGGTAATATTTGTGATTACAGGGAATTTATAAATACGGTAAAGGCACAAAACATCAAAATAGCAGTATCAGCAGATATACTGAGTTTGGCTCTGTTAACACCTCCGGGAGAATGGGGTACCGACATTGTTTTTGGTTCCACACAACGCTGGGGAATCCCAATGAATTTCGGCGGACCATCTGCCGCTTATTTTGCCTGTAAGGAAGAATACAAAAGAGATATGCCCGGCAGAATCATCGGCATCAGTAAGGATGCAAATGGTAAAACGGCTCTGCGTATGGCATTGCAAACACGGGAACAACATATTAAGAGAGAAAAAGCAACGTCTAATATATGTACAGCTCAGGCTTTATTAGCTTCCATGGCCGGTATGTACACAGTATATCATGGTGAAGAAGGAATCAAACAAATTGCCTTGCGAATCCACAGTATTGCTAACTATCTTAACGAAATGTTGCCGGTTTACGGCTATACGCAAATTAATGAACAGTTTTTCGATACGCTTAAAATAGCGTTACCGGAAGAAATTAGTATTGCTGCTTTCCGTGCCGTTGCGCTTGACTATGGTGTGAACTTTCGTTACTTTGAAAGTGGTGAAGTTGGGTTGAGCATCGACGAAACAACCGACATTGAGTCACTCAACACCCTGATACAAATCTTTGCAGAAGCAGCCGGCAACGTACCTGTTTACGCAACTGAAGATCAAATCAACCTGTATATTTCTTTTGATGAAAGTTTGGAACGAAAATCTGATTTTCTCACTCAGGAGATTTTCAACCTGTACAGGACAGAAACGGAGATGATGCGCTACATCAAAAGATTGGAGCGTAAAGATATTTCACTTACCCACTCCATGATTTCACTTGGTTCCTGCACGATGAAACTGAATGCTGCTTCCGAAATGCTTGCACTCAGCATGCCTGAATTCAACAGTATTCATCCACTGGCACCTAAAGATCAAACTCTTGGTTACAATCAATTGATCAGTGAACTCGAGTCTTATCTTTCCATTATTACCGGTCTGTCGGCTTGTAGTCTGCAACCCAACTCAGGCGCGGCAGGCGAGTTTGCCGGACTCATGACCATCCGTGAATACTTTCTGTCAAAAGGGGAAAATCAGCGCAAAACAGTATTGATTCCGGCTTCTGCGCATGGAACCAACCCAGCGAGTGCCAGTCAGGCCGGCTTAGATATTGTGGTGGTAAAATGCGATGAGCATGGTAATGTAGACTTGAACGATTGGAAAGAAAAAGCCATACAACATAAAGATGTGTTGCTGGGATGTATGATTACTTATCCGTCCACTCACGGTATTTTCGAGGCGAATATCAGAGAAATGTGCTGTGTCATACACGAAAACGGAGGCCAGGTTTACATGGATGGTGCCAATATGAATGCGCAGGTCGGGTTAACGAATCCCGGAACCATCGGTGCCGATGTATGTCATTTGAATTTACACAAGACTTTTGCCATACCCCATGGTGGTGGTGGTCCAGGAGTAGGACCGATTTGCGTGGCCGACCATCTGAAAGCTTTTTTACCGGACAAGCAATTCGGCAAGAACACGGTTGCAGCAGCTCCTTATGGTAGTGCAGGCATGTTGCCGATTACGTATGGATATATTCGCATGTTAGGAGAAGCGGGATTAAAACTGTCGACCCAAATAGCTATTCTGAATGCCAATTATTTAGCATCCAAACTGGATGAAAGTTATGGCGTGTTATACAGGGGTGACAAGGGACGTGTCGGACATGAACTGATTTTAGATTGTCGTAATTTTAAAAACACCTCTGGTGTTACCGAAACCGATATTGCCAAAAGGTTGATTGATTATGGCTTTCATGCCCCTACTCTTTCGTTCCCGGTGCATGGTACCCTGATGATAGAGCCTACCGAAAGTGAGTCTTTAGCTGAATTAGACAGATTCAGCGAAGCCATGCTTCAGATATACAAAGAAATCAAGGAAATCGAGAATGGAGAAGCTGATAAAACCGACCATGTCTTGATGCATGCACCTCATCCGGAATATGTTATTGCCGCAGACGAATGGAATCATGCCTATCCTCGATCGAAAGCTGCTTTCCCTTTATCATGGATATCGTCCAATAAGTTTTGGGTGAATGTAGCAAGAGTAGATAATGCCTACGGAGATCGGAATTTGGTTTGCAGTTGCCCCCCTACTGTGGATTGGTCGGAATAAACTGTTAAAAGATGTAACAAATCATTCAAAGATATAAAATTGAAATGCTGTTTTATTTATAGTGAATGAATAAAAATTATCTTTGTGTGCTAAATTAAAACAAATGGTTGAAGCTTTTATTATATCTGCAATTTTACTTTTCATAGGAATCCTGCTATTGGGAGTGCGTATATTCTTTGTTAAAGGCGGCGTGTTTCCTAACATACACATTGGTGGAAATAAAGCGCTGAAAGATAAAGGTATTGCATGTGCGACCTCACAGGACCGTGATGCACAACTTTCGAAAAAACAATCTGCCAACAGGATGGTAGATGATATGATTAAAAATTTATAATTATAAAATTTCTTTATGAAAAACATTTTACTCATTTTAAATGCAGTGTTGGTGATAGCTGTAATTATTCTTTTTGTTTTGGTACTTGGAAACAAAAACAATAATTCATTCAGTGGAGAATTTACCGGTAGTGACTCAACAGCATCCGTTCGCTTGCCAATTGCTTATGTAAACATCGATTCATTGTTACTTAATTATCAGTTTGCGAAAGAATCCAATGAATCACTGATGAAAAAACAGGAAGATTCACGATTAGATTTGAATGTAAAAGCACGTCAACTTCAGGGGGAAATGGCCGAATTTCAGCGCAAACTGGAGAATAATGCTTTTTTGAGCCGTGAAAGAGCAGAGCAGGAACAAAACCGTCTGATGAGAAAAGAACAAGATTTGCAACAACTCAATGCCAAGTTATCTCAGGAACTGATGGATGTTCAACAAAAGGTAAGCGAAGAATTAAGGGATTCTATCAATGCTTTTCTGAAACAATACAATAAGGATAAGAAATACGAGCTCATCCTCAGCAATACTTCAAGTGATAATATCCTGCTTTCAAATGATATTTATGATATTACAAAAGAAGTGACTGAAGCGTTAAACAGCAGGTACAGCAAGAAAAAATAAAATTCTTCATTTTTAATAAAAAAGTCCACTATGTTTTTAGTGGACTTTTTTATTTGAATCAAAACCGGTTAAATTTTATTTCGAATAACTCTTTTTTACTAACGGGTGTTTCTGTAAATAATCAAGACTCATTTTCACACTCTCAAGTGGTTTATAGTTGTATTTTTCAACTTCTACAACCAAGTTTTTAACTCCTGCTTTTTCAGTATTATTGAAAATGGCATCAAAACCAACCATACCGCTTTGTCCGAGTTCCTTGTTGTCTTTAATGTGCAATACTTCAAAGCGGCCGGGATAGCTATGAAAATAATCTACCGGGCTGTAACCGCCTCTTACCACCCAATACACATCCATTTGAAAAAATACTTTTTCCGGATCTGTATTTTTCAGCATGAAATCATACATCAGCTCATTTTCTATTTTTACAAACTCAAAGTCGTGGTTGTGATAACCAAAACGCATGCCGGCCTGGTTACATTTTTCACCAATCCTGTTATAATAATCGCAATATACCTTCAAATCGGCTAACGTTTTTAAGCGTGGCATAGAAGGCACTATTACATATTTCATGCCGGCTCTTTTATGTGCATCAATAGCGACGTCCCACCATTCCCATATTTCATTCCAATCTGTTGCTGAGATATTATCATTCAGTCTTTTGTTGAGGTGCGACGACAATACTTTCATACCAGTTGATTCTATTTCCTTTTTAAATTCTTCAGGACTTAATCCGTAAAATTTTCCATCCGCATATCCAGCAGCTTCTACGCCTGTATAGCCTGTTTTTGCCACGCTGGAAATAGTCCCTTTGAAATCCTTCTTGATATCATCTCTTACAGAATAAAGCTGTAAATAGATTTCTTTGTTTTTTGTTTTGCCTCCGGCCATTACCAGAATACTCAAAAACAAAGCAAATACAAGGAATATATTTCTTTTTTGCATCTTGTTAGGTATTTAATAATAAACCACATTAGTCACATTAGAAAACTTAAGTTTAATTTGAAAGCTTGTTGCTCAAGGTTTAATCCAAATTATTTGTTTAAATGCTACTAACACTTAAGTTTTCTAATGTGACTAATGTGGTTAAAAAAATGTTATTCTAAGATTTTTACTTTGATATTACGGAACCACACATCATCACCATGATCCTGGAATCCAATATATCCCTCCTGATTCTCGCCACCGGCATTGATGAAGTTATCCCAACCTTTGAACTTACTGCCTTCTACCATTTTCTTCCAGTCATCTGTCCACAAATGATACTCTACAACAGGTTCTCCGTTTTGCATGTGAATAACGGTTCCTTTGTAAACGATTACGCTACCGGTATTCCATTCGCCAAAAGGTTTTGAATTTTGTGGTTTAGCTGGAATCAGATCATATAAAGAAGCTGATTGACGGTTTCCGTCTTTTCCCAGTCTGGCATCTAAATGGTTTACATTGTCGAGAATTTGGTATTCGGGTGATGATTTATATATTGGATTTCCTTCGATTTCCTGAGCCAAATAGAACACACCACTATTACCTCCTTTAGAAACTTTCCACTCAAATGTAAGTTCGAAGTTTTTAAACTTACGATCGAAAATAATATCGCCGCCATCTTTGTTACCGGCTTCCCCTTGTCCGGAGCCATTTATTTTAAGTGCTCCATCCTCAATTGTCCATGCAGCAGGAACATCTGTTCGACCATAACCTCTCCAGCCATCAAAGCCGGTTCCATCAAACATTACAATCCATTCGTCATCAGCCTTTGCGGGCTCCTGACCTGCATCTGTTTGATTCTTAGGTGCATTTCCACAAGCGATTAAACTCATACCTACAAATAATACGGTTAGAAAATAAAATGACTTTTTCATTTTTAATTTATTTTTAGTTTGACAATTAAATATTTCAATTACGGCATAGCCGGGAGTTTCCAGCCTTCACGATAATTATGTTTGATTAGTTCATTTGCAAAAGCAATAGCATTCACCGGATCAGTCATGGTTTTATTGAAAGTCGGGTGTCCGTCTTTGATGCTGAAACCGTCCTTAATCATAGTACGAATAGTAGCATCTTCGGCAATATTGGTAAAACGCATATTGGGACCATCCCAGTGTAGTTCCTGATTCAGACCCTGCAAACGAACAGCAAGTACGCCCATTACAACCATTTCGTTAAACGGACCGGCTTCACTGAATGGAGAAGTTGTTTCTACTCTATTGTCACTGCTCTCTTTACATGCACGTACCCAATCCATTTCGTGTGATTCGGTTACTACCCTCAGTTTTTTAGGGGCTTCGGGCTTCCGGCCTGAAACCAACCATGGATTTTTACCATAACATCCACAAATCAACGTATCTTTCGTTCCGTGGAAAATCACACCGCCACCACTGTCGTTTAGACTTTTTCCGGCAGGGACACCTTCAGGACGAATAGGTTGTAAACCACCATCATACCAGTAAACCTCTACTTCTGGCATACCCACTTTAGGCAAATTGTCGCGTGCCGGGAAAGTATATTTTACCATTTGAGCATTAGGAGCACATTCAGTCAGCAACGAAGTTGAACTTCCCTGTACCTTGGTTGGATACCCCAAGTTTAAGCCTTTGAAAACCGGATGGAGGATGTGACAGGCCATATCGCCCAACGCACCCGTTCCGAAATCCCACCAGCCACGGAAGTTCCACGGAGTATAAATATGATTAAAAGGACGCATGGGAGCCGGACCGATAAACAAATCCCAATCCATTGTATTCGGAATTTTATCGACCTTTTCAGGACGTTCCAATCCCTGTGGCCAGATCGGACGATCGGTAAATGCTTCTACCTTTGTTACTTCACCTATTTCACCATTCCATATCCATTCGCAGACCTGACGCACACCTTCACCCGATGCACCCTGGTTACCCATTTGGGTTGCCATTTTATATTTCTTTGCCAGATTTGTCAATAAACGTGATTCATAAACGGTATGAGTTAATGGTTTCTCTACATACACATGTTTACCCATGGTCATGGCGTCGGCAGCAACAATGGCGTGTGTATGGTCGGCTGTAGCAACCACAACGGCATCAATACTTTTACCCAACTCTTCATACATTTTACGATAATCGTAGTACTTTTTCGCATTGGGGAAATACTTGAACACCCGGTCGCTGTATTTCCAATCCACATCGCAAAGACCAACGATATTCTGACTCTGCATGTTTTTCAATACCTGAAAACCACGACCACCCACTCCTACTCCAGCGATATTCAGTTTATCGCTCGGGGCAACATGGCCAAAATTTTTACCCAATACCGAAGAGGGTACTACCGTCAAACCAATGGCAGAAACAGCACCGGCTTTCAGGAATTTTCTTCTTGACATTTTTGATGACATATGACTTTATTTAAAGGTTAATACTATTTACTATTTATAATTTACAATTTACTTATGGACTTTTAGACGTCAGACACTTATCATCCCCTTGTTATTTCCTGCTTATCTGCATCCCAATACATGGTTCGGCCTTCGAGATAAGCACGGGTACCCATGTGAGCAGCCATTGCTTCTTCAAATGCTTCTTCAATTCCACAGGATGGCTTTTTACTCTGACGTATGCATTCCAGCCACTCTCTGATATGCAGGAATGTTGTATTATATCGTTTACCCTCCACATAAGAGAATAACAATCCTCTTTCAGCAAAATACATTTCCGTAGCAGAAGAAAGTGCATCAATGCTTTTCCCGGATGCATATCGATAAAATGGTTCGCCTGGTTTGATTACACCTTTTTCAATTTTATCTTTATATCGTTCAGATCTGCTGTCGATAGTAACATCTAAAGTACTTCCTAATTCTATAGTGGCATCAGTTCCCATGATTTTTCTCGGACGTTTGTATTGACTGGCCAGGGTCGCCGTATAGAGCATACTCATATCCCGGTCTGGAAATTCAAATGTTGTTTGCAATACATCAGGAACAGTGCGACCATCCTTAAAATAATACACCCCTCCCGATGAAGTGGCTGAAGCCGGGATACCCAGACCGAGCATGTGATTCATCACATCATATTCATGTGTAAGCAAATCTCCACTTAAACCTGTGCTGTAATCCCACCAGCAACGCCAGCGGAAAAAACGTTCCAGACTGAATTTATCGCGTGCATCCGGACCGATATACTTAGCTGCTCCCACTGAAGTCATGTAGTCCATATACTCTTTGATCCGTTCAGGGTTCCCTTCAAATTGTTTCCAGTCAATTGTAGAAGGATTGGCCTCCGGATGAATCGGATAAACCCAGGCGCCATTAGGATCATTGCGATTGGTACTAACTTCCACAAGCGTTACTTTACCTATTAATCCTTTCTGAATAATTTCTTTCGCCCGGTGGTTAATCTCAATTTGTCTGCCCTGATGTCCCAACTGAAAAACCATACCGCTTTTTCTGACTGCATCAGCAACCAGATAAGTCTCCGGAACTGTCCATGTCATAGGTTTTTCTGCATACACATGTTTACCTGCATTCACCGCATCAATAATCATGGTTCCGTGCCAATGATCAGGTGTGGCAATGATTACAGCATCGATATCCTTTGCAGCCAGTAAGTCTTTATAATGTTTGTATATAACAGGCAATTTATCAAATTTACCATTTGCACCCTCTTTATTGACATTTGCACCTGCCAGTGCAGCTTCTTTGGCGTACACATCAAATATATCACACACCCCTTTGACTTCAACATTCAGGTTTTCCTGCTCCAGAAAATCTTTATAACGGGTATTCTGAGCGTCTTTTTTTGCCTGATCTTTCAAACTGTCAATATAAGCTGGCGTAGCAAAGCCAAGTGCTTGCATCAGTTGTGCTCCTCTGATACCAAATCCAATGATACCCAGGCGAATGGTTTTTCCGTCTGGTTGACGATCCATAACCGTAGGAGCATCTTCAAAATTAAAGATGTTTCCGGCCAGTTTGTTATTATGTTCTTTTTTCTTTTTTTGATAAACACCATAAGCCATTGCACCCAATACAGGAATGGTAGCTAGCGTTTTCAAAGCTTCACGTCTACCATTTGAGGATGGAGCCTCCGTTTGGTTTTCTTCAGTATTAGGTTGATTCAATTCTTCTTTTCCAGACATAACAATTAATATTCTGATAATTTTTTACTTCTGTTTTTAATTATTGGATAGTTTCTTTCTGCATAAAAATCGATCGATCCCAATCTCTTTTGAGGTTGGAAACAGCATCAACACCACAATTGCGCAAAGCATAATCAGATTTTTATCTACCCACATGTAAGATCCTTCTGGTCGTATGAGGTAATGCACATCGATAAGAGGCGGATGTGACAAATAATATAAAGTTAGTAATGCAATCGCTCCTATGTTTGCATACTTAACAAAACAACCTAGAATCAGGCATAGACCGATGGCAGTTAGTCCGTACATATTGATAGCGTTTACTACATCCATGACAAGAGGATAATCGGTTAACATCGTGAAAAATGGGGCAAAAATACCTTTGGAATCACGAAGGTAAGCGTATGAAGACCAGTTTGTCGCCATGATTTTAGTCAAACCTTCATACAGAAAATACCAGCCGATCAGCACCCGCAATATTACAAGCCAGGTAAGTTGAGAGCGACTGTACGCAAGATTTTTACTCATTTCTTCTTTTAATTGTAGTTTATATTATTTTTATTTTTGGAACTCAAAATATATTTACCAAACCATTAAGTCAACACTGTACATTCATAATACCCAAAATCAGCTAATAACACGACTATACAACCATCTTATACTTATGATATAATGTTTTTTAGGTTTATTATAGTTTTTTTAGGTCCTGAAACTTATAAATAAAGTAGTCAATGCATATATCAATATCACGGCAATCCAGAGTGTGGAGCCATCAAACATGGAATAGGTTGCCAGCGCAAGCATGAACGTAAGCATCATATTCATCCTCAATAACCTTTTTTGCCTGAAATCAGGATTAACTGTATTAAACATTTCGAGAAGTTGTTTGATAATCAGCAATAAAGTACCGGCGCCAAATACAAATTTGAATAGTGGAAGGTCAAAGAAGTGACCAAAAGAACCGGTGATAATCAATAGAATACCGGTAACATAAAGGTATTGAATAAACTTATTTTTACGATTGTCAGTTGTCGATTGATTCATGTTGTGTTTTTAATAATTATAAGGTTAAATAAAACCTGTATTGATACAGGGAAAGAGTAATTAATCCCTTATTTTATGATAAATACATCCTCATTGTCCTTTTTCATGTAATATTTTTCTCTGGCATATTTTTCCAGAAAAACAGAATCGTTCTTGAGTTTATGTATATTTTCCTTATTTTTTTTTATTTCATCCTGATAAAACTGATACTCAGACTCCAGTTTCTTGATTTCCTGTGAAGTCTTATATCTGTTTATCAGGTTATGGTCGTCAAAGAATGTCAGATACACAAAAAAAATCAGGAGAACAAAAGTATATTTGTTCAATAAGTAATGACGAATATTTTTTAAAAATGTCCTATTTTTTAATTGCATTTAACATTTTGTTTTCAAAACCACACAAAGGTAGAAAAAAATTGCCGTTTAAAAACTTTTCAACAATTAAAATTTAGTCTGAAAAAGCTAAATTAAAATCATTATATTTGCAAAGCAAAGAAGCAGCGTATTATTCATGGAGAATTTCATTGTATCAGCCCGAAAGTATCGTCCGGCTACCTTCAACTCGGTAGTTGGTCAAACTGCATTGACAACCACACTGAAAAATGCCATTCAGAGCAATCACCTGGCACATGCTTATCTGTTCTGTGGTCCGCGTGGCGTTGGAAAAACCACCTGCGCCCGTATCTTTGCCAAGACCATTAATTGCCAACACCTTTCTGTTGAAGGTGAAGCCTGCAATCAATGCGAATCCTGTGTTTCTTTCAACGAACAGCGTTCATATAATATTCATGAACTGGATGCCGCATCTAATAACGGTGTGGATGATATCCGTTCTTTGATCGATCAGGTACGAATTCCACCTCAAATCGGTAAATACAGCGTATACATCATTGATGAGGTGCACATGCTCTCTCAGGGAGCTTTCAATGCTTTTTTAAAAACACTGGAAGAACCGCCTGCACATGCGATTTTTATTCTGGCGACCACCGAAAAACATAAGATAATTCCCACCATTCTTTCCCGTTGTCAAATTTACGACTTCAACAGGATTACAGTGGCTGATACGGTGGCGCATCTGAAATATGTAGCCGAAAAAGAAGGTGTGAATATTGATGAAAATGCACTCAATATCGTCGCACAAAAAAGTGATGGCGGAATGCGCGATGCGCTTTCCATCTTTGACCAATTAGTCAGCTTTTGCGGCGATAACATCACCTATCAGGACGTAATCAGTAACCTGAATGTGTTGGATTATGATTATTATTTCCGATTGGTAGAAGCCTTCCTGAAAGGAGATGTTACAAATTCGCTGCTGATTTTCAATGAGGTGTTGAATAAAGGTTTTGATGCACATCACTTTGTGTCGGGACTCAGTACACATCTGCGTGACTTACTGGTGTGCAAAGACCCTCAAACCATTGCCCTGATGGAAGTGGGCGCTGATATCGGTAAGCATTACCAGCAACAGGCACAACTTTGTCCGGTCGATTTCCTTTTCCAGGCACTGAAACTGAATAATGACTGTGATCTCAGTTACCGAATCAGCAACAACAAACGATTGTTAGTGGAATTAACCCTTATTCGCATCTGTCAATTGACAGATGAAAAAAAAAAATCCATAACTGAGGAAGAAAAACAACCTCTGAAATCAATTGCTGTTGAAGTATCTCCAGTTGCGACAGAAACAAGAACAAATCCGGCTCCCACGACTCCGGCAGTACACAAGGCACCGGAACCAAAACCTGTAATTCAGGCTCAGTCAATCGCAAAACCGGAATTTAACCGGAATACCCGTCCTGTTTCTATTTCTATTTCCCCGATGCTGAATAAACAGCAAAATGCGACACAGGAAACAAAGCAGACTTCTGAAGAAGTAACAACGCAGCAGGAACACTATTCCAACGCAGCATTTGAAAGAGCCTGGAAAGCATATATTCAGCTGATTCCTAAAATAGTCAGCGTTGTAAGTTATATCAACAACAACATGCCGGCCAAAATTGCCGAACATACCTATGAGCTCACTTTCACTAACATTTTTCAGGAGGCAGATTTCAAAAAAGAGTTGGGTAATATTTGTAACTACCTGAGAAAGGAATTGAAAAACTCCAGTATACATTTTGTCACCAGGGTTGTGGAAGTTGCAGAAAAAGACAAAAGAAATGATCCGGAGGATATTTACAAAAAGATGGCGGAGCAAAACCCAGCTCTAAATACTCTCAAGAAAAACCTGAATCTGGAGATTGATTAACTTTATTACCTGCGCCAAAAAGCCGGAGTGAAAAGCACCAGCACTGTAAATAGTTCAAGACGGCCGATCAGCATCATAAAAGAAAGAAACCATTTGCTGAAATCCGGAATTGCCGAAAAATTACCGGCAGGTCCCACCGTTCCCAAGCCGGGTCCTACCCCACCCAAACAGGTAATCAGTCCGCCAATTGACTCCTGAAAAGGCATACCGGAAAGTGCCAGTATGAATATCCCAAAAGCAATTGTAATTAAATATAACATGACGAATGCTAATATCTTTGTTATAACATCCTCATTAACAAGATGCCCATTATATCTAACCGGAACAACAGCACTGGGGTGAATCAGTTTTTTAAACTCATAATAGCAGTATTTGAATACAATTACAATCCTGATCATTTTTACTGCGCCACTTGTCGATCCGGCTGATGCTCCTGTGATCATGGCAACCAGCAACAATATCCAGGTAAACGTTTTCCAGTACATATAATCGGCCGTGGCAAATCCGGTGGTTGTCATCAAAGCTGTCACATTAAAAAATGCATCTCTCCAAGCTCTTTCTAATTTCACGAACGAAAACGCATCATTAAAATCAATCAGAGAAATCATCACAATTACGGTAAATGAAAATAAAGTAATTAAATAATACTTCAACTCTTCGTCCTGAAATATCTTTCTGAACTTATTTTTAAATCCGAAATAATACAAGCTGAAATTAACCCCCGAAAGCAACATAAACACAGCAATAACATACTGAATATAGGGAGAATCCCAGTACCCCACACTTGCCTGTTTAGTCGAAAAACCTCCGGTAGCAACCGTACCAAATGCATGACAAACAGCATCGAACCAACCCATTCCTCCAAATCTGAGTAGAATTGTTTCTGAAATTGTCAAAATGATATAAATTAAAAACAAACGTTTGGCTGTTTCATTAATTTTCGGGTGGATTTTATCTTTGGTCGGACCTGCAGATTCTGCGGCGAATAATTGTGCGCCGCTAACTCCGAAAACAGGTAATAACGCCAACGACATAACAATGATACCCAATCCTCCAATCCAGTGCGTCAGGCTCCTCCAATACAGAATACTGTGCGATAAATCTTCAATATTGTTCAGGATTGAAGCTCCCGTTGTTGTGAATCCTGATATTGTTTCAAAAAAAGCATCTGTAAATGAAGGAATACTCCCGGAAATCCAATAAGGTAATAAACCAAAAAGAGAGAAGACAATCCAAATGAATGTCACAATCAGTGACCCTTCTCTCCTGTCGATTACCGGAACGGCATGACGACCAGCAAGAATACCGGCAATACCTATTACCAGTGAGATTCCGGCAGTAATAAGAAAATAATATCCGTCATGCTCTTTATAAAACAAGGCAACTAAGGCCGCTGATAACAAGGCAACCGTTTCTACCAGCAAAAGAACTCCGAAAAATCTGAAAATCAGCCGAAAATTAAAGTCTTTGTTTATTGACATGTGTATTTGGCAGATTAATGTTTATTTTTTCCAGAAAATAGGCGTAAAAATAATCAGAACTGTGAATACTTCTAACCTCCCGATGAGCATAACGAAGGAAAGAAACCATTTAGAAAAATCAGGTATTGAAGCGAAATTTGTTACAGGTCCGATGCTTCCGAGTCCAGGACCAACATCACTGATGCAGGTTATCATACCACTTATTGACTCCATAAAACCCATTCCTGAGAAAGCAAGCACAATTGTACCGATAATAATCAGTACTATATATAACATAATGAACGCAAGAACTCGGGTAATAATCTCATCTCTCACTATTAATCCATTATACTTCACAGGAAAAACAGCATTAGGATGGATTATTCGTTTAAACTCGTAATAGGCATATTTAACAGCCAGGAGTACCCTGACTAATTTCATACCCCCTGCAGTAGAACCGGCTGAGGCTCCAATCAACATAACAATTAACAGTATAATCCACACAACCGGTTTAAACAACATGTAATCTATCGTAACAAAACCGGTTGTAGTCATAAGTGATACAACATTGAACAAACTTTCCCTGAATATAACTTCCAATGATTGAAGAGATTGAATATTCGATAAATCAACGATAGAAATTCCAACAAGAAAAGTAGATACAAGCGTTATTATAAAGAAAAAACGTAATTCTTCGTTTTCTTTAATCTTATTAACTTTTCCTTTGATCATGAAATAAAACAAAGAAAAATTAACTCCGGCAATAAACATAAAAAAGATGATGATATATTGAATTGCTGGTGATGTCCAGTATCCTATGTTTGCTTGTTTTGTGGAAAATCCACCGGTAGCCATCGTGGTAAAAGAATGATTTACAGCATCAAACCAACCCATACCGGCAATGACCAGCAATAGCGTCTCAATCACTGTCAGCACTATATAAATAGCCAGTAAGCGTTTGGCTGTTTCACTCATTTTAGGATGAATTTTGTCTTTGGTAGGACCCGTAGCTTCAGCTGAAAACAATTGAACAGTTGAAAAACCAAAAATAGGCAATAAAGCGATGGAAATAACAATGATACCAAGTCCGCCTATCCATTGAGTCAGACTTCTCCAATACAACAGGCTGTTAGGCAAAGATTCAATGTTGTTTAATATTGAAGCGCCGGTCGTTGTAAAACCCGACATGGTTTCAAAGAAAGCATCTGTAAATAAAGGAATACTACCACTTAACCAATAAGGGAGTAGCCCGATAAAACTGAATACTAACCAGATGGAGGTGACAATAATAGACCCCTCACGCTTTCCAATCATAGGAGAGGCATGTCTTCCTATAAAGTAAAACAACAATCCCAACGATACAGCGATAGCAGATGTAATCCAGAAATACGATATTATTTCTTCTTTGTAAATTTTGGCTACTAATACTGCACTCAAGAGGAAAACCCCCTCGAACAATAATAAACCTCCAACGATTCTAAAAATCAGTTTATGATTGAAATCGCGAAACATCAATTAAAATAATTTTCAATTTTTCGGATAGCTGAAGACACACAAAAACAGATCACATGATCGCCTGGTTCAATGATTGAATCTCCGGCAACAATAAATCCTTCTCCATTTCGGACATAACCACCGATGTTGACATTGGCCGGCAGTTTTAAATCCTTTATTTTCGATTTGGTTATCTTCGAACTTTTTTTAGCAACAAACTCCACTACCTCTGCATCGGCTGATGTTAAAGTCCTTACATCAAGCACATCGGCATCCAGAGTAAGCTGATATATATATCCGGCAGCAATCATTTTCTTATTGATTACCGTTCCGATATCCATACTTTCTGCTAACATGATGTAATCGATGTTCTCAACTTCAGCAACTGTTTTCTTTACTCCGAGTCGTTTGGCGGCCAGACAAGCCAGGATATTGGCTTCAGAATTTGATGTTACCGCAATAAATGCATCAATATCCTGAATACCTTCTTCTTTTAACAAGTCTAAATCCCGGGCATCTCCATTTATAATCAGAGCACGTTGACATTTTTCGGCAAGCAGATAACTTTTCTCCCGGTCTTTTTCTAATATTTTTACGCTGATATGAGGTGGCAGAGCTTGTGCGGTTTTCTGCGCGATACGGCTTCCACCCATAATCATAGCGCTGTTAATTTTATAGTCGACTTTGCCGGCCTGCTCCTTTACAAAAGGCACATTTTCAGGGCGGGTAATGAAATATACGATATCATTGGCCTGTATCTCATCAGCGCCACCGGGAATGATGGTAACATTATTGCGTTTGATGGCGACAATCCGGTATTTACGGTGATCGAAGAAACCGCTCATGAATTTTTTATTGATGATCACGGCATTATCACGTACCTTGATACCCAGCAGAATAAGTTCACCGTTGCAGAAACTCAGATTCTGTCTTAACCAGGTAGTTTCCAGTGCTGCCACAATTTCTTTCGATGCCAGTCTTTCCGGATAAATCAGATAATCTACACCCAGTTTTTGGAAGAACTCCTTGTTTTTAGGCATCAGATATTCATAATTATCAATTCTGGCCAGGGTTTTTATAGCACCTAAGTTCGTTGCAATCATACAGGAAGTGATATTCACGCTTTCATACGGGGTTACGGCAATGAAAAGATCAACATCTTTCACGCCGATATCCTGTAAATCCTGAATGGAAGTCGGACTTCCTTCCCTCGTCATCATGTCGTAATTGGCATCTAGATCTTTTAGTTTGGAAGGATCTTGATCCATCAGGGTGATGTTGATATGCTCTTTTGCGAGCAGTTTTGCCAAGTGAGTGCCGACTTCACCGGCTCCGGCAATAATAATTCTCATTGTCTTGTTTTTATAATTGTAATAGAAAACAATTAATTTACAATTTAGCGATTTACAATTTACAATTTGTTTGAGCCTGAGCCTTAAAATCGTAAATCGTAAATGGTTAAATGGTAAATCTCTCGGCTTTTTTTAGTTCAAAAATCTGTTCCATTGTCCGCACGATACCTGTGGCATCCAGCCCCAGCATTGCATACAATTCCTCCGGTGAACCATGTTCAACAAAAGTATCGGGAATTCCCAGTCTTTTTATCTGAACAGCATATCCATGATCTGCCATAAATTCAAGTACGGCCGAACCAAACCCGCCATTGATAACACCATCTTCAATGGTTATAATTTGTTTATACTTTCTGCCGATTTCATGCAACAACGCTTCGTCAAGCGGTTTCAGAAAACGCATATCATAGTGCGCAATTGATAAATTGCTTCCATTTTCGACTTGTTGAATGGCTTGGGCCGCCGGAATTGCCATTGTTCCAATAGTCAGTACCGCCGTATCATTTCCTGGTTTTAAACAAGCACCTTTACCAATTTCAACTTCTTTCATTTCATTGCGCCAGTCAATCAACGAACCCTTTCCTCTCGGATAGCGAATTACAAAGGGACTTTCATTTTTCAGCTGAGCCGTGTACATTATATTCCTGAGTTCATGCTCGTTCCGGGGAGCAGCGATAACAATATTCGGAATGCAACGCATATAAGCCAAGTCAAATGCACCATGATGTGTTGCCCCGTCTGCACCCACGATACCCGCCCGGTCGAGACATAAAACTACCGGTAACTTTTGCAGCGCAACATCATGTATAACATTATCATAAGCCCTTTGCATAAATGAAGAATATACATTACAGAACGGGATCATGCCTTCCTTTGCCAGTCCGGCAGAAAACGTAACCGAATGTCCCTCGGCAATGCCCACATCATAAACCCGCTCAGGAATAACTTTCTGCATGATTATCATGGAACATCCCGAAGGCATGGCCGGTGTAATTGCCACTATCTTTTCATTCTGCTTTGCCAGTTCCAGTAAAGTTTCACCGAAAACATCCTGAAACAACGGAGGTGCAGGAGTTAAACTTCCGGCTTTCTTCTCACCGGTTGAAGCATCAAAGTATCCCGGAGCATGCCACTTTACCGCATCATTTTCAGCCGGTTCGTAGCCTTTCCCTTTTTTTGTTATACAATGGAGGACTTTGGGGCCTTTAAAATCCTTAATTTCGTTAAGGACTTTTACCATGTTTTTCACATCATGACCGTCGATCGGACCAAAATAACGGATATTCAGCCCTTCGAAAATATTTCCTCCCTGGCGGGTCAACGTAGCTTTCAGGCTATTACCGATCGTCAGCAGTCGTTTTTTCCCATCTTCACTGATTAAACCGAGTTTTCTGAAGGCACGGTAAATGAAAAAACGCAACTTATTATAGGTAGCTGAGGTGGTCATATCCACCAGATACTGGGTAATTCCTCCGTGTACCGGATCAATGGCCATCTGATTGTCATTCAACACAATCAGCAGGTCATTTTTGTCCATAGAAGTATTATTCAGTCCTTCAAAAGCCAGTCCCCCGGTCATGGAACCATCGCCAATCACGGCAACCACCCGCCGGTTTTGCTCTTTTTTCAATAAAGAAGCTACCGACATGCCCAAAGCAGCTGATATAGAAGTAGAGGCGTGACCGACACCAAAGGCATCGTATTCGCTTTCGAATATACTCGGGAAACCACAAATGCCACCTAACTTACGATTTGTATGAAACCTGTCGCGGCGACCGGTAATGATTTTATGACCGTAAGCCTGATGCCCCACATCCCACACGATGCGATCGTAAGGGGTATTAAACACATAATGCAGGGCAACTGTTAGTTCGACACTACCTAAATTTGAGCCGAGATGACCCGGATTTTTTGAAACCTCATCAATAATAAATTGCCTCAATTCGTCACAAACTTCCGGTAGTTCTTCTTTCGGAATAGTTTTCAGATCATCTGGCGAATCGATTTTCTGAAGATATTTGTATGTTTTTTTTGTCATTATTTCTAAAGAATACAGCAGGCAAAAATAATATTTTTTTGGTGATATTATCCATGAAAGCTTCTTTTTATTGTTAAAGCTGATAAATTGGGTTAAATACATTCCGGACAATCGTACTTCAGCCTTATTTTTTAACAACTAAACATACGAAAAACTTACAAATTACCACTAAAATGTACTTTTTTCAAAAAAATATTTGATTTTTAAAATTATCTGTTTATCTTTGCAACCGATATTTAATCATAAAACATGTCAGTTCGTCTATTTAATATTGTCGCTTTAATCGTCGTGGTACTTTTGGTCAATCATCAAGGGTGAGGACGGTTATGTGATAAATATTACAGATATAAATGCACAAGAAGCCTTTCTCACCAACAATGAGAGAGGTTTTTTCTTTTATATCTCAGGCAATTTGATTGATTTATAACAAAAAATTAAAAAACAGGATATGAAGAATATTTTGCGCAGTCAGACCAGTACCGGCGGAAGAAAAATGGCCGGAGCCAGAGCTTTGTGGAGAGCTAATGGTGTTACTGAACAACAATTTGGTAAACCTATCATCGCCGTTGTAAATTCATTTACCCAGTTTGTTCCGGGGCACGCTCACTTGCATGATATCGGTCAGAAAGTAAAAACCGAAATAGAAAAACTCGGCTGTTTCGCGGCTGAATTCAACACTATTGCCATCGATGACGGAATCGCCATGGGTCACGACGGTATGTTGTATTCGCTTCCTTCCCGTGACCTGATTGCCGACAGCGTTGAATATATGGTGAATGCCCATAAAGCTGATGCGATGATCTGCATTTCCAACTGTGACAAAATCACGCCGGGTATGCTGATGGCTGCCATGCGACTGAATATCCCGACTGTATTTGTTTCGGGCGGACCGATGGAAGCCGGTGAACTGGACGGTAAACACCTCGATTTAATAGATGCGATGGTAATGGCTGCCGACGATGAAGTTACGGACGAACAGGTTACCAGGGTGGAAAGCGCTGCCTGCCCTACCTGCGGTTCCTGTTCCGGTATGTTTACTGCGAACTCAATGAACTGTCTGAACGAAGTTCTTGGTTTGGCACTGCCCGGCAACGGAACCATTGTTGCTACTCATGCCAATCGTGCCCGTTTGTTCGAGGATGCAGCCAAACTCATTGTAGAAAATGCTTATAAATATTACAGAGACGGTGATGACACTGTACTTCCGCGTACTATTGCTACTCGTGATGCGTTCATGAATGCCATGGTACTCGACATTGCGATGGGCGGTTCCACCAATACGATCCTGCATACGCTGGCTATTGCACATGAAGCCGAAGTTGATTTTACCATGGATGATATCGACGCACTTTCAAAAAACACGCCTTGTTTGTGTAAAGTAGCTCCCAATACAGAAAAATATCACATTCAGGATGTAAACCGCGCCGGTGGTATCCTGGGTATTCTGGGAGAGTTATCCAAAGGTGGCTTATTAAAAACGAATGTTTACCGTGCCGATGGTTTGACTTTGCAGCAGGCTATTGAACAGTACAGCATTACCGGTGCAAATCCTAATCCCGAAGCTGTACGCATTTACAAAAGCGCCCCTGCCAACCGTTTCAATCTGGTTATGGGTTCGCAAAACTCACAATATAAAGAATTAGACATTGATCGTTCCAATGGTTGCATTCGCGATATGGCACATGCTTATACCGTCGATGGCGGTTTGGGTATTCTGAAAGGAAATATTGCAATCGACGGATGTGTAATCAAAACTGCCGGTGTAGATGAAAGCATCTGGAAATTCAGCGGACCGGCCAAGGTATTTACTTCACAGGATACTGCTTGTTACGGTATCTTGAGCGGAAAGGTAGTTGCAGGTGATGTGGTGGTTATAACACACGAAGGACCTAAAGGTGGACCGGGTATGCAGGAAATGCTTTACCCTACTTCGTATATTAAATCAAAAAAATTAGGGAAAGAATGCGCATTGATTACTGACGGGCGTTTTTCCGGCGGGACATCAGGATTATCGATCGGACATATTTCTCCGGAAGCTGCATCAGGTGGAAATATCGGATTAATTGAAGATGGAGATATTATTGACATTGACATTCCGAACAGAACCATCAATGTACGATTGAGCGATGAAGAACTGGCTGCCCGTCGCGAGAAAGAATTGGCGCGCGGAGCTGATGCCTTCACACCAAAAGACCGTAACCGAGTCGTCAGTAAGGCCCTGAAAGCCTATGCTTCGATGGTAAGCTCGGCAGACAAAGGGGCCGTGAGGATGATTTAAATATCATTGTAAATTGTAGGAATTGTTATTTATTATTATCGTAGAGACAGAGCATGCTCTGTCTCTACAAACACAAAAAATATAAACACAAAAAATACAAACATATAAAATCAAGATATGGAACACAAAAAAATGTCAGGGTCTCAAATCCTGATTGAATCAATGATAAAAGAAGGCGTAGATACCATCTTCGGATATCCGGGTGGCGCCATAATGCCGGCATTCGATGCTTTGTATGATTACCGTACCCGGCTGAATCACATATTAACCCGTCACGAGCAGGGAGCTGCGCATGCAGCTCAGGGTTATGCGCGTGTATCCGGGAAAACGGGTGTATGCCTGGTAACTTCAGGTCCGGCTGCTACCAACACAGTTACCGGTATAAGCGATGCTATGCTCGACAGTACTCCGCTCGTTGTTATTACCGGTCAGGTTGTAGCTCCTTTGTTGGGGACTGATGCTTTTCAGGAAATTGATGTAGTTGGAATCACACAACCGGTTACCAAATGGGCATATCAGGTTCGTAGGGCGGAAGACATTGCCTGGGCTGTAGCCCGTGCTTTTTACATTGCCAAAAGCGGTCGCCCAGGCCCTGTTGTACTCGACATTACTAAAAATGCACAGGTTCAGGAAGCCGAATTTGATTATAAACCATGCACGTATATCCGCAGTTACATTCCTATTCCTGAAGTCAATAGAGATCAGGTGGCATTGGCTGCTGAAATAATCAATGGCGCTAAAAAGCCTTATGCACTCGTTGGGCAGGGTGTTGTATTATCCGGAGCAGAAGCCGAACTGAAAGTTTTTCTGGAGAAAGCTGATATTCCGGCTGCATGGACGCTGCTTGGAGCATCGGCTATGCCTACTGATTTTCGCCTGAATAAAGGTTTTCTGGGGATGCACGGAAATGTAGCTCCTAACATGAAAACAAATGAGTGTGATGTGTTGATTGCCATTGGAATGCGTTTTGATGACCGTGTAACCGGCGATTTGAACACATACGCCAAACAGGCGAAAATAGTTCATTTAGATATTGATTTAGCTGAAATAAACAAGAATGTAAAAGCAGACGCACCGGTTTTAGGGAGTGCTAAAGATACCCTGCCTGCCATCACTGAATTGCTGAAACCGGCCAAGCATACCGAATGGATTGATTCATTCAAGGTGTATGATGATCAGGAGTTCGATAAAGTAATCCGGAAAGAACTTTATCCCGAATCCGGCGAACTGACGATGGGGGAAGTTATACGTAAAATATCAGAAGCTACACAACACAAAGCGGTAATAGTAACCGACGTAGGTCAGAATCAAATGATGGCAGCCCGTTACTCGAAGTACTCGCAGACTCGCAGTTTGGTTACCTCCGGTGGTCTCGGAACCATGGGATTCGGTATTCCGGCAGCGATGGGAGCTAAAATCGGCGCTCCAGAACGTACGGTTTGCATGTTCAGCGGCGACGGTGGTTTCCAGATGACCATTCAAGAACTCGGAACCATCATGCAGGAACAAATCGGTGTGAAAATGATCATTCTGAACAATCATTTTTTAGGGATGGTTCGTCAGTGGCAAGAAATGTTCTTTGATGAAAGATATTCATTCACTGAAATGCAAAACCCTGATTTTGTTTCTATTGCCAGAGCCTATCGTATTGATGGCACCGAGGTGCTGAAAAGAGAAGATCTGGATGCAGCCATTGCAGATATGCTGAAAGACGATAAACCCTATCTGCTAGTAGTTAATGTAGAGAAAAAAGGAATGGTTTACCCCATGATGCCCGCAGGCGCGAGTGTTACTAACATCCTGCTGGGAGAATAATTCAATGTAAATGCATTAAAAGCTTATCAACATGGAAAATAAATTATATACAATCACCATCTTTTCCGAAAATACCGTTGGTTTACTGAACCAGATTACGATTATTTTCACCCGCAGGGCAATTAACATAGAAACCCTGTCGGTCTCTCCTTCGGCATTGAAAGGTATCCATAAGTTTACCATCACAGTTTTCACCAATGAAAGTACGGTAGAAAAAGTGGTCAAACAAATCGACAAGAGAGTTGATATCCTGAAGTCTTATTATAATACGGATGAAGACCTTGTGCACCAGGAAATTGCACTTTACAAAGTTGCTACAGATAAGTTACTGGGATTAGGGTCTATCGAAAAACTGGTTCGTCATTACAACATCAGCATCCTCGAAATGAATGAAACCTTCGTTGTTTTCCAGAAATCTGGTCATTATGCTGAAACTCAGCAATTATTTGACGAGTTAAGCGCAACGGTAGGCGTATTGCAATTCATCCGTTCCGGTCGTGTCGCCATTACAAAACATAAGGTAGAGCGATTGAGTGACATGCTTGAAACGCTGAAAAAGTTTGAACAGTAAACGCGTAAAAACAAAAGCGATTGATTATCAATCGAGAAAAATACAATAATTTTACACAAAATTTATTTTAACAAAACAAAAATGGCAAATTATTTCAATTCACTACCGCATCGCCTGAAAGTTCAGGAACTGGGAAAATGTGATTTTATGGAAAGCAGCGAGTTCGCTGATGGTGTAAATAAACTACTGGGTAAACGAATCGTTATTATTGGTTGCGGTGCACAAGGTTTAGCACAAGGCCAGAATATGCGCGACAGCGGTTTAAATGTTGCATACGCTTTACGTAAGGAAGCTATTGAACAAAAACGTGATTCATGGAAAAGAGCTACAGAAAACGGATTTGAAGTAGGTACCTTCGAGGAAATGATTCCTGCTGCTGATTTGGTATCAAACCTGGCTCCTGATAAACAACATACCGGTGTAATTGAAAAAATTATCCCCCTGATGAAGAAAGGAGCTTGCTTGTCTTACTCACATGGTTTTAATATCGTGGAAGAAGGTATGCAAATCAGAAAAGACATTACTGTTGTCATGATTGCACCCAAATCGCCTGCTACCGAAGTCCGCGCTGAATACCTGCGTGGATTTGGCGTTCCGACTTTGATCGCGGTTCACCGTGACAACGATCCGAACGGCGACGGACTGGAAATTGCTAAAGCATACTGTGTTGGTACGGGAGGACATCGTGCAGGTGTATTACTGTCTTCATTTGTTGCAGAAGTTAAATCCGACCTGATGGGAGAACAAACCATCCTTTGCGGATTGTTACAAACCGGTTCTATTCTTTCTTTCAATAAGATGATTGAAAAGGGAATCGATAAGGGCTATGCCTCTAAGCTGGTTCAATATGGTTGGGAAGTTATAACGGAAGCTCTCAAGATCGGAGGTATTACCAATATGATGGACAGGTTGTCCAACCCTGCCAAAATTGAAGCGTATAAACTGGCAGATGAGTTGAAAACTATTATGACTCCATTGTTTGCCAAACACATGGATGACATTCTTTCCGGAGAGTTTTCGCGTATCATGATGGAAGACTGGGCAAATGGCGACAAGAATCTGTTGGCCTGGCGTGCAGCTACCGGCGAAACAGATTTCGAAAAAACACCTGCCGGCAATATTGAAATCAGTGAACAGGAATACTTCGACAATGCTACGCTGATGGTCGCTTTTGTAAAGGCAGGTGTTGAGTTGGCTTACGAAACAATGACCAGCGCCGGAATCAAACCGGAATCGGCTTATTATGAGTCATTGCACGAAACGCCGCTGATTGCTAATACAATTGCCCGCAAAAAATTATTCGAAATGAATCGTGTTATCTCTGACACGGCTGAATATGGTTGTTATTTGTTTGATCATGCCTGTAAACCTTTGTTGGCCGATTTTATGAAAAAAGTGGACACCAACCTTATTGGTAAAAACTTTAACGAAGGCAAAAGCAATCATGTTGATAACTTCGAACTGGTAGAGGTTAATGCGGCCATCCGCAACCACTCCATCGAAGTATGTGGTGCCGAATTACGTGCAGCCATGACTGCTATGAAGAAAATTGTATAACAATACCTTTCTGTCGAAAACTTATAGACATAATAAATTGGGAAAGCAGGTGTACAGCAATGTGCACCTGCTTTTTGTAAATAAATATGCATTCGATGCGCATTTATAACAAAAAAAGCAGGAGTATTATCAACTCCTGCCCTTCTTCATATTATGATTCTGGAGTTAACAGATCACACGATTTGCTCCAGTTTACCTACATTGGCAGCAATATCCTCATCTGATAATGAGTAATTTACCAAATCACCTGCTAAATATTGATCATAAGCCGACATATCCACCAAGCCATGACCGGATAGGTTAAACAAGATAACCTTCGGAGTTCCTGCCTCTTTAGCAGCCAGGGCTTCGTTTACGGCAGCAGCAATGGCATGTGCCGATTCAGGAGCTGGTACGATACCTTCGGTTTGTGCGAACAATACTCCCGCTTTAAACGAATCAAGTTGTTTAATATCACAAGCCTCAATCAAATTATCTTTGTGCAACTGACTTACAATTGATCCCGCACCATGATAACGTAAACCTCCGGCATGTATGTGTGCAGGTGCAAAGTCATGTCCCAGCGTGTACATCGGAATCAGCGGAGTATAGCCGGCTTCGTCGCCAAAATCGTACTGGAAAATACCCCGGGTCAGTTTGGGACAAGAGGAAGGTTCTGCAGAAATAAATCTGGTTTTCTTGTTCCCTTTGATATTATGGCGTAAAAATGGAAATGAAATACCAGAGAAATTAGATCCTCCTCCAAAACAACCAATCACTACATCAGGATATTCACCAGCCATTTCCATTTGTTTTTCAGCTTCCAGACCGATAATGGTTTGATGCAATGAGACATGATTTAATACACTTCCGAGCGTGTACTTGCAGTTTGGTGTGTTCATTGCAAGTTCAATTGCTTCTGAAATAGCTGTGCCCAAACTACCCTGATAATTAGGATGTTCTGTGATGATTTTACGACCTGCTTTGGTCGACATAGAAGGTGAAGCTACTACTTGTGCCCCCCATGTTTGCATCAACGAACGACGATAAGGCTTTTGTTCGTAACTGATTTTCACCATGTAAACAGCTAGTTCAAGTCCGAACATTTTGCAGGCAAGCGACATGGCTGTTCCCCACTGACCGGCACCTGTTTCGGTAGTGATATTGGTTACACCTTCTATTTTATTGTAATAGGCCTGTGCCAGCGCTGAGTTCAATTTATGAGAGCCAACCGGACTCACACTTTCGTTTTTGAAATAGATGTGGGCAGGTGTATCCAGTGCTTTTTCGAGATTGGTGGCACGAACCAATGGTGTAGGTCTGTATATTTTATACTTTTCCTGCACTTCCTCCGGAATGTCAATCCAGGCATCTTTCATATTGGTTTCCTGATCAACCAGACCTTTGGCGAACAACGGATATAACTCTTCGGGTTTCATAGGTTGTTTAGTACCCGGGTGCAGAATAGGCATCGGTTTATTGGGCATTTCTGCCAGGATGTTATACCATTGTGTTGGCATCTCTTTTTCAGAGAGCAAAAACTTTTTACTTCCCATTTTTAATGTATTTTTATGTGGTTTTTTTATTTTAACCGCAAAGTTAACAAATAGAAATGAAAAATTAAAATTATTAGTAGCTTTTTTCTGTTATTTTGAAATATTTCTTTGTTGTTTGGTGTCAATTATTTAGGATTTAATGTGATATTCATGTTGATTGTTTTTATTGCATTCAATTTCCGAATCATAACCTTATTTTCAACCTTATTTCTCTTACAAACCAACTTTATTACCTTATTTATCAAAATTTTTATAATCAATCACAAATAAGGTAATAAGGTAAATTAATCATGCAACTTGATTCTACTAAGGTTGTTTTGTAAGAGAAATAAGGTAGAAATAAGGTAGAAATAAGGTTTTCTTAACCGTATATGTTGTTATGTTTTAAAAAAATCCTAATTTTGTGTGAATTAAAAAACCAGCATTATTATGATACAATCTATGACCGGCTTTGGTAAGGCAACGGGTGAATACAATGGAAAAAAGATCGTTGTTGAAGTAAAATCATTGAACAGCAAACAATTGGATATCTCCACACGCCTTGCGGGACTGTACCGGGATAAAGATATCGAAATTCGAAATGACCTGTCGCAAGGTCTCGAAAGGGGTAAAATTGATTTATCCCTGTATATCGAAAATTCCGGAAAAGAAACCAATACACAGATCAATCAATCGGTTGTAGAAGCTTATTACAATCAGATACAGGCCATTGCAACCAATACTGGTATTAAAATGCCAGTTAATTGGTTCGAAATTTTATTGCGCCTGCCTGAGGTTATGAAGACAGAAACCACAGAGCTGGATGAAAACGAGTGGATTGAAGTCAAGAAAATCATGGCGGAAGCAATTGAACAATTAAAAAACTTCAGAATACAGGAAGGAAAATCATTGGAACAGGTTTTTAGAAGTAAAATAGCACATATCGGTCATTTATTGGCCGAAATAGCACCTTATGAAGCCGAAAGGGTTGAAAAAATCAAGGCCAAATTAGAAGAAAATCTTCAAAATATCTCCGAGAAGTTTGATTACGACAAGAACAGGTTGGAGCAGGAATTGATTTTCTACATTGAAAAGTTAGATGTAAATGAAGAAAAAATAAGACTGAAAACACATCTGGATTATTTTATAGAAACCATGGAGAAAGAGCATGCTCCTGGAAAGAAACTCGGTTTTATTACTCAAGAGATTGGTCGCGAGATTAATACACTTGGCTCCAAATCCAATCACAGTGAGATGCAGAAAATTGTCGTTTTGATGAAAGATGACCTGGAGCAAATCAAGGAACAAGTGTTGAATGTATTGTAATAAAGAAGATTTTCTTCACCTAATTTATATCGGACCGATTAAAACTATAAAGCCATGACAAAATTAGCTGATTTTTTCAAACAGGTCTATCATTTCATCGCGCATGATGTTTGGCGTATTACCGAAAACGAATTATCGCGAGGTAAACGGATTCCATACAAGCTGGTGAAAGTGGTTGTAATCGCTTTCCGTGGACTTTCACGCGATAAGCTGGTGGTCAGGGCTTCGGCACTCACCTACTCGATCATGTTTGCCATCGTGCCGCTGATTGCCCTGTTTATTGCTGTTGGCAAAGGTTTTGGAGTTGATTATGTGATCCGTCAATGGCTGGAAGAAGCCCTGATAGCACAAAAAGAACTTATTCCTTTCATCATGGATTTTGTCGAACGTTATCTGGAAACGGCTCAGGGAGGTGTGTTCATTGGTATAGGTATTGTTATTTTACTGACTTCGGTTATGAATTTTTTCAAACAAGCCGAAGAAGCATTTAACAGCATCTGGGAGGTAAAGAAATCCCGTTCTTTTCTGCGACAGTTTACTTCCTATTTCTCGTCTCTTTTTTTGATCCCTATTTTGGTGGTACTCACCAGCGGATTGAGTATCTATTTCAATAATCTGATTGCCCAGCTACAATTTCTCAATATCTTATCTCCCCTGCTGAAATTCGGAATGAAGTTCGCTCCTTATCTGATGAGCTGGATTTTATTTACGGTCATCTATATTGTCATTCCGAATACGCGTGTTAAATTCAGCAATGGTATGGTCGCCGGTGTCATCGCCGGTACGGCATATCAGTTTTTTCAGGCGCTGTATATTTCGGGACAGGTTTATCTGGCTCGTTATGATGTGGTGTATGGTAGTTTTGCTGCCATTCCCTTGTTATTATTGTGGTTACAGATATCTTGCCTGATTGTTTTGCTGGGTGCAGAAATATCCTATGCTGCTCAGAACTTACAAAATTATGAATATGAGGGCGATAGTAATAACATTAGCATGCGATACAAAAAATTTCTTTCTTTATTTTTGAGTTATGTTATTGTAAAGCGGTTTGAGAATAATAAGCCGCCATTGAAGAATGATGAAATTGCATCTGTGTATAAATTACCCATACGTTTGGTTAATCAACTTTTAACCGAATTGTCGGAAACCGGTATTATTATAGAGATATTGGATGATGATTTGAGAACCAAGTCCTATCAACCTGCACTGGACATTAATCAGCTAACTGTAAGTATGTTGACGGATAAACTTGAAACCAAAGGTTCAGAGTTGTTTCTGTCAAATAAAAATCCCGAGCTGGATGAGTTCTGGCAAAGACATCTGGAATTAACAAAGTCTTCTTCAAATGAAAATCTGGAACAATTACTTGTTAAAGATATCTGACGAAAGGATCCAAATACTTATGATTTCTAATGTTATTAATTTGGTAATAAACAATTGAAATGGTAATCGGTATAACAGGCGGCATAGGTAGTGGTAAGTCAACACTTTCGAAGCTTTTACGGCAACAAGGCTATCCGGTGTATGACACTGATAAGGAAGCACGAAGGTTGCAGGATGAAGATGTCGTACTCGTGCAGCAAATTAAATCATTATTCGGTGAAAACATTTATGTTGATGGGAAACTAAACCGTCCAGCAGTGGCTGCCCTTGTTTTTAGCAACCCGGAATTACTGCAAAAACTAACAACCATAGTTCATCCCGCTGTCAAACAGGACTTTATTGACTGGAAGCGTAATTACAATAGCGAAGGTCTTATTTTTATGGAAAGCGCCGTGCTCTTCGAAGGTGGATTTAATTTGCTTACAGACAAAATTATACTTGTTACAGCTTCAGAAGACATTCGAATTCAACGTGTTACAAAAAGAGATAACATCAGTCGCGAACAAGTATTATTGCGCATAAAAAATCAGATTCCGGATAGCGAAAAAGCACCGAAATCTGATTTAATAATCAACACCAATCAGGGTTTACCTGATGATGTTATGCAATTAATTGTAGTTTGGCAGCACTGAGTATTCTTTAGAATATCTCAAATGTTGCTGTACATAATTTTCATCGTAGCTGATTTTTACATCACTGATATTTCCGGCATTATCTTTCACCAGCGAATAAACCGGATTGACAAAACCACGATAAGGAGCAATATTTAAGGCCTTGTATCTGGCCAGCACTTCCGTATGAATTTCCTGATTTACATTCACAGCATAAGTTTCAATGAGTTGTTTTGCGGCTTCAAAGTCTCCGGTTGATTTGATGCGTTGTATTTCAGCAAGCAATTCAGCAAATAAATCACGTAATTTAGCGTAATCATTTACAACAACAAAAGTTTTTCCATCCCGCTTCTTCAATTCAATTACCTTGTCTGCTTTCCCTTTTTCGTATGCCCAGGCGGCGATCAGTTGACGATTACGCATGTGTGCCTGCTCAATATTTTTGCCCGGCTGAATGCGGGTAAGCTGTGTCATCAATCCATTCATAATATATTGATAATACGCTGCTTTATATGCATCTTCATCCGGTAATAACCCCAGCTCTACCATTTTATCATCAGCCATGTAATACAATCCGAATAAATCGGCACGTGCTTCTTCAATGGGCGAACCGTATGCTTTCAAGGCATCAGGACTTACACCCGGTAGTAATTTTCCGGAGCCATGACCCAGACATTCGTGTAAATCAGTATGCAGGTTATTGGTCAGCGAACCATATTCTTTCGCACGTTCAATCTCTTCATCACTCCATATAAATTCCTCCATAAAACCACTACCCTGCGATGCTTTGTCGTAGGCGTCGGTAATATTTTCGATGGTCACAGATTTAGATCCGTAATCCCTGCGAATCCAGTTTGAGTTTGGCAGGTTAATGCCAATCGGCGTTGCCGGATAGCAATCGCCACCCAATATGGCAGCTGTAATTACCTTGGCGCTTACTCCTTTCACTTTTTCTTTCTTGAACTGTTTGTCAACCGGTGAATGATCTTCAAACCACTGGGCGTTGTTACTGATGATTTCGGTACGTTTGGTTGCTTCCATATCCTTGAAATTCACTAAAGCTTCCCAGGTGGCTTTCATTCCCAGCGGGTCGGTGTATGATTCTGTGAAACCATTTACAAAATCAACCTGAGAATTTACATCTTGCAACCATAAAATAGAATATTCATCGTATTTCTCCAGATTTCCGGTCTGATAATATTCAATTAAAGATTTGATTACAGCTCCCTGTTGCTCATTTTCAACCACTTCAGCAGCTTTTTCAAGCCATCCTACAATGCGGCGGATAGCAGCGTCATACATACCATCTATTTTGTAGGTCTTTTCAACCACTTTACCATTTTCTTTTACAATTTTACTGTTCAGTCCGTATGGAACAGGTGTGTTATCGGCAGGATCAACCATTCCGGCATAAAAATCTTCCACTTCCTTTTGGCTTACTCCTTCATAAAAATTATTAGCAGATGTTGCTATCAAATCTACCCCGGCTTCCTGGTTGGTTCTTTTCTTATACAAGTCAGGGTTGAAAATGACCGGGAAAATGCGGGCTTTAAAAGTTTCTACCGATTCACCGGCCATCAGTGGCAGTAAAGTAGAATCGATGCTGTTTACAGCTGCTGATAAGAATGTCTCTGGAAATCCGGGTGTGAACTTGTCTTCGGAATAGTGATGATGAATTCCATTTCCCATCCACACCTGTTTCAGGTAAATCTCCAGATTCTTAAAATCTGCAGTTTCTTTATCTCCGGCATAATTTTCATAAACAGCTTCCAGCAGTCGTCTGATTGTCAGGTTGTGCTTGTGATTCTGATCATATAAAATATCGCGACCTTCCAACGCAGCTTCCGACAGATAATAAACGAGCAACTTCTGATTTAACGTAAGTTCATCGAAGTTATTTACTTTATAGCGCAGAATCTCAACATCAGCAAATTTATCGACTGAATAGACGAATTCCTGCTTTTTGTTTTGGCCACACGATGCCAAAAGGATGATACTCATCATAAATGGGATTAGTTGTTTCATATGTTTTTTATTTTTTGTCAAAGGTATAAAGTCTAAAGTCAAATGTCACAATTCGTTAAACTTCAGTCATTAGACTTTAGACTTTTCTTCGCTTCCTGCCAAATGGCTTCCATTTCTTCCAACGACATCTTTTTCAGGTCTTCCCCCATCGATATCGTTTTGGACTCGAGGTAATTGAACCGTTCGATAAATTTACGGTTGGTTCTTTCAAGTGCATTCTCAGGGTTGATATTATACAAACGGGCGGCATTGATCAGGCTGAAAAATAAATCACCGAATTCAGCTTCCATTTTATCCCGGTTCATGTCCGAAATTTCAACCTGCAATTCATCAAATTCTTCCTTGATTTTATCCCACACCTGCTCCTTTTCATCCCAATCGAACCCTACACTGCGAGCCTTATCCTGTATCCGGTGCGCTTTTATCAAAGCAGGTAACGAAACTGGAACACCCGAAAGTACGGTTTTGTTCCCACCTTTTTCTTTCAGCTTCAAATCCTCCCAGTTTTGCATCACTTTTTCCGGATTGTCGGCCTGTACTTCACCATAAATGTGTGGGTGACGGTATATCAGCTTATCACATAGTTTACTGATAACATCATGGATGTCAAAATCCAGGGTTTCATTGCCCATTTCAGCATAAAAAACCACATGCAAAAGTAAGTCACCCAGTTCTTTGCTGATCTCCTTCTTGTCATCTTTCAGGATAGCATCAGCCAGTTCATAAGTTTCTTCAATGGTGAGCGTGCGTAAGCTTTCGAAAGTTTGTTCTTTGTCCCACGGACATTTGGTACGCAGTTCGGACATGATATTGAGTAATCGTCCGAACTGCTCCTTTTTTTCTTCCAGGGTATGCATGATCAATTAATTATATTGATTCATCATGTTCTCCACTTCCGTGTTAATCATGTTGGCAAAATCAGCAACCGGCATACTACCCTTGTCTCCTTCACCCTGACGGCGAACAGAAACTTCCTTGTTTTCAGCCTCTTTTTCGCCCACAATCAACATATAAGGAATGCGTTTCAATTCATTGTCACGGATTTTACGTCCGATCTTCTCATTCCGATCATCCACCTGCACACGAATTTCCTGATTATTCAGTTCTTTGGCAATCTCGTAGGCATAGTCATTAAACTTCTCACTGATAGGAAGAATAACCACCTGGTCAGGAGTTAGCCATAAGGGGAATTTACCTGCAGTATGCTCGATCAGCACAGCCACAAAACGTTCCATGGAACCAAATGGCGCCCTGTGAATCATGACCGGACGGTGTTTCTGGTTATCCTCACCGGTATACTCCAGTTCAAAACGCTCCGGCAAGTTATAGTCAACCTGAATGGTACCTAACTGCCACCTGCGACCGATAGCATCCTTCACCATGAAGTCTAACTTTGGACCATAGAACGCGGCTTCACCAAGCTCTACGCGGGCTTTTAAACCTTTTTCCTGGCATGCTTCAATGATAGCCTGTTCCGCTTTTTCCCAATTTTCTTCCGTACCGATGTACTTTTCCTTGTTTTCAGGATCGCGTAAGGAAATCTGCACCTCAAAGTTTTTGAAATCAAGCGCGTTGAAGATGATGAAAATGATATCGACCACTTTCAGGAACTCATTTTTCAGCTGATCGGGGCGACAGAAAATATGTGCATCGTCTTGTGTAAAAGAGCGAACACGGGTAAGACCATGCAACTCACCACTCTGTTCGTAGCGATACACAGTACCAAATTCCGCCATACGCAATGGGAGATCTTTATAAGAACGCGGCTTAACCTTGTAAATTTCGCAATGGTGCGGACAGTTCATCGGTTTCAGTAAATACTCTTCCCCTTCTTCGGGTGTATGAATCGGCTGAAATGAATCTTTTCCGTATTTGGCATAGTGGCCGGATGTTACATACAACTGTTTATTACCGATGTGCGGTGTCATTACCTGCTGATATTCAAATCTGCGTTGAATTTTCTTCAGAAAATCCTCGAGACGAAGGCGCAAGGCCGTACCACGAGGCAACCATAAAGGCAATCCCTTACCCACTGTTTCGGAAAAAGCAAACAATTCCAGTTCCTTGCCTATTTTACGGTGATCCCGTTTTTTAGCTTCCTCCAGTAAAACCAGATATTCATCCAGCATTTTCTTTTTAGGGAAAGTAATACCATATATGCGCGTCAGCATTTTACGCTTTTCATCACCACGCCAGTAAGCACCGGCAACACTGAGTAATTTGATGGCTTTAATTGCACCTGTATCAGGCAGGTGTGGTCCACGACAAAGATCGGTGAAATTTCCCTGTGAATACAGGGTAATCGTTCCGTCTTCCAGATCGTTAATCAGTTCCACCTTATATTCATCCCCTTTTTCACGGAATTTTTTGAGCGCATCGGCTTTGGTTATATCCGAACGCAGAATAGCTTCCTTACGGGCAGCCAGCTCCATCATTTTGGCTTCAATAGCAGGTAAATCACCTTCTTTAATCACAGCAGTACCCGGATCTACATCATAGTAGAAACCATTCTCAATCGCCGGACCGATACCGAATTTGATACCCGGATATAGTTCCTGCAAGGCTTCTGCCATGAGGTGGGCAGAAGAATGCCAGAAAGCATGCTTCCCCTCTTCATCATCCCATTTATGCAGTTTAATGGAAGCGTCGGTGTTAATTGAACGGGACAAATCCCATATCTGGTCGTTTACTGAAATGGCCAGCACCTCTTGTGCCAGTCTGGGGCTGATGCTTTCAGCCAGCTGTAGTCCGGTAATGCCCGCGTTAAACTCACGAACCGAACTGTCGGGAAAAGTTATTTTTATCATATTATGAACCTTACGAGTGGTTTTAAAAATTGAATCGCAAAGTTAAAGAAAATATGCCAATAATTAAAAATTTTGTTTATCTTTGCACCCGCTTCACACAATGCGGCTGTGGCGTAATTGGTAGCCGCGCCAGACTTAGGATCTGGTGCCGAGAGGCGTGGGGGTTCGAGTCCCTTCAGCCGCACACAAAAAATCCTGATTCATATTGAGTCAGGATTTTTTGTGTGGTATTGGGGGCTGTCACTAAAGTCCTATGTAGCAATCAAGTTGTGAATAAAGTTGGGCTAATCAGTTTTTTGAGGCTTTAGTCTCCTTGCTAGCTTCTTTCATTTTAGCTTTTTTAGCCTTCTTGGCAGCTTTTTCTTTCGCCTTTTTTAGTTTCAGTTTCAGTTTTTCTTCTTTGGCCAGTTTGCGGGCAGCTTTTCTTTCATCCATCAGTTTGCGCAGGTATTCAACATAAGGCTGAATATAGCGCTGTTTTTTTGTTTCCAGCAGATCATCCATAATCACCATCAAACCGGTTTCATAAACCGAACCAAAATCATGATCCTGAATAGAACCAAAGAAACGCATGGTGTCGGTCAGTCCGATATAAGCATTAAACATCGCGGGGACATTTTCGCCCTCATTCCGGACGGCTTTAATCAACAATTTATAATCATCAGCCGGTTTTTCTTCCGTAAAAATGGTTTTAGCCAGTTTTTTTGTTTTAGCACTAACTGCGATTGAGTTTTTAGGCTTGATTAATCCATCGGTATCCTGAAAATGTTTGGACAGGTATTCATAAATCAACTCACGGCTTTTTACCGGATAATCTTTGTAAATAGTCACTTTGCCTATAAAATACTTTGCACCTTTAACCGAGTGAATGAGCGCGCCCAGACCATCCCAAAGATTATCCAGTGCAAATAAGCTTTTCATCCCCATTTTGGTAGTCTGATAGTCCGGTTGAACAAAAGCGCGACCTAATTCGATGGTATGAGGCATGAATTCTTTAATGAATTTTTCGTTGAAGTTAAACAGGTGAGACATAACGAAAGCCGGCTGTCCGTCTTCTTTCAATTCTACATCGGTACCCGACAAGAAACGATACCCACCGATAATCTGCTCTGCATCAGGGTCCCATACAATTAACTGTTTGTATGGTTTCTCCATATAATCAAATTTATCCGTATCAATTTCTTCTCCGGTTCCTCCTCCACCGGCACGGAAAGACACCTCCCGCAAACGTCCGATTTCGCGCATCACATTAGGAGAATCATGTGCCGTAATAATATAAATCTGATTACCTGATTTATTGGTTGGTCTCAAAAATTTATCCGGGGTAAGTTCGCTTTTAAGGATTTCCCTGTCTATGGGTTCAATAATATCTTTCATTCTAAAATGTCTTCAAAAATATACATATATATACTAAAATACCTCTTTTCAAGCTGCAAATGTACTGTTTTTTTATTAAAATCGATAAATGAAGTTATATATTTATCCATTTTTTTTATATCACTTTCAGATACTTAAATTAATATACAAAGCTGTATTATATATAATTACTCGTACAACCTAACCTGCGGAAAACGAATCACATCCATAATCATAAAAATTCATTTTAAAATTGAGATAAAACAGCCTTTTTTTGAAAATATTTGAGTCAAATGTTTTTCAATCAGAATAAAAGCAATATATTTGCAGTTCGAAAATCGAAAAAGAAGAACATATAATAAATATAATATTAACTAATAAAAAACTTATTAAAATGACAAAAGCAGATATCGTAAACGAAATTGCTAAAAACACAGGAATTGATAAAGCATCTGTGCTGGCAACCGTAGAAGCTTTTATGGAAACAATCAAGGATTCTCTTTCAAAAAACGAGAATGTATATTTAAGAGGTTTCGGTAGTTTTGTAATCAAACAAAGAGCACAAAAAACAGCCCGTAACATTTCAAAAAATACGACTATCATCATACCTGCACACAACATTCCATCATTTAAGCCTGCGAAGACTTTTGTTAGTGTAGTTAAATAATTTTTAAAACAAATAGAAAATGCCAAGCGGAAAAAAAAGAAAAAGACACAAAATGGCTACGCATAAGCGTAAGAAAAGACTAAGAAAAAACAGGCATAAAAAGAAATAAAATTGTCTAAATTGGTCTTTATTTTAAAGTCCGGGAAACAAACTTAAAGACTTTTACTTTAAGTTTGTTTTTTGTTTGAGCGAAAACAAAAACATTAAATCATAAATAAAGTGGATAGCGAATTTGTAGTAGATGTACAACCATCTGAAATTTCAATTGCGCTGCTGGAAAACAAGAGACTGGTTGAATTCAACCGCGAAAGCCGTGAAGCACGGTTTGCCGTAGGAAATATCTACCTGGGAAGGGTTAAAAAATTAATGCCCGGTTTAAATGCAGCATTTGTAGATGTTGGTTTCGAAAAAGACGCTTTTCTTCATTATCTTGATTTAGGATCCAATTTCAACACCCTTAACCAATTTACAACGCAGGTGCTGAGCGACCGTAAAAAGGCGCCTTCGATAAATAAGGTTAAACACCATCCGGAAATTGATAAAAACGGTTCAATCGGTGATGTACTTAAGACAGGACAGGACATTTTGGTTCAGGTAGCCAAAGAGCCTATCTCTACAAAAGGGCCCCGACTGACAGCCGAAGTTTCGATTGCCGGAAGATTTTTAGTACTGATTCCATTTGCCGACAAAGTTTCCGTTTCTCAGAAGATTACTTCCGAGGAAGAAAGGATAAGGCTTAAACAGCTGATTCAAAGCATTAAACCCAAAGGGTTTGGAGTAATTGTAAGAACAGTTGCAGAAGATAAGAAAGTAGCGGAATTAGTCAACGAACTCAATATCCTGGTGAAACGTTGGGAAGAAGCAGTTACAAAATTGCAACAAGCCAAAGGAATTTCACTGATTTTAGAAGAATTAGGTCGCACGGTGGGAATAATTAGAGATTTATTCAACACCAGTTATAACAATATCCACGTAAACGATCCGGATATCTTTACCGAAGTAAAAGATTATGTAGAATTAATTGCACCGGACCGGAAAGATATTGTGAAACTTTATAAAGATGACACACCGATTTTTGATCATTTTGGTATTACCAAGCAAATTAAATCTGGCTTCGGTAAGACAGTTTCTTTCAAAAGCGGTGCTTATCTGATTATCGAACACACAGAAGCGCTGCATGTTATCGACGTAAACAGCGGAAACAGGTCCAAGAATTCAGCCGGACAAGAAGGCAATGCATTGGATGTCAATCTGGCTGCTGCAGATGAAATCGCACGTCAGTTACGCTTACGCGACATGGGTGGAATTATTGTTGTTGATTTTATCGACATGCACGAAAATGAAAACAGGCAAAAACTGTATGACAGAATGCGTGAAGTTATGTCGAACGACAGAGCAAAGCACAATATTTTACCGCTCAGCAAATTTGGTTTGATGCAAATGACCCGTCAGCGGGTTCGCCCTGTCACCGACATCAACATTGAAGAAAAATGCCCGACCTGCTTGGGAACCGGGAAAATGCAACCTTCAATCTTATTTGTCGATCAGATAGAAGAAAAAATTGACCATTTGGTGAATGGTCTGAAAATTAAAAAATTTGCATTGCATCTTCATCCGTATGTTGAAGCTTTTATCTCTAAAGGTATCAATTCGTTGAAGTTGAAATGGAAACTAAAATATGGTGTAGGCTGTAAAATCATTGCTTCACAACAAATTGGGTTTCTGCAGTACAAATTTTACGATGGTAAGGGGGTTGAAATAAACCTGAAACAGGAATTGGAAAAGCATGATGAAATCAAAGCTTGAATTAAAGACCGTACTGTGTTGTACGGTCTTTTTTTTTGAAAAAAACTTTCGATAGTATTTGCTAATTATAAAAAAGAACGTATATTTGCACTCCGATTGCGAATCGGGGTATTTGAGTTTAGATTAGCAAACGGAAGTACAATGCGAAAATAGCTCAGTTGGTAGAGCATAACCTTGCCAAGGTTAGGGTCGCGGGTTCGAGTCCCGTTTTTCGCTCAAAACACAGTGAAACGGCGCGTTTCACTTTTTCATGGAGTATTATTACCATCTGCCCAGATGGTGAAATTGGTAGACACGCTAGTTTCAGGGACTAGTGGCCGCAAGGCTGTGCAGGTTCGAGTCCTGTTCTGGGCACACTTTAACTTCATGCGCAGGTGGTGAAATTGGTATACACGCTACTTTGAGGGGGTAGTGCCGGTTACGGCGTGTGAGTTCGAGTCTCATCCTGCGCACCAGTCATTTCTTTACATACGGTTCCGTATGAATATTTGTTACCGTTTTTGATCCGAATTTTTCTCTTAAACTGACTTCAATTTCAGTTGCCACGTCGTGCGATTTCACAAAACTGATATCCTTATCCAATTTAATGTGTACGTCTATCGCAAAAATATTGCCTATTTTACGTGTTTTCAGATTATGTTGAAATATTACATCCGGATGTGCCTCGATTATTTCAATAATTGACTTTTCTGTTTCCTTTGGCAAAGATCTTTCGAGCAGCTCATGTACACTGGGCATTCCAAGCTCAAAAGCAACCTTGAGAATAAAAACACTGACAATAACTCCGGCTATCGGGTCCAGGATTCGCCAGGATTCGCCTAAAAATATAGCACCCGAGATTCCCAGAGCTGTCCCGATAGAGGAAAAGGCATCGGAACGGTGATGCCAGGCATTGGCTATAACAGCATTACTATTGATCTTATCTCCCACAATTTTAGTGTACCAGAATAAAGCTTCTTTGGAGACAATGGAAACCAATGCTGCTACTAAAGCTAGATAAGTAGGCTTTTCAAGTACATTGCCTTCAAAAACTTGTATTATTTTAGATAAACCACTCCAAAAAATACCAATTCCCACCAGTATCAATGCTAAACTAATCAATAGCGTGGCAAAAGTTTCAAATTTTCCGTGCCCGTATCTGTGATCATCATCTTTATCCTTATCTGATATCCCAATAAAAAGAATGACCAGCACGTCTGTAACAAAATCAGATAACGAATGGATACCATCGGCAATCATAGCTGTACTTTTACCTACAAAACCAGCAATAATTTTCAATATGGTTAAAACCATATTTACAGCAAATCCAATCCAGGTCACTTTCCTGGCTTCTTTTACTCTATTCATAATCATAATTTAATGTGAACAGTTCTCGAAGCAACAAATCTCATTTTTTGTTTCGAATTCTATTGTTGCATGTTGAATATTCAAGGTTTTCAGCTCATCCCGGATTTTGTTTTTTAATAGAGATATTTCATCCAGTGTCAGCGATTTATTTAAAACAATATGGGTGGTCACCACATTGTACTCACCATCAACAGACCAGCTGTGAAAATCATGAATGGATTCAACTTCTTCAAAATCGGTAATCCGTTTTTTTATTTGATCCATATCAAGTTCAGCCGGAGTTCCCTGAAGAATGATGTGCATGCTGGATTTGATATTCTGAAACACCTGAATCAGGATGTAAATTGAAATCAGCACCGATAAAACAGGGTCAATTACAGGTACATCAAAAAAATACATAATGACAGAACCAATCAGAATAGCCCCCCACCCCAACACATCTTCCCAAAGATGCAACGACACCACTTTCTCGTTCAAAGAACTGCCTCTTCTTAATCGCAACACAGCTGCCCCATTGATAACAATCCCCAGAATTGCTAACAGAAACATACCTTCTACATTGGTTTCCTGCGGGTTAAATATTCTGGGGACGGTTTCGAACAGTATCAGGATACTACCTACCAGCAAAACGACCGAATTGATTATTGCGCCTAACAAAGAAAAACGCTTGTAACCATAAGAATACTTTTCATCACTTCCTTTTTTCGACAACTTTTGAAAATACCAGGCTAGCCCGAGCGAAATACTATCGCCAAAATCATGTACGGCATCTGAAAGAATCGCGACACTATTTGTCAGTAATCCACCAATAATTTCAATGATGGTAAAACTGAAATTCAAGAAAAACGCTATCCCGATATTTTTCTCGCTGTTGTGGTGGTGATGATTATCAGAGGACTTAATTTGATGCATTTTGAGTGATATATATTAAACAAAACAAACTAATTTGACCCTTGTTCACAGGAAAATTAATTTCAGACAAAAATAGAATTAAATATTTAATTATCATTGTTGTCAGGTGAAAAATATTGAGATTCTTCGCTACGCTCAGAATGACAGTATTGCTGCCAAGCTAACCCCTTGCTATAATACATATAGTTGATTGTCATGACATATCTTATTTAGAGTTCTTAATGACCTATTCCAAACGGCTTATTTGAATGATTAATATTTCAAAAAAGCCGGCAGAATAAACATGAGATTTGCAATAAAAAACGTACTTTTGTGGAAATGAGTTTAAATATTGCTTTCAATGAAAATCCGTTTTTCTTTAATTATACTAATTTTTATTACTACTAATATCTTTGCTCAGTCACCTGCTGAAGCTGATGCATTATTCAATGATAAAAAATATGAAGAATCGGGACGACTTTACGCAACTTTATTAGAAAAACGACCAACAGACGCATTGTACAATTACCGCTATGCACGGTGCCGGTACGAAACGGATGATTACAAATCAGCTATCAAGCATTTTTTAGCTGGTGGAAACCGTTATCCTTTACGTGATTATTACCTTGCCGAAAGTTATTTTCAGGAGTACCTGTTCTCTGAGGCTATTGAGTATTTTAACAATTACATCAACAGCACGACGGCTAATCAATCATTTCTACCGGATGTATACGACAAACTCAGAAGGGCCAGGATTGGCGCAAGATTAATCAACCGGGTTGAAGATATTGAAATTATCGACAGTACGGTGGTCGACAAAAAAGACTTTCTGAAGTATTACCGGTTAAGCCGGGAAACGGGAAAATTTTCCGTACAAACAGTTAATATCGCCGGAAAAGAGACCATCGATCTGGTTACATTTATCACCCAACGGGGAGACCGCAAAATCTTCTCAGACCTGTCTGGTGACCGTACCAACCTCTATACAGCAAATAAATTACTGGATGGTTGGTCGAAACCCGAATATCTGTCTCAAAATGTAAATACTGTTGCCGATGAAAACTATCCCTTTTTAATGCTTGATGGTATAACCTTGTATTTTGCATCAAACAATGAAAATTCGATTGGCGGCTATGATATTTTTATTACCCGTTTTAATGCAAACACAAATGATTATCTGAACCCCGATAACATAGGCATGCCTTTTAATTCCATTTTCAATGATTACATGTACGTAATTGATGAGACGCTGGGAACGGGATGGTTTGTGACCGATCGTTATCAACCGGATAATAAGGTGATTATTTATCAGTTTAGAAACAGGGAAGAAAAGCAATACGTTTCTGCAGATGATATTTCACACCTGACCAGGGTAGCCCGACTGAAAACTTACAGAAAAGGGACACATAAGGCAAAGAGTCCGGTTGACGATCTGATTACTGCTCCTGAGATTGCAACACCCCACGAAATATTGTTTACAGTAAACGATACAATCTCATATACCAGTACCAGTCAGTTTAAAAGTGCGCAAGCATTGAAATTATGGAACGAATGGTACAGGCTGTCTGAAGATCTGACACAAAAAGAAGCATTACTCTCTTCATTACGAGAAGCATTCCAGATTTCAGAAGATGACACTGACAAAAAAGACCTGACTGCAGAAATTATGGAACTGGAAAAACAAGTACTAAAATACAGGTTGACACTGAATGAAAAAATCAGGGATATTCGAAACGAAGAAATAAAATATTTACAAAACCTGCATAGAAAATAAATTTTCGATATATTTACACAATTTTTATCCTATGGAAGTTGCAGTTGTTATAATTCTCCTGTTGGTAGCAGTCGGACTGTTACTCGTAGAGATGTTTTTAATTCCCGGTATATCAATCGCGGGTATTGGCGGACTTCTGTTTCTGGGAGGGGCTGTATATTACGCATACGCATTTATAAGCCCTGAAGCAGGTCATCTTACTCTGGTTGCTGCATTTGTGATGATGGGCATTGCTATATTTCTGTTCATTCGTTCCAAAACACTGGAGAAGATGTCACTTAAGACAGAAATAGACGGTAAAAATGATCCTTTGGAAGGCGTTACTGTACAGGTTGGTGATCAGGGTATTACGACCTCACGTCTGGCTCCTATGGGTAAAATAAGGGTAAACGGTCACATCGTGGAGGCAAAGGCAATTGATGATTTTATCGATCAGGAAGAAAAAGTGGTAATAATTAAGGTACAATCAACCAATGTATTAGTTGAAAGAAGTTCAGAAACAAAATAAATGTTTAATTAAAAATAGAAAATTATGGCGATTATTGAAATTATCGGATTTGGTATATTAGGTATCCTCATCCTGCTTTTCTTTTATTACGTTCCATTCTTGCTCTGGTTATCTGCCAAAGTATCCGGAGTTAGTATTTCACTGATTCAATTGTTCCTGATGCGTATCAGGAAAGTTCCTCCACATACCATTGTAGCTTGTATGATTGAAGCTCATAAGGCTGATATACATGAGATTACACGTGATGGTCTGGAAGCGCATTACCTTGCCGGCGGTCATATCGAACGGGTAACCCACGCACTGGTTTCTGCCTCAAAAGCCAATATTGATTTAACATTTAAAATGGCAACTGCCATTGACCTCGCCGGACGTGATGTGTTTCAGGCAGTTCAGATGTCGGTAAATCCGAAAGTAATCGACACGCCCCCGGTTGCAGCCGTAGCTAAGGATGGTATTCAGCTCATTGCCAAGGCACGTGTAACGGTGAGAGCCAACATCAAACAATTGGTAGGGGGAGCTGGAGAAGAAACCATCCTGGCCCGTGTAGGGGAAGGTATTGTATCTTCTATTGGTTCTTCAGAATCACATAAATCGGTACTGGAAAATCCCGATTCAATTTCGAAATTAGTATTGAAAAAAGGACTGGATGCCGGAACGGCTTTTGAAATTCTATCCATTGACATCGCAGATATTGACATCGGTAAGAATATCGGCGCCCAACTGCAAATGGATCAGGCAGAAGCCGACAAAAACATTGCGCAGGCCAAAGCCGAAGAACGTCGTGCCATGGCTGTTGCACTGGAACAAGAAATGAAAGCCAAAACCCAGGAACAAAGAGCCAAGGTTATCGAAGCCGAAGCCGAAGTTCCAAAAGCCATGGCAGAAGCTTTCCGCAGCGGCAACCTGGGCAT
>JARKQF010000133.1 GCA_029973975.1 Paludibacter sp.
GGTAAAGCACTTAGGGTATATATGGTAGAGATAGTTTATCATGAAATATGTATTAGTTTAACCTGATTTCCGGATTAATAGATCCTGTTTTATCTATTAAGAGATCAGTATCTCTGTTCAACAAGAACAAGTGCTTAATTATCGTATGAAATAATTGCCGACAAGATTTTCTCTCTGTACCAGGGGTCATCGGCTTTTTTCAGCAATTTACCCATCTCTTTCGTAAGCTGTTTAAAAATCTTTTTGTTTTTATCTGCATCTAAAGGCTGCATTTGATAAGGATCCTTTTTATCATCAAAAAGCAAAATCTCTTTTACCTGCTTTTGACGGTCGATGGTAATAGCCATGGTGTAACGATGGGTTTTTATCCCACGTGCAATGGGGAAATAACTTTGCACCTTACCTGCTGCATCTTTTTCTCCGTCTACATTGCGGATGTATAATACACCTTTTGGAGCATCGCGCTTACAGCTTTTTTCCTTTAGAAACGGTACCAAATCCTGTCCCTGAACCGATACCGGAATTTCTTTTTCCAATCCGGCAAGCGACAACAAGGTCGGCATGATATCGGGCGTACCCAGTAACACATCATTCACATGTGGTTTTAGTTTTCCGGGATAGCGAATCATGAAAGGTACGTTCATCGACTCGGTATAGGGCGAATTTTTGGGATCATCGAGGTGACTGGCCATGGTTTCGCCATGATCTGAAGTAAAAACAACAATGGTATTTTCATCTAAACCCAGTTCTTTTACCTTTTCGAGGATTCGTCCGAATTCACGGTCAACTCCGGTTACAGATGCAAAATAGTAGGGAGCGCTTTTTTGTTTTTTAGCTAAATCGGCACGAACATTCGGCCGGATCAGTAATTCGTTCAGCGGAATGTCTTTATACAGATTGTAATCTTCCTCCATCACATCGTCGAGCGAGTAATACGGACTGTGAGGTGGATTCATGCTGACAACCATATAAAACGGCTTCTGAGGATCTCTGTCTTTTGTGAGGTATTCAATCGCTTTGTCCGCCTCGTGTTGGGGCGACCATTCTCTTATTTCATGGCGCTTGCCCTCCGTATCCCAGTAATGAGGTTTTTTGTGCTCATCAAAAGTTCCGTAAGAATACCAGTAACGGAAACCATGTCTTCTTTCCGGTGGTGTATAGGCATCCCAAACCGGGTTCTTCTTTTCTACGTATGTTCCCGGATTTTGCGGGTTGTTTTTGGTTGGATAATCAACATGTAATTTACCTATGTAAGCACAATCGTAACCATTCCTGGATAACACATCGCTGATTGTTACTGCATCGACTCTCAGATTACTGATGGGACGGGTACTGTTACAATTAAGCGGCACCCCGCTACCATCGGGGTACATGCCGGTAAGCATCATGCCACGGTGCGGGCTACTCAACGGGCAGTTGCTGTGCGCCGACGTAAGCACTACCGATTCCTTTGCAAAACGGTCCAGTACGGGCGTATGTGCCGGATCAGCTTTGAAATTGACATGTTCCCTGAATCCGTCTTCATTCCAGACTTGCATGGCATGATTCCGGAACTGATCGGGAAATATGTAAATAATGTTCGGACGATCGGTTGTTTGCGCAATGGCCGCACCACTTACCGCGATGCCGATTAATATTGGTTTGATTGATTTTTTGTCAGTCATTTTTGTTAGTTGTTAGTGGTCAGTTGTCAGTGGTTAGTGGTTAGTGGTTAGTGGTTAGTTTGTGATTTTCACTATCAACTAACCACTATTCTATAAACGTATTCCCCTCTCACGGATTTCTTTTTTGCTTTCAGCGTAAGGCGGTAAATTTCCTTTCCCCATACGCGTGACAAACGAACATCAGGCAACGGAATGGTTTCGATGTTTGCTTCAAAAGTATTTTTATCATATAATAAGGTTGCTTTTTTACCGGCAACATTAATATTTACTTTTCCTTCCTGAATATTTATATCACCCCACAACATGAAGTGGATCTCGTTGGATTGCAGTGCACTTTTCAACGTGAATTTATCTTTTACAATCAATTCGCGGGTTTTTAACTGATAAGAACGAACCCATTGTTTTACAGAAGCTTCTTCCGGATATGCCGGCGCGATATTCAGTGAAAGCATTTTCTTTTTTTCATCTACAAGTATATCAGTAGCTTTATACTGCTTTCCAAATTTTTGTTCGACACCATTTACCGAAGGCAGATTATGATAGTTACTACGCATAGTCCAGATACTGTAACGCTCGGGACCGAAAGTCTGGCGGGTATAGGTTCCAACGCCGGCATCAATCAATACAGGTGTTTTATCAATCCAGAGAGAAAAAGTTCCTGCATCGTTGTGATTGTGACTTTCGGCATTATAACCGCCCTTTGCTGCCAGAAAGAAATCGTTGTTGTTTTTGAAATAGTAAAACTGTGTTTCAGGATATACGGTAACATCAGGTGTGATATGGGCAGCTGTATAGTTTTTCAACTCCTGATTGCAGGTAAGAGATTCCAGCACCCTGAAAAAATCAATTCCATAATCGACTGTCGAACTTTTCTGCTGTGCAAGATAAGAAGCGAAGCCCATCATTTCGTTGCTTTTAACCGCTTTACCGTAACGATAAATCAAACTTTCAGGCGCAGAGAACTTCGCGGACGCATCCGCAAAATTAACAACCCAATTGTTACCTGCATAGCTGCGGGAAATATATTCTCCCATACTCTTAATCATCGGATGATCAAACAGCGTTACACCTCCGGCTGTCATATAATGAACCAGTTGCAGATAGTCGTAGAGTTTCCCGGCCGCATGCCCCCAGTAAGACGGTCCTTCTTCGCAGGCTCCATCTTCGTTTACATAGTTGATAAACTTATCCACCGACAACATACTGCGATACAAATCCTTGCTGAGTTGCTCCCGGTCGTTTTCAAGTAAAGCAATGGATTGCAAACAGTTGAAGTTAGTCCAGGGGTTCCAGTTATTAACCATGCCATCGGAACGGGGTATAAAGCCCATCCACCAGAAACGGTCGACATTCCGGTACGGATCTATAATTTTATGTTTGATTTCGTCATACAATCGTTTGGAGATGATTGGATTTACCTTATCAAACTCTTTATGGAAGAAATAATATACCCAACTCAGGAACGATCCCAATTCTCCTGACCCCAGGTCAATCACCTGTTCGGTATGATCGGGCAGGGTGCGTTTCGACAATTGCGCTGTAAGGTGGGCAGACAATACCCAGGAAGTCTTCTCACAATTATAATATACCCCATTGATAATCTGATCCAGGAAACGCCCCTTTCCTTCTGCTAGCTCAGCCAGTACTAAATCCGCCAATGCATTATTGTTGGCAGAATTGGGATTTTGCATGATATTCCGGTCACCCGAACGTTCATATTCCAGATAATCGGTTGCCTTGATTACCTGCCACTGATAGGCAAGTTGTTTTTCTCCCCTTTTGATTAAGGCATTCTTATGATCACCAAGTAGTTTATCCCAACCCGCACGGTCGTGGTAGGCAGGATAAGGCACCCATGCACAATCCATCACCAGCATGCCGGCCAGTTTTTCGGGATTGTGGTTTTTTGCAAGCAAATTGCGTTCGGCTGAAGCGTGTGCAAAAAAGTTTACGCAAAGAAAAGTGACAACGAGTAATAGGTTTTTCATGTGATATTATTTGTATTCATAATTTTCGAATGTAAAATTAGGGCAAATAATTCAGCTTTTGGATAAATTATTATCAGAAAAGGGGATAAAATTGTACACAGAGCAATAAAAAAGCAGGTCAAACATCCTATCCGTCTGACCTGCTTCAACACAATCACTTAAAAACACCAACTATTATTCTACAGTTTCATAAGTATATACATAGTTTTCATACCAATCGCTACCTGAGCGGATTACTTTCTTAACCCTTCCATCTTCATAGAATTCAAACGATATGGCTGAAAAATCTTCCTTATCAGACCATTGAACCTTTGTGTTCAAATTCTTACAGGCTTTCCCGAATAATCCGGTATGAGCTTGCCAGTCATTAACAAAGCTATCATTGAATACCTGATAGATATTACCGATATTATCACCGCTGGAGAAAGTGAAATTTTTAACCCTGTCGCCTCTCGTAAAAGCTGTGATATTGCCATTTAAAGCTGTAAATGTAGATTTGAGTTCCGGCGTACCGTAATCTTCATAAGCTTTCGACATCAGACCATTGGCGTCATATTCAAAAGTAACATCGCCTCCGTCGCCCCAGATATTTTCAATCTTCGACACATAACCGGCAGCATTCAATATCCAGGTTCTGTTTTTTTCAGTTTCCTGACGAATGAGGTTCACTTTTCCGGGCTGACTCCAATCCAGATTAAATTCATCAGTCCAGTCTTCACCTGTTTCCACAACCTTGATAACGCGACCCTGAGCGTCGTAGGTGTACGCATAACTGGTACTTCCGGGACCACTTCCCCAGTCATACTCAAATGTCATAGTTTTAATACGCATTTTGGTTGTTTCATCCGGATCATCAACAGGATCTTTAGGATCACAGGATGTAAAACTGATTAAACTTACACAGGCCATAATAAACAGCCAATAAAAATTCTTTTTCATGATTTCAAATTATTTAAAGTTCAACAATAGAGATATTTATAATTAAAATTAATTTCCACCTGATATAATGATAAATGCAAGTCCTGAAATAAACAAGAGAAACATCAATGCCAACAAGACATTAGTTTGTTTATTAGAGCCTTTAAATTCCTTCCACACGAAAACGCCCCAGATTGCTGCTATCATAGGCGCTCCCTGTCCCAATGCATACGAAATAGCCGCTCCGGCTTTACCTGCAGCTATATAACTCAATGCTGTACCCAATGCCCAGATCAGACCTCCCAGCACACCAACTAAATGAGTTTTCATGTTGCCGTTGAAATAGGCTTTGTAGGTCACAGGTTCTCCCTGGAAAGGTTTTTTCATCACCAGTGTATTAAATAAAAAGTTGCTGATAAAAATACCCACCGAGAAAATAAAGAATGCTGTATAAGGAGTCATCATACCTGCAGCCGGAGATTCGAAATTATTCAAATCCATCGCAGCAGCGACAAAACGATAGAAGAACGCCATCAACACACCGGCCAACACCGCCAGCCAGATACCTTTTCTGTTTGACTTTGCCGCGTCATCTTTTTTAATTTTTCCGGCAGCCACACCATTGAAGATAACAGCAAGCATCACCAGCGCTACCCCGATAAAAAGCAACACTGGATCGCCTTTTGGAGCGGAAAAATAGTTTACAAAAACACCCAGCACCAAAGCTATTCCCACACCCAGTGGAAAAGCAACAGCCAATCCGGCTAAAGACACCGAAGCTGAAAGCAGAATATTGGCAGCATTAAAAACCGCCCCCCCGAGTAATGCACTACCGATATTAAAGAGTTCGGCCTGTTTCAGATCGGGAATAAAAGAACGTCCGCCTTCCCCGAAACTTCCGAGTGTAAAGCCGAGAATGACACTGAACAATAATATACCGATAACATAATCCCAATAAAACAATTCGTAACGCCAGTTTTTAGCTGCAAGTTTCTGTGTGTTTCCCCACGAACCCCAGCAAAACATGGTAATAAAGCAGAGTAATACTGCAAGTGAATAACTGTTTACAATGAACATAATGATGTGTTTTTAGGTAAATAAATATTTAATTATGAAATTTCTTACTGATATACTTCATTGCCGGCATAAAACCCGACTTTAAAAATTCAAATGTATTTTTATCCGTTCTTACACGGTATTCATGTTTATAACCGTTTTCTCTGAGATAAACATGCATATAACCATTACCCGGATAGGATTCGCCTGTGGGAGGCGTATCGATATACAACCACATTCTATCCTTTATATTGGATTTCTCCGTCAACATAACGGCTATTTCATTTTCTTTCAGCTTTATATCAGCAACTGTCAATACTCCGACAGTAAATTGTAATGAATCGAATGCCTGTTTCACCACATCATCGCCGGCGCAATGGTAAACCCACAAAGAACGAAAGCGCCAACCCGGGCGTGCACGGCCTGTTTTTTCCATTCGGGGGATGATATACTCCAATAATTTACCGGCATTTTTCGCAGGAACAAAACAAAAGATTACCGGAGGAAAACCTTCCTTACGCATATTTCCCTGATACAAATTCATTAAACCGGCTTGTTCTTCGTCCGTTAAGTCTGCCACAAAATAAACGACAGGATACAAACGGGATGATTCTTGCAGGTTTTCCGGATATATAACCCTGTATGAAATTTCACCTTCACGCTTTTCCAGTGCTTTCATATTTTTCGGTAAAGCATGTTTCGTTTTTATTTCTTTTGTATCAACTTTGTATTCAATGTTCCGGAAACGTGTATCGGCAAAGCGGAATGCTTCCGGCAGAGCATTTCTCCAGAAACCGAATTCATGTCCGCCTTCTTTCACATTGTACAGGTGAGGAACTCCTTTTTTCAACATCGTTATATGCAGAAATTCGTTACTGCGGCATAAGGTGTTTTCTTTGTCTCCATTCTCCATGTAAAAAGCCACTTTTTTAAGCTCATCAACACTTTTATTTTCAATCAGATAAAAAGGTGAATTGGCTTTATAATAATCAGTTATGCGCGCATCTCCCGACTCTCCCACTCCACCGAAGATCCTACCCCATTGTTCATTCCACCCGTCCGGATGTTCATTGACATACTGTTCGTCGGTGCGAATAGAAGCGCTAAGCGGAATGCTGACACCAAATACATCCGGATATTTCACCGGCAATACAAACGCTCCGAAACCGCCCATTGAATATCCGGTCACTGCGCGTTGTGATGCTTCCGGAATGGTTTTGTAAACAGAATCAATATAGGGAACGAGCTCCTCAATAAACATCTGCTGATAATTGAATGTGCCATCGTAAAAGTCGGTATAGTAAGACCTGAAACCTTGTGGCATGACACAAATAAAAGGTTTGATATCTTTTTTATCAGTCATGTAATCGAGGATGGAAGCAACCTGACCGTATTCCAGCCAGGAAGACTCGTTATCGCCCAGTCCGTGTAACATATACATTACCGGATAAGATTTCCCGGATTGGTGATAATCCTTGGGAAGTACAATGGAATAACATATTTCCCTGTCAAGTATCCTGCTTTTGAATGACAGGCTTTCCTGTATACGATAGCTTTGTGCTGTGAGCTGAAATGCCAGCAAAAAGACAAGATGCAACACTATTTGACGATTCCTGTACATATTTACAATGTCTTATTAAGCATTAAACCAAGATAAACGATGCTGTTATTTAATCCGTGCATAAATGCATTAAAACTATCTTTCCCATTTCTGACACGGTACTGATGATTAATATTTTGCTTACGGCAATCCGAATACAAACCCTGTACAATTGAATAGCTTTGAGATTCATCCGTCGTATCGAGGTAAATAAATCCGACCTCCGGGATATTGGTAACCGAATCGACAAATGGCTGATAAAGAAACAGCGATTCAAATAATTCCGGATAATCCGACACCGTATGATACGCTACTGACGCTCCCGAAAAGTTAGCCAGTAACAGTCTCCCCTGCTTTTGCTTCTTCGTACGGTACCCATTATCCACAAAAGCGCTTAGCTCAACAAGATTTGATGGAGTTTTAAACTCATTTGCATCTGCTTCAACTAAGATAAACTGTTTTTCCCGTTGAAGAGAGTCAAGCGAGGACATTATATTTTTTGTTTCATCAAGTCTGTTTTGGAGGGTATGATGCATGAAATACATAACCGGATAAGTTGCTGACGAAGTTGAATATCCCGACGGTAAAACGACATTCAGTGTTTTACCATTAAAATTAAGCTGTTCTATATTTCCCGAAAATCCGGTAGAAAGATTGAAAGCAGGGTCATCAGCATAAGCAACTCCATCAAAGTTGGTTTGTATAAACATCAATGCTTCCCGCATGGCTTTCAGCCAGTAATCCCAGGTGTGTGCACCGTTCCGGACTCTGTATTCATGGGCTATATTTTTTGAACGCATAAGCGCATGCATCTCATTGTTGGTAAAAGACAGAGATTCCTCATCATCACCGCAATCGATGAAAAAACGAACAGCAGAAAAGCTGCCGGCATCTTCATCCGCAAAGAAATGAAACGGACTGTGCATTTTGAAATAATCTGTCACCCTGTTCTCACCGGTACTGCCCTTAGCCCCGAAGATGGGCCCCCATTGCGCGTCAAAAGCCGATTGCGATTCAATCATATACTGCTCATCCGTGCGGAATGACATACTCAGCGGAACCGAAACCGAAAATACATCCGGATTCTTTACCGGCAGAATCAATGCCCCGTAACCACCCATTGAATAACCGACGACAGCTCTTTGTCCGGGTGTCTTTTTAGTACGGTAAAGCGAATCGATCAGAGGGACAAATTCTTCGACAAACATGTCCATATAATTCAGGGTGCCATTAAAACGGTTCACATAGTAACTGTTATATCCCTGTGGCATCACATAAATCATCGGTTCTATTTCACCCTTTTCTTCCAGTTCTTTGATTATTCTGTCTATTTTACCTCCGCTCATCCAGGAAGTTTCATTATCGCCAAATCCGTGCAACAGATAAACTGTCGGATATGACTTGTTTTCCTTGTTGTAGCCGGCAGGAAGATAAACCGAATAGCGAAGCGGACGATTCAGCTTCTGACTGTGATAATCGATACTTCCGGTAAACCGGACAAAAGGATTTTCATCAACAGGAATCACCGGTTTACAACCCATGAAATATCCGGTACCGATCAAAATCAGCACCTTCATCAGCAGATTATATGTCAGGTGATTCCTCATATCATCAATAAGGACGTTTTACTAACAGTTCCGTATCAGTGTATATGACAACATCTTTCGTCTGAATAGCATAAGCCGGATGTGGATTCAGCCATTTGATTTCCAACCGGTGATTTGTGTTTTCCAGTTGATATTTATGAAAGATATCATATTTACGCTTGATATAGTCAAAAGGCATTGAGAAAGATTCAACCGGTTTTCCATCGATATAGGCCTCAAGTTTGGCGATATAATTCGAATTATCAGTTGAAATTTGCTTGATATTGCCCATCAGTACAACACCGTTTCCCTTGAAATCAATTACAATAGGCTCACCTTTGAATTCTTTGTTGATAACTCTTCTTTCAGCGGGATAATGACCCGTAAACGATTCTTCCCATCTTACTTCTGCAGGTTTCTGAAGCTTAATCGCCACTGCATCGTCATGAACTTCCCCTCCGTTTCTTGATACCATTTCCTTGATGTTTTTGAGATTGATATCATAAATTTTACGAAGCGAAATACTTGTATATGGAAAATCGAGATCTTCAACTTTCTCCATTGCTGGTTTCCAATATTCCGGGATTGCACTGTATCCATACATTACTCCGAGGATACCCGCAGCTGAAGCCGGGTTACAATCCGAATCCTGACCGGCGCGGGTGGCAATATCCATCGTTTTGAAGAAATCTCCCTCACCGTACAGTAAGCCCAGGACTACATAAGCCGAATTCAGGGTTGCATCAATATTAAAAGCATTGAAAACACCTTCAGGACAGCCTATTTCAAAACCATGGTTTATTTCCAGGTCGAACCAGGCTTTTTTCCAGTCATCCGGATATTGTTTGTGTAATTTGATTACATCTTCAATACATTTTCTGAATTTACTTTTGGGCGGAATTGTTTTTAATGCTTCCGAAACAACCAAAGGAATATCATCGGAAACAAAAGCAAGGCTATAAAGCGCCGACATATACACTCCGCCATACCATCCATCTCCATAATTCATGATATGTCCCACCTTATCACATATTTCTGAACCCGCATTCACCATACCGGGTGTCATCATTCCTGCAAAATCAGCTTCTATCTGAAAGTCAATATCATCGGCATGCGGATTATTGATCCAATGTCCGGAAGCCGGCGGCATGATACCGTTCAGGATATTGTAACGGGCTGCCTGATTGGCGTGCCACAACTTATAATCAGCATTTGCAAAAGCAAGCGCAAAAGAGTCAACATGCGCATCAATTCCGTATTTCTCCATCACTTCGACGAAGGTTAGATCCATATAAACGTCGTCATACAAACCGGGATCCAACTCAAAGGTCTCCTTAGCATAATCATCATACCATATAATCGGCGTACGATCATGTATCATGGCTCCCCGGTATTTGAATTCAGTCGGTCCACCATAAGTACAACCAATGGTTTGTCCTGCCCATCCGCCTTTTATTTTGTCTTTTAGCACATCCATGGGGATAGTTACTGTAGCATCGTAATTCAGTTTGCCGGAATTTTGTTTATCAGTACTACAAGCGCTTACAATTAACGCTACAAGGCAATATATTATACTTTTTCTCATGGTATTCAATTAATTATGATAAAACTGATGTGGAACAGGATTTTCAGAATAATAAATGATGTCGTTAATTCTGATTAAGTAATTTTCATCTCTGTTTAGCCATTTCAGGGTAACCTGATGCTTTCCTTCCGGCAGCAGGTATTTCCAGGCCGGTTCCAATCGTCTGGATGTATTCTTCATGGGCATTTTCACCGTTTGATCCAATTTGCCGTCAATCCAGATTTCTAACATAGCAATATATTCATCAGTCAGTTCAGCAAGAGCAAAAACCTCCGAGCCAATATGACGGATGGATACACGGTGAATATAATCAGGCGTGATACTCTTTGTTGAAACCAGATTTCCATAGACAACGAATCCATTTCCGGTGAAATCAAAAGTATAGGTATCGGTTACAAAGCAATCTTTTCTTTCACGAAAAACCGGGATTGTATTTTCGAAATTTTGTTCAAGTGGTAATACAATTGGCTGTTGTGTCTTGATTTCAATTTCTTGTGCCGATATTAGCCCTCCATTTTTCTCAATGAGTGCCAGCGCATGTTTGTTACTCAGCTCATAAGCCTTTTGAAGTGAAACTGTTGTTCCTTCGAAGTTCAGATTTTCAATCTCCTGCAATGGCTTCAACCAGAATTCCGGGATGTTTGAATAACCATACATTACCCCCAGAACTCCACCAACCGAACCCGGATTACAATCCGAATCCTGTCCGCAACGGGTTGCAATATCAAGTGATTGGGAGAAATCGCCTTCTCCGTACAACAAAGCCAGTGCGATATATGCAGCATTAATTTTGGCATCAATATTAAAACTCAGGAAAACTCCTTTCGGGCAACCCACATCTTTGTTCCATTTCTTATGCAACTCAAACCAGCATTGTTCCCAATCTTCCGGATATTGTTTATGCCACCTGATTACATCAGCTATGCATTGGTAGAACTGACTTTCAGCAGGGATTACAGCAAGAGACTGAGCAACAACAAAAGGAATATCTTTCGAGAGAAATGCGTTTGAATATAGAGCAGACACGAAAGCGCCACCATAAAAACCATCACCGCTATTCATAATGTGACCCACTTTCCCGGCAATTTCCATGGTCTGGTTAATCATGCCTGGTGACATCAGCCCGATAAAATCAGCTTCTATCTGAAAATCAAGGTCATCAGCATGCGGATTATTCAACCAATGTCCGGATGCAGGAGGCATAATTCCATTTCTGATGTTGTAACGGGCAGCCTGGTTGGCATGCGCCAAATGATATTCTGCCCATGCAAAGCGGTTGGCAAGCGTGTCGACCGGACAGTCCAGTCCTGCTTCCTCGAATGTCTGCACAAAAGTGAGGTCATTGTAGATGTCATCAAACAGTCCCGGTTTCTTATCCCACCAGTATTTCACATAGCCTTCCGACCAGGGAACAGGTTGATAATCCTGAACGGTAGTTCCCTGAAATTTAAATTCTGTGGGCGCTCCGAAAACAACTCCGATGGTCTGACCGGCCCAGCCTCCTTTAATTTTATCCATCAAAGTGTCCTTTGACATCGACAGGCTTTCCGGAGCATCTGTTTTGACTTTGTTACATGCAACCAAACACATTGCAAATAAAAATACACTGATAATTTTCATCTTCATGATCAACAATTTATTTTTTATAAACACTTAATTCTGTTATAGAAGTAAAGGCAGAAACATTTTTGGTGTATTTATGCCAATGCTGTTGTACCTTGGTATCACCTATAATGCGAATGGCTTTCGTTTTCACAGGCTCAAATTCAAACACAAATTCCACAAAATGAGGTTGAAAGAACACGATATCTGTTTCCGGCAACCGGGGATAGCTTTTAAAAGACGGAACAGGAACCCATTTCCCTTTTTCATCCTGATACTGGATATTGAATGAACTCCACCATCCGCCAAACTCTTCCATACATCCGAGATGCAAAGCAATCATTCCGATTTCTTTTTCTTCATTCCATCCATATCCGAAATAATCGACTTTGGGAATGTTTGCTCTTGCTGCCAGACTGTAAAACACCGAACCTTCTCCCGATACAATACCATCGTTAATTACATCGACGGTTTGCGCATACATCGGTTTGCCAAACGTATACCAGGTAGAATCGAGCACCTGGGCGTTCAGGGTATTCACATTGGCATAAATAGTATCTGCTTGAGAAGCGATGTTTTGAGATCTTACGAGCAATTCGAAAGTTTTCTCAACTACTTTCTTGCCATCTCCAAGGCTTAGTTTAATATTGTATTTACCTGCCTTCTGCGGAATTCCGGATATTTTCCCCTTGTCAAATTTAACGCCTTCCGGTAAAGATCCGCCAACCAACTTCCACTCATAATTTTGATTGGAGTTCGTATAAAAAACATATTCGAAAGCTTGTCCGGCATGCATTACCGGAGCCGGACCGACATAGAATTCGAGAGGCACTTTAAATATTGCCTTCGTATTGATATGATAGAAATCTTTTCCCCGGCTCGTACTTTTCTTACCTCCGTTTTTCAGGATAACATTTTCAGCCTGTTTCACTGTTCTTGCAATAAGATCTGAAATAGTAGCATCCGGCATATCATGGCGCGTAACATTAATGTATTTATCATTAAATGGTTTAGCCCACTCTTTGATTGGATAAAGCAGATCTTTGGGAAGGGCGCTTGCACCATACATTACTCCCAAAAGCCCTCCAATAGTTGCAGTCTGATTATCGGCATCGAATCCCATCGCGCAACCCAAATCCATCGTGAGCTGGAAATCACCTTTTCCATACAAGAATGATAAAATTCCACAGGCCCCATTGAGATTGGCATTCCAGATGGTTTTTGTCATGGCATTTTCGTTTACATAATACTTTTCTGCCATAATCTGACGAGCTTTTTTCCAGTCATTCGGATACTTTTTATAGAGGTTCACCATATCTCTTACCGTCTGTGCGTATCTGCTATCAGCAGGAATCATCCGTAAAGCATCCAGCACCAACTTTTCTATATCTTTTTCAAAGAATGCATTGGCATACATGGCACCGTAATGCACGGTTGGATGAGCAGCCCAGTCATCACTGGTTATCCGCGCTGCCCAGTCCGATTTTTGTGCTGCATAAGCGACCATCCCCGGAGCTGTATAAGCCCAAATCTCGTTAATTAACTGAGGGTCTATCTGATACCAATGCGGATTATTATCTTTCATCCCGGTAAACGGAGGCGTAAAACCATGATGCATCAAACCAAGTGCAGCGCGGTTGGCCAACCACACCCTGTCGCGTACATGGTGCATCCAGGCTTCACGCAATTGAGCATAAGTCGGTTCACAACCATACTTTTCCATTTGGAGGAGATAGATATATTCAAAATCGGTATCATCGTCGGAGAAAGCGCCGCCGGTACGTTCGAGCCTGTCCAGATTTTTTGTATAACCATAAGGCCAGTTGGCGTCAGGTCCCGGATTTTCAACAAATTTATTTTCAAAAGGCAGTCCGTAGAAATTCCCGATTAACTGTCCCAACCAGGCACCGGCAATTTTATCCTCCATGACTTCCTTTGAAATTTTTTTCAGTTGTTGAGCTTGCAGACACAGTGGAAGCAACACTAAAATAAAGAATGTTTTTCTAAGCATAACGTGTATGTTTGGATTAATAAATCAACTTTAAATCACTGAGGATCTCCTGCCAGATTAGGATTAGTATCAATAGCTGTTTGTGGTATGGGAAATACAAGTTGTGTATTGGTTACCGGCTTTGCCCACCAGGCGTCGTGCCATTTCCCGAACCGGATTAAATCCTGCCGACGATGACCTTCCCATGCGAATTCCCTTCCACGCTCAGCCAGCAATTCATCTAAGGTCAACTCACCGGCAGTATATGGAGTCAGTCCCACACGTGTTCTGAGCGTTTTAAATTCAGGAATATCGACAACCTGACTCGTTTTTCCCTGCCTCATCATCGCTTCTGCTTTCATCATCACAACATCGGCATATCGGAACAATACAAAATCGTTTTCCATATCCACAACATCGTACTGTAAGCCATTGGTCTGAAATTCATATTTACAACAACGGGCGCCATCCCATTTGTGTCTCGACCGGTATTTTGATTCCGGAAATACAGGATTATATTTAAACCACAATGTATCACCTGCTCCTGATATCTCATATAGTTTTTTGCCGTTCATGTCGTATTGTTGACCGTAGAGCCATGATTTCTTCCGCAAATCAGTATCACTGTAAGTACTAAAAAATTCCGGAGATGTCATAAATCCATCCCATGGCGTATCATTCAGATTATAGGTATAACGGCTCATGGAATTAAGCGTAAGATCGTACCAATAGAAATACTCGGTTGTCAACGTTGAATTATAAACGATAACAAAAATATTCTCCCGGGAACTTTCGTTGTGAATTTTAAAATTATCGAAGTAGTTGCTTTCCAGCTGATAATGTCCCAAATCCATTACATTGTCGCACATATCCTCCGCATCTTTCCATCTGGCTTCTCCCTTCCAGACTTCAGCATTCAGATATAACTTAGCAAGTAATGTATAGGCAAGTGCTTTGGTTACCCGCCCATAATTCTGAGAAGTCGGGACTTCATCCAGAAAGTCGATGTTGTTTTTAATTTCGTTTTCAACAAAATCGTAAATAAACGCCCTGGATTTTTTGGGAGGCAGGTTTTTATCCGTAAAGTCTGTTGTAAAGGGAATATCGCCCCAGGTATCCATTCCCCAATAGTAAAACAACGCACGGAGAATCTTTATTTCGGCTATAATTTTATCTTTTCCGGCAAAGTCAAATGAAGAACTCCCGGTTTCATACAGAACCTCATTACAAGCGCTGATTCCTCCGAAAACAAATTCCCAGGCCTGACGGTTAATTTTATTGGCAGTCGATACATTGTGTTTTTGCATCTCATCCCATCGGCCGTTATCCCACCACTCACCATCTTCTCTGGAAGGAATAACACACTCATCGGAACTCACTGTAACCAATGACCAAAGCCTCTGTTCTTCAGGATATGGCTGCAATTTCGTGTAAGCCCTTCCGGCATTCATCAGGAGCGCCTGTTCACTGGTAAAAAACTGATCCATTGGTATATCGGAATAAACCGTTTCTGTCAAATCGGTACAAGCTGAAAATAAAGCAGTTGAAATAACCGACATCGCGAATAGCTTGCATTTTGTTAGCATAGTTGTGTTCATCTCAATTGAATTAGAATGTAATATTAACTCCGATAGTAACTCCCGTGGTAACCGGATAGTAGCTCATGTATTCGATACCCGGTTGTAATCCGCTCAGCGACACTTCCGGGTTGACCCCTTTATAGCCGGTAATACAAAACAGATCCTGTGCTGCCGCATATATCCTCATATTGGAAATATAGGTCGAAACATTTTTCAGGTTATAACCTACTGAAAGATTATCCATTTTCAGATAAGAAGCGTCTTCTACATATTTCGATGAATACAACTGGTTTCCTGTGAATTCCGGAGTATCCAGTTGAGATCGGAGTATGTTTTTCAACCCCAGTGTACTGAAATTCTCATAATATAAACGGTACGAGTTTAAGACTTCTCCACCGATCGAAGCACGCAGGGCAAAACTACAATCCCAGTTTTTCCAGGTAAATGTATTACTCCACCCGAGAATGAAGTCAGGATATGCGTTACCTATCACTTCCCATTTCGACTCAGGCACCTTACCGTCGGGCATCTGATTTTTAAATTTGTCATTTCCGAAGTCATCCACACCAAGCCACACCGGGCCATAAAATGTTCCCAGACTTTTCCCTTCTTCCATGCGTTGCGAATACACGGCAATATCTCCCGACAACCAACCGGTTTTGTAAGTTCCATTGGTAAACTCCTCGTTTGTGAATTTTTCGAGGATATTTTTATTACTACTGAAAGTCAGATAGGTATTCCATTGGAAATCATGCTGTTTTACAGGCATAGCATTAAGTGTGATTTCAATACCACTGTTACGGATGGTACCAACGTTTGTAAACATTTCAGTGTACAAATACGGAGGAACAGACACCTGATAATTATACAACAAATCAGTACTCCTGCGTAGATAATAATCAATCGTTCCACCCAGATGGTTATCCAGAATTGAAAAATCGACTCCCGCATTTATTTCATGTTTCTTTTCCCAACGCAGATTCGGATTGGGATTACTTACCGGCTGATAGGTGTTTATCCACTCTCCGTTGTAATAAAAACGGCCAGCTCTGCCCATCATAATCAACGACTTGTAATTGGCAAATTCCTGATTGCCGGTTGCACCGTATCCCAGTCTGATTTTTAAATCATTAATCCAATTCAGATTTTGAATAAACGATTCTTCATTCATCCTCCATCCCAGGCTGACGGCCGGAAACCAGCCCCACTTGTTATTTTCACCGAAACGGGATGAACCTTCACGGCGTAAAGATGCAGACAATAAATACTTTTCATTCAGGTTGTACATGACCCTGCCAAAAAATGAAATAAGCTTACTTTTCTCTCTGAACGAATACATGGATGCCGTACCCGAAGCAAGCGCCGATCCGGCACCGATATTATTTACCCCATACAAATCAGTGTCAAATCCTTTGTTCGACATGCCTGAATAATGCATATTTTCTTCCTGATATGAATATCCGGCAAGAGCCTGCAATGTATGGCCATCCCACGTGTTTAAATAATTCACCGTACTTTCATACTGAAGATTGTTACTGCTTCCGTTTTCAATACTGGCAATCCCATTACTACCTATTGCACTTGGGTAATAACGTGTACGATAGCGATTTGTCTCCCATCGTGATTTTTCATAAGAAACAAAATTATCCCATTTCAACCCGGTTACAAAAGGGATATTCAATGTAGCCCTGACATTACCGCCAAAATCATCTGTTTCACTATCACGTTTTTCTTCGTTCAACATGGCTACCGGATTGTAATAACTAATGCCGTCGACACGTTTATATCCTCCCGACAGTGCATTATCCGGGTCATAAACAGGTTCAGTCGGGTTGTGAATAAATGCCTGATAGAAAATATCATAGTTTGCCGGATTTGATTTTCTCATCGAGTAAAAGGAATTATAATTCAGTGTAAGTATGCCTTTCAGGGCTTTTTGCTGAATGTTGGTTCTGGCAAGTAACTTACTCAGGTTATTGTTCTTAAGTAATCCCTGATTTTGTTCCAGGTTAATAATGGTACGATGTGAAAATTCTTCATTTCCTCCTGAAATAGCAAGATTATGTTTATGGCTGAACGGCATATTTCTGGTAACTTCACCAAACCAATCGGTATTCCCATCATAAATACTATTGATTTTATTGGGTGCATAAGTATTAATTGCATGCCTGAACTCATCTGCGTTTAAATTTTCAACCATTCTCGGAGCAACCTGTACGGTAGCGACTCCCTGGTATTCGACCATAGTCTTACCCTTCCGGGCTTGTTTTGTAGTAACAATAATTACTCCGTTCGTACCTCTGGTGCCATAAATTGCAGCAGCAGAACCATCTTTCAACACATCAATTGATTCAACTTCCTGAAAATTGATATTTTTCAGATCAGCACCCGCAACTCCATCGATGATAATCAGCGGTCCCTGACCCGAAGTAAGCGTATTCGTTCCTCTTAAAATTATTTCGTATCCACCCTGGGGATCAGCGCCGCTTGAATTGACAACCGATAAACCCGCAATTTTCCCTTGCAGTAATCCGGCTGCATTCGAGAAAGATCCCTGATTAAAATTGTCTGATTTTAATGTTGCAATCGAACCGGTTATTTCTTTTCGGGAGCTTTTACCATAACCTATAACCACCACCTCATCAATGTTTTTTACATCTTCGGCAAGAATTACGTCCAATCGCTTCTGTTTGTTTACACTGATTTCTTTGGTGATATATCCGATATATGAGAAAACAAGTGTTTCCGCATCAGAAGGAAGTTCAATCTTATATTCACCATTAATGTCTGTTATGACCCCGGCCGTTCCGTTCTTATGTTTGATGTTTACGCCCGGCAATGGTTGTCCGCTTTCATCGGAAACTACTCCGGATACCACAAACTGATTGTTGGCATAGACTGCTCCCGAAAGGGCGGTCAACATAAAAAACAATATAATCACATTATTAAAGAAAGGTCTGTGACCTGACCAGCTACGATGTTTCATACGTTTAAATTTTATTTTTCAGTTGTCGTATGGAACTCTCGATGAAC
>JARKQF010000208.1 GCA_029973975.1 Paludibacter sp.
AAAATGGAAGAATTAAATGCAATTGTTCAGCAGGTGGTACAGGTTTCACCAATCATGAAAGTTTTCAGAATCGCACCGCTCGGATGGGAGTTGCCGGATTTTAAACCCGGTCAGTTTGTGGGTATAGGCTTACCTCCAAGCAGTCCGAAATGCCCAGAGGCAACTGAGGAAGTCATTGAACCTGCACCCGACAAATTAATCAAGAGAGCTTATTCTATTGCATCATCCAACATATCAAAAGATTATGTTGAATTTTATATTACTTTGGTGCATTCAGGTGCATTGACTCCGCGTTTGTTTAACCTGCAGATCGGTGATAAAATCTGGGTAGGACAACGATTTGTGGGCATGTTTACACTGGATGAAGTCGATGAAAACCAGAATATTGTATTAATTGCAACCGGAACCGGAGTAGCGCCTTACATGAGTATGTTGCGTTCGGATGCCCTGAAAAGAAAAGGCAATATTGTGGTAATCCACGGTGCTGCCAACTCATGGGATTTGGGTTATTCTTCTGAATTAAACCTGTTGGAAACGATTGCTCCTCATTTCGACTACATCCCAACCATTACTGAACCTCAGAAGGAACACGTAGCCTGGAAAGGCAAAACGCAATTTATCCAGGAAATCTGGGAAGAAGGTACTGTCGAAAAAATGTGGGGCTTCAAACCGACACCCGAAAACACCCATGTTTTCCTTTGTGGTAACCCCAATATGGTAAACGGCATGATCGAATGTTTGGGAAAAGATGGTTTCATTGAACATAGCCGCAAGCAACCCGGACAAATTCATGTTGAAAAATTCTAAATAATAGTCTAGCGTCTAATGTCAAATGTCAAAAGACATAAACGAATAAGATATACATAAATATTTAATATTGACTTTTAGACAAGACATTTGTCATTAGACGTTAGGCATTAGACGAAAAACATGGAAGAACTGACACTCATAACACCAACGTTCCTATTTTCGGCAGTTTCGCTGATACTATTGGCATATACAAATCGTTTTTTGTCTTATGCACAATTGGTCAGAACACTGAAAGACAAATACATGTTGGACCGTTCAGCCATCACGAAAGCACAGATCATGAACCTGCGTAAAAGGCTGGCACTGACAAAATACATGCAGCTTTGCGGAGTTGTGAGTTTGTTGCTATGCGTCGCTACAATGTTTCTGATCTACCTGGGCTCACAAATTCTTTCAGCTTATATATTCGGATTGGCATTGCTTTTACTAATTATCTCACTGGGATTATCAGCCTGGGAAATTCAGATTTCGGTAAAATCGCTTAAGCTGCATTTGAGTGATATGGAAGAGCGAACGGAATAGTGGTTAGTGGTCAGTGGTTAGTGGTTCTTACATGACTTATATGGTTGCAAAAACAGTCAAATAGTAAATATAATGAAGCATGGTTTTATCAAAGTAGCCGCTGCCATTCCTGAAGTAAGGGTGGCAGACTGTAAATTCAACAGTTCGAAAATATCGGAACTGATTGAACAGGCGGAACGGGAACAGGTCGAAATCCTGTGTTTTCCCGAACTGGCTATTACCGGATACAGTTGTGCTGATTTGTTTTTGCAACAACAATTATTATCTGATGCCGAAGCTGCATTAGATGATATCCTGTTGAAAACATACGCGTTGAGTGTTATCGTCATAGCCGGTATGCCCCTGCGTGTACACAACCAACTTTATAACGTAGCCCTTGTTTTTCAGTCGGGCAAGGTGCTTGGAATCGTTCCGAAATCCTATCTTCCTAACAACAACGAGTTCTACGAGAAAAGATGGTTTGCCTCCGGCATTGCAGAT
>JARKQF010000211.1 GCA_029973975.1 Paludibacter sp.
TGTAAAATAGATATATATTTTTATATCTTGAGGTATAGTTATGAAAAATTCATGTGAGGCCTTTGAAAGATTTCTGTTTTCACCATCATTCTGGCAAAGGAGTATGTGAAATGGACATACAACTGGTCGTAGCCGATCATCACCCCCTCATGCTGCAAGGATTGGGAAGTCTCTTTCAAACGAAGGAAGAATTCAATGTTGTCGCTTTGTGCAGCAACGCCCTGGAGACAATGGAGGCCGTACGCCTGCATAGACCCGATGTCCTTGTGCTGGCTACAAACGTTCCCGGAAAAGACAGTTTATCAATCGCCCGTGAATTGCTGGCTGATTCACTTTTGCCTACCCGCATAGTTTTTTATGCCGAAGAAATTGATGAAAATCAGCTGATGGATACGATTCGTGCAGGTATCGCAGGCATTGTCCTCAAAGAGATGGACCCCCAGCTTCTGTTGCAGTGTGTCCGTAAAGTGCATAATGGTGAACAATGGATGGAGCGGCGTGCGGCCAGACTCTCTCTGGAGAAACTGCTGCGCCGTGAAGCCGGTGCTCGTGATCTTGCATCTCAGCTCACCCCCCGTGAAATCGAGATTCTGCGTCTGGTTGCCGAAGGGCTCAGCAACAAAGAGATCAGTGAAAGAATATGTATAAGCGAGGGGACAGTCAAAGTGCACTTGCACAATATCTACGAAAAACTACACCTGAAAAGCCGCATGGCTCTTCTGCGTTTCGCCCCGGAAAAAGGACTTATTGATTCAGTCTCTCGCCCGGTGAAATAACCCAGTACGAAACATTGTTCCAATTCCCGATCAAATTCGAAATCTCTGTAGCTATGCTCAAAAAAAATCCGCGTTATTGCTTGATCCCAGGTGCTTTCGCGAGACCGGTGCCTAGCTCTAAGTTGCTGAATCAGATTTGTTTTTGACTATTACATGCCCCGTATATCTAAATATATAGAAAAATAAATTTACCTCCATATGGTTTTTTTTTAATACAAAATGTATTCAAATAACGTATTCCCAAAAGGTGTGGATGGCTGTGTTCACTACCTGATGTTGCCGGCTATTTTTAATGTTTAATACTTATACCAAAGGAGATATAAAAATAAACCTTCCTCCATATGGTTTTTTTTTAATAGTAAATATAAAATAAATGAACTTTGGAAACGAGATGATGAGAAAAATTGAGGAACGATTGACACCGCG
>JARKQF010000222.1 GCA_029973975.1 Paludibacter sp.
TTCTGATTGCTTAATACATCAGGGATTGAGTTTTCATATTTTTGTACAATCTCCTTTACTGTCTTGTGCAATGGGATAACCACAAACTCACCCGTTTTTTCTGTTTTCACTTTTAATTGTGTGCCGTTGTTGATAAAATTATCCGGTGAAATCTGATTTAAATCTGAAAATCGTAATCCGGTATAGCAGCCAATTATAAATAAATCTCTTGCTTTCTCAAGCCTTTTATTTGAACTTAAATCTATTGAATACATCTTTTCAATTTCAGTTAAGTTTAAATATATTTTATCGGTGGTTTCGACAATTTTTTTAAATTTCTTACTTAGAAATTCGGTATTATTTGTTAATTTTCGTTCTAAAGCTTCATTCATGAATACTTTTACATTCTTCAAATAACCACCAATAGTGTTATTGGAATATCCTCTTTCTTTCAGATACCGGATGAAATTTTCATAAAAATCTAAATTGATGTCATCAAAAGAAATGTTTTTTCTTATGTGCTCACTATATTCCCGAAGAATCCTGAAAGTTTGTTTGTGGCTTAATATCGTGGCTGGTTTTTTATTTGATTGTTTAATCCATTCATCTATGAAATCAAATAAATTCAATACATTTGCATTCGTTTTCTTATTTGCAAGTGATGCATTTAGATTTTCTTTTAATAGTTCAGGTGTGGGGTTGATACCGTCATTTATTAACCGCCTGTAGATATTATTTATACAGGTTTCAATATTATTGAGCATTGAATTGAATTCCGGATATTCCGGAAATGCTTTTGTTTCTTTAGCTCTTTGTTTGTCAAAATTCCAATACTTGGGATTAATTTTTTGACCGAATGAGTACTTTAAACGTTGCTTATTGAAGTTGTAGAACAAATAAATTAAAGTATCCTCTTTGCTGTTCGGCTCTTTGAGTATAAATTTTGCTTGTGCCATAAATAGTATTTTATTTGCACAAATATAAACATAAAATTTGAACGGGGGACTATAAAGGGGACAGAATAATTTGATTTAATGTAATCTATTGAAATTTAGTTTCAGACAAAATGTATTTTATTTCGCTGATATTCAATATAATTAAGTGTCAAATAGAAAAATGAAGAAAAGTATTAAGTAGCCCCGCCGAGAATCGAACTCGAATCTAAAGTTTAGGAAACTTCCGTTCTATCCATTGAACTACAGGGCCAACTTTAAAAAAGTGATGCAAAAGTACAATAATTATGGCAAAATCCAAAAATAAATTTTTCGTGGTATGGGATGGCAAGGAACCCGGTATATACAAATCCTGGGAAGAGTGCAAGCAACAAACACACGGGTACGCAGGCGCTAAATACAAAGGTTTCGAAACCGAAGCTGAAGCAAAAGAAGCCATGGTATCTCCCTGTTGGAATTATATCGGTAAAAATACCAAAACAAAAAAGCCGAACAAACAACTTATCGTGAAATATGGTATGCCAATAATAGAAAGCTTATCTGTAGATGCTGCTTGTAGCGGGAATCCGGGCTTGATGGAATATCAGGGAGTTTACACCAAAACCGGAGAAGTCGTGTTTAAACAGGGTCCGTTTAAGGAGGGCACAAATAATATTGGGGAGTTTCTGGCTCTTGTACATGGTTTAGCCCTTTTAAAACAAAAAAATCTGTCAATACCCGTTTATACCGATAGCAAAACAGCTCAGGCCTGGGTTAAAAAAAAGAAAGCCAAGACAGAGGTACAAAGAACTCCACAGAATGAAATCCTTTTTGAACTCATTGCCCGGGCTGAGAAATGGTTGGCTGAAAATGAATATGCAACTGAAATATTAAAATGGCATACCGAAGCATGGGGCGAGATCCCCGCAGATTTCGGAAGAAAATAAAGCCCATTTACTACAAATATAAATTTTCTCCGATTAATATTGAATCACATTAGAAAACACAGTTAATGATTTGTTTATCTGATAAACTTTTTAATGAACGGAATTTTGTTCAATGGTAGATCGTGTTTAAACAGATAGGACATAAAAATCACGAGCAGCATCGTCTTTATTAAGAAATTCAAAACCGGGAATGGTGTGTTGATGAACAGACTTATGATGTACAGCCCGATCGCCAATGCTGTATAGATTGCAATGGATTTCAGATTATAATTGATCGGCATGTGTTTCTGACCATAAAAGTAGGAAAGCAACATCATCACAAAATAACAGGCAAAAGCCGCCCAGGCAGAAGCCATGTAACTGAATACCGGAACAAAAATTATATTGATGGCAATGGTTATTACCGCTCCGATGATAGAAAACCACGCACCATACATTGTTTTATCCGTCAGTTTATACCACAACGATAAATTAAAGAAAACACCCTGGAAGATATAAGAGAACAGTACGATTGGAATTACTTTCAGTCCTGCCCAATAATTTCTGTGAATGATGAATTTGAATATATCCAGATAAAACACCATTCCCAGAAATATCAATAAGGAAAAAATAATAAAAAACTTCATGGCATCTGCATAAGCTTCTTTGCTGTTTTTGTCTTTATGTTGAGCAAATATGAATGGCTCGTAAGCATAGCGAAATGCCTGGGTAAACATCATCATAACCATTGAGATTTTAAAGCAGGCAGAATAAATTCCCAGTTCGGACTTTGCCAACTCAGGATCTTCGATTAAAAAGGGAAAAATGATTTTATCGAGAGTTTGATTCATAATTCCGGCAATACCTAATACTAGTAATGGCAGCGAATAACGCAGGATTTGTTTCAATAAATGAAAATCAAATTTGAATTCAGCCTTAAATACATCAGGCAATAGGGCAATCGTTACAACTACCGTTTGAATTACATTGGCAATAAAGACATAGCCTACACCATAATGTGGATCATAGAACCAGTCGATTAAATCTGGATTTTTTTCCATCAGCCATGGGCAAACAACCAAAAAGAATATATTAAAAGCGATATTCGTAAAAATCATCAGCAGTTTCAATGCAGCAAATTTAATCGGACGAGACTTATAACGCAGATAAGCAAAAGGGATAGACCCAAAAGCATCCATCGCAACGACAACACCAAGCATAGCGATGTACTCCGGGTTGGAAGAATAACCCAGTAAATCAGCAACAGGCTGTGCAAAAACAACACACAATACTGCAAAGATGAGAGAAGTAAACCCGACAGAAATAATTGTATTCCCATAAACTCTGGATGCAATTTCAGCATGTTTATTAGCGAAACGGAAGAAGCCGGTTTCCATGCCATAAGTCAGAATAACGAGCAGCAAGGCAGTCCAGGCATATAAATTTGCTACCACCCCATAATCGGCTGAACCTGTCAGTACGTAGGTGTAAAGAGGCACTAACAACCAGTTTAGGAATTTTCCCAGGATACTGCTGATTCCATATATAGCGGTTTCCTTCGCTAAATTTTGCATTTTTCGTTCTGCCATATTACGACAAGTTTACTTTACTTTCTGAATTTAGCAAGTATTTTCTCAATGAATTTATATTCTGGTGACGGCTCGAGATCTTTGTCTGTAAGATACCCTCCATCCTTAAGAAGTGTAATCGCTGTTTCAAGGTTTTCTTCCTCTACCTGAAGTTTTACTCCTCCGGCTACATTTGGAACATAAGCTCTGTTAATAAATTCATCTTTGATATAACACTTAACACCTAAAGATTCTAAATAAGATCTCACCATCTCAGAATCTATCGAATTACCGAAAGTCCTGATTGTAATTAACTTACTCATAACTAATCCGTTTACGTGAAATTTCGTTGCTTCTTCAAATACTCATACGCTTCATTTACAGCCCTGAATTTCTCAGTAGCCGATTTTTTAATATCGTCACCCAGATTAGCGACTTTATCAGGATGGTATTTCATGGCCATTCTGCGATACGCCTTCTTAATATCTTCGTTACTAGCTGATGTTTCAATTTCCAATGCCTTATAAGCCCAGTTTTCATCTACATGTTTAACGTAAGGTGCTTTAAGTGATTCAAATTCTACATTACTGATACCGAAGATTCCGGAAATACGCCGGATAATACTTAATTCAGGGACATTAACAGCTCCATCGGCATAGGCAACATCAAACAACAAACGAACAAGCTGTAACTTAGCTGAGTAATTCATATACATGTTGATTTGCTGAGCAACTTCCACTTCGTTGATGGGTTGATCTAACAACTTTTTCAAGATCTGAAGTGCTTCCAGAGCTCCTTCTTCTCCAAAATTGGCGACCAAAAACCTTTTTACTACATCCAGTTCTGCTTTTTGGACCCTGCCGTCTGCTTTCATAACACAGGCAATCATCACCAGCAAACTGGCTTTGAAATCTCGTTCAGTTGTACGCCTGGTATGGGTTTGGGCTCTCCCGGCTTCCGTACTTTCACCAAACAACGAACCAAGTGCAAAACCAATAATAGCACCGATCGGCCCGCCAAAGGCCCAACCCAACCCACCACCTATCCATTTTGCAAAGTTCCCCATAAAAACTATCCATTTTAAAATAATATCATAAATTAAAAACGCTTTTTCTTATTATCTGCTTTCTGCTTTTCGTTCTTCGCTTTTCGCTATTAGCTAATTTATCGTCATTTCCCCACTTATACTAACTCCCAGCCATTTTTTCACTTCTTCAACTGACCTGTACTCTCCTAATAAATACATCAGTTTGGTGACCAGCGCTTCAGTTGTACAATCGTAGGCGCTGATAACACCTGCATTCAACAGATTCAGACTTGTTTCATAGCGTCCCATTTCAACAGTCCCTGTACTGCATTGCGATTTATTCACGATGACAATGCCTTGTTCGATGGCGGTTTTAAATGCTTCGTAAAGCCAAATTCTTCTAGGAGCATTTCCGGCTCCGAAACTTTCCAGAACTACTGCCTTTAATCCGGGAGTTCCTAAAATAGAACGTACAACATTCTCAGAAATACCCGGAAAAAGTTTTAGTACCACGATATTCGGATCGGTGTTGAGTCGTAATCGCAACCGGGCATTTGGTTCCGGATAATGAATATAATTCCTGAAGTACTTAATATGTACTCCCGCTTTCGCTAAAGGCGGATAATTATATGAATGAAAAGCGTTGAAATGCTCTGCATTCTTTTTGGTTGTGCGGTTGCCACGAAAGAGTGTGTCTTCAAAAAAGATACAAACTTCAGGAACAATTGCTTGTCCGTGTTCCTTTGCTGCAGCAATCTCAATGGCTGTCAGCAAATTCTCCTTGGCATCCGAACGCATCATGCCGATAGGAAGCTGCGCTCCGGTGAAGATAACCGGCTTAGACAGGTTTTCGAGCATGAAACTTAGTGCAGATGCTGAATATGCCATTGTATCAGTACCATGCAAAACAACAAAACCATCGAAGTCAGCATAATTTTCTTCAATACAAAGAGCTATTTTCTCCCAGGTAACGGGATGCACATCAGAAGAATCGATAAGAGGGAGAAACGGAATGCTTTTAATGTTAATCCCGGTTTGTTTCAATTCCGGCATCAACTCCTGAAGTCGCTCGAAATCAATGGGTCGCAATGCTCCGGTTGCCGGATTCTCCGACATAGAGATGGTTCCTCCGGTAAAAATCAATAGAACAGCGCTTTGTTTTTCCACCATACTTTTATTTGATTGACACGCAAAGATAATTGAAAATTATAAGCCGCCCACCGATTGGCAACAGAAATCAAATTTTTTAGCTAATTTGACCTTTTTTTATCCTGAAATCAATTTGTTATGGTATTTTTGCACACAATAAACATACAATCATGCAACGAATTTTTCTGGTAGGATTTATGGGTTCAGGCAAAACAGCCATGGGCAAACTGCTCGCCAGGCGGCACGGACTCTCCTTTATTGATTTAGATAGTTATATTGAGAGTAAATTCAGAAAGACTATCGCCCAAATTTTTACAGAAGCTGGTGAAACCGGGTTTCGTAAAATAGAAAAAAACTGTTTGCATGAAGTCGCCGAATTTGAAGATGTGGTCATTGCTACAGGTGGGGGCGCTCCCTGTTTTTATGATAACATGGACTTTATGAACCAATGTGGCGAAACCATTTATATCCGTCTTACACCAGGACATCTGGCAGAGCGGCTTTCTTCTTCGAGAGCTGGTGTACGCCCCTTGTTAAAAGACAAAACAGGCGATGAATTAGAGCAGTATATCACAGAAACCCTACAAAAAAGAGAACCGTATTATCTGCGGGCAAATCGCATTATTGAAGGTACTGATGAACAGATTGAGAGACAAATTACAAATTAAACTTATCTCCGATTGTTGAAAACTTTCACATCCGACTACCCCGTTTTCAATCAAAAGTCCTTATCTTTAACAGTCAAATTTTACTTTTTTCACTGTTTTTTTAATCTCTATTAATCCACATGTTTATATGAAACGAACATGAACTAATTTAATCGATTATTTCACCTGAGTGAATGGTTAAATTAGTTCATCGAGAGTTCCATGCGACAACTAAAAAATAAAATTTAAACGTATGAAATCATTTGTTCATCTTCACGTGCATTCCTATTATTCAATCTTGGATGGTATGTCGTCTATTCCCGGATTGGTAGAACGGGCAACTGCAAGCGGAATGAATGCTATCGCACTTACCGATCACGGTAACATGTTCGGTATCAAAGAATTTTATAACTACGTAAAAAAGAAAAACAGCAAGGTTTACAGCGAAATTAATCAGCTTAAAAAAGACTTGAAGAATGATGAACTTACTGATGAACAAAGGCTGACCTTATCAACTCAATTAGCTGGTGCTGAAAAAAAGCTTTTTAAACCGATTCTGGGTTGTGAGGCTTATGTAGCACGCCGTAGCCGCTTATCGAAGGATAAAGATAACGTAGAAGACCGCAGTGGATATCACTTGGTTCTGTTGGCTAAGAATAAAAAAGGATATCAAAACCTTTGTAAATTGGTTTCGCTGGGATGGATGGAAGGTTTTTATTACCGCCCCCGTATTGATCATGAAATTCTCGAAAAATACAGTGAGGGTATTATCGCATCTTCCGCCTGTCTGGGAGGTGAGATTCACAAAAAGGTAGAAAAAGGCGATCTTGCTGCAGCAGAGGACTCTGTACTCTGGTATAAAAAAGTTTTCGGAGATGATTTTTATATTGAATTGCAACTGCATCAAACAGATAAACCCAATGCCGATACCACGGTTTACGAGAAACAAAAACGTCAGAATGCAGATCTGATATATCTGGCGCGAAAAACCAACACAAAAATTCTCGCGACTAACGATGTGCATTTTATAGACGAAGATCATGGTGAAGGACATGAGCGACTCATTTGCCTGAGCACGGGAAAAGATTTGGATGATCCTACCAGGATGCGCTATACAAAACAGGAGTATCTCAAAACACCTGAACAGATGTGGGAGATCTTCGGCGATATCCCTGAAGCACTTGAAAACTCGGTTGAAATCGCTAATAAAGTAGAGTTTTATGATATAGACTCTCCTCCGATGATGCCGGTATTCCCGATTCCGGAAGATTTTGCTACAGAGGATGCATACAGACAACAATTCAACGAGCAAATACTTCGTGAAGAATTCGGCAACGGTTTCGATAGATTGGGAGGTTATGAAAAGGTCATCCGTGTGAAATTGGAAGCAGATTATCTACGAAAACTGACCATGGAAGGCGCCGTGAAGCGTTATGGCGAAAATCTAAGTGACGAAACTGCCGAGCGGATCGATTTTGAATTGAATGTAATGAAAACCATGGGTTTTCCCGGTTACTTCCTGATTGTACAGGATTTTATCAACGCTGCACGTGGAATGGGCGTGGCTGTCGGCCCCGGAAGGGGTTCTGCTGCCGGCTCGGTGGTTGCTTATTGCCTGCGCATTACGGACATCGACCCGCTGAAATATGATTTGCTGTTCGAGCGTTTTCTAAATCCAGATCGAATCTCCATGCCCGATATTGATATCGACTTTGATGATGACGGTCGCGGTCAGGTTCTACGTTGGGTAAAGGAAAAATACGGCAAAGAACGGGTGGCTCACATCATCACCTATGGAACGATGGCCACAAAATCATCCATCAAGGATGTAGCCCGCGTACAAAAATTACCCTTGGCAGAAGCAGAACGACTTACAAAACTGATTCCGGATAAACTGCCGGATGATGCAAGCGGAAAAGCCATGAAAATCAATATATCGAATTGCGTGAAATTTGTTCCGGAACTGCAAATGGCTCGCAACTCGTACGATCAGAACATGTCGGATACCCTGAAATATGCAGAAATGCTTGAAGGTACAGTGAGACAAACGGGTGTACACGCCTGCGGTGTTATCATCGGAGCAGACGAACTGAACAAATTAGTGCCGCTGAGCACGGCTGTCGACAAGGAGACAAACGAGGAAATGCTGGTTACCCAGTATGAAGGCTCTGTAATCGAGGAAATCGGACTGATAAAAATGGACTTTCTCGGGCTGAAAACCCTTTCTATTATCAAGGAAGCCCTTTCCAACATCAAAAAAACACATGGAATAGAGGTCGATATCGATGCGATTCCTATTGATGATCAAAAAACATACGAACTCTTCAGTAAAGGTTTAACGGTCGGTACTTTCCAGTTTGAGTCGCATGGCATGCAGAAGTATTTGAAAGAGCTGCAACCAACTCAGTTTGAGGATCTCATCGCGATGAATGCATTGTATCGTCCCGGTCCTATGCAGTACATTCCTCAGTTTGTAAACCGTAAACACGGGCGCGAAAAAATCGAATACCATTTTCCGGAAATGGAACACAGGTTGAAAGACACCTATGGTATCACGGTATATCAGGAACAAGTCATGTTACTGAGCCGCGACCTGGCTGGCTTTACCCGCGGTCAATCTGATGAATTACGCAAAGCAATGGGCAAGAAACTCATCGATAAAATGGCAGCCCTGAAAGTAAAATTCATGGAAGGTTGCAAGAAAAATGGTTTCGGTCCGGATGAGAAATTAGAGCAAATATGGGCTGACTGGGCTGAATTTGCCAAATATGCATTCAATAAATCTCACGCAACTTGTTATTCGTGGATTGCCTATCAGACTGCCTACCTGAAAGCGCATTATCCGGCTGAATTTATGGCAGCCAACTTAACACGAAACAAGGATGATATCGGTGAAGTCGGCAAATTCATGGACGAATGCCGGAATCTAGGCATGAATGTGCTTGGACCGGATGTTAACGAAAGTGATCTGACTTTTACGGTAAACAAAGATGGGAATATCCGTTTTGGCCTGGGAGGTATCAAGGGTGTTGGCGAAGGAGCTGTAGAAGCCATCGTAGAAGAGCGAAACAAAAACGGAAAATTCAAGGGTGTTTTCGATTTCATCGAGAGAGTTAATCTGGCTGCATGTAATAAAAAAACAATTGAGAGTCTTGTGTTAGCAGGCGCTTTCGATGGGTTCCCGGACATCAAAAGAGAGCAATTCTTTGTTGAAAACAGTAAGGGAGAAATAGTCATCGAAAGTATCATCCGTTATGGTAATAAATTCCAGGCTGATAATGCTTTAACTCAGAATTCTCTTTTCGGAGATATGGAAGCAGTGGAAATTGTCAAACCCGAGTTACCTTATACACATGACTGGTCACCGCTCGAAAAACTCAATAAAGAACGCGAGTACATCGGTATGTACCTATCAGCACATCCGCTCGATGATTTCGAATTTGAAATCAATTATGTCTGCAACACCAAAACGTCAGACTTAAAAGACCTGATGCCACTGATGGGGAAACCGCTCAGAATCGGTGGGATGGTGACTGCCATTCGCCACGGCACCTCCAAAGCCGGAAATCCTTATGGGATATTCACCCTTGAGGATTATGAAGGCGCTCACGAATTTGCCCTGTTTGGAAATAGCTACATTGAGTTCAGCAAATACATGATAAAAGATTTGTATTTATTAATTCATGCTACTGTACAGGAAAAAGGTGCTGATTACAAGTTTAAAAAGCCAACGGATCCCAATGCTCCGATTGTTCCGGAACTCAAAATTCAAAAAATTGAAGTATTGAAAGAGGTAAAAGATAAACTAGTAGACACACTGACCGTTACGATTCCGCTCGATCAACTTGATGAAGAGTTTGCTGTTGATATGACCGATATGGTACTTCAGAATAAAGGTAACATAAACATCTATTTCAACGTAGTGGATTTGCTTACACAACATAAGATCAGACTTTTCGCCCGTCAGTGCCGGGTCAATATGAATAAAGAATTTTATAAGCTGTTGAAGAAGTATAAGAATGATGGTAAGATCGATTTTCAGGTGAAATAAATGTGGCATAGATGATTTCAATATAGCTATCACGCAATTCAATGCGGTTTTATTTCCTGAATAAAAGATTTTCAATTAGATTTGCATCCGAAATTAAACATTGAACTTTAAACATTAAACAACAAAATATTATGGCATTAGAATTTACAGACAGTAACATCAAAGATGTGATTAATAGTGGAAAACCCGTAGTAATTGACTTTTGGGCTGAGTGGTGTGGTCCCTGCCGCATGGTTGGACCAAGCATTGAAGAACTCTCAAAAGAGTATGATGGACAGGTGCAAATCGGTAAATTAAACGTCGACGATAATGTTGATACTCCTAACGAATACGGTATCCGCAATATCCCAACTATTCTGTTTATTAAAAACGGACAGATAGTTGACAAACAAATAGGCGCAGCACCGAAAGCCGTTCTGGAGGCAAAAGTGAAAGCACTTTTATAATTTCAGATAGAAATCTTTGGCAAGAGTCGTAAAAGCAGCTGAATACTGATGTCTTTCAGCTGTTTCTATTTCAATGGATGATAACTGTGTTTCCCTTGTGGTAAAACCGAATTCAAGCAATACACGTTTAGCTTCGCTATCCGGCTTGGGGTAAACATAAACACACTGATAACAATACAAATTGAATTTTTCGGCCGATTTTATACATTGAAGGCCTTCAGTTACGGGAAGAATGACACAAATTCTTCCCGTTGTTTTTAGTAGGCCTGAAGCATATTTCAATAATTCCTCGTGCGTCAGCGTATCAGCATGTCTGGCTCTGTTCCTCGCTTCATCTGGCGCTTTCAGTGAAGATCTAAAATAGGGGGGATTGGAAACAATCAAGTCGTATACTGGTTTAAATTTATCTGCAAAGTCCTGTAAAGATTGATGATGCACCATTATCCTACTATTCCAGTCCGAAGCAGCCACATTGATTTCAGCCTGTCTGACAGCTCCTACATCTAAATCGACGGCATCAATTATGGCGTTTGAACGCTGTGCAAGCATTAGCGCAATGAGTCCGCTCCCTGTACCGATGTCCAATACCCTTTCAGTCGAACAATCGACAGGAGCCCAAGCTCCCAGTAATACACCATCTATGCCGACTTTCATCGCACACAGATCATGATAAACCGTGAATTGCTTAAACTGGAAGTAGGGATTCGGCATATTTATCTTCTTGCCGGACGGTTATTGCCCGATGAATTGCTGGACGAAGAAGGTGTTGAACGGGTACTTCTGTTTTGTTCCGGCGCGGGAGTAGGCCTTGCTTGTGGCACGATCGGGACCCTTCTTTGATTAAAATCAGGTCTTTCTGAAGAAGAAGGTTGTCGAGGTACAATCACCCTTTGCTCTGCGGAAGGTATTGTACGTTGTGGTACTACCTGCCGGCTTCTGTTATCCGTAGGTGCTACCGTTCGCCTTTGATTCGGATCAATTTGTCTTTGTTCTGCAGGAGCTGTCCTCTCCTGAACAGGCTGAGTGCGTTGCTGTATATCCGGTCTGTTAAACTGCGTACTTGTAGATGGATATCGTTCGTAGCGCTTGTCCTGTAACCTGATATACTGATCTCGCGTTAACACCTCGCGCATTTCAGCATCTTTATTTTTAACCCTTTGTAACGCTTCGCTTCTAGATTTTGAAACCTGACGTTCCCGTGCATGCTTCAGGTTTATATCATAAATTGCCTGTATTTGCTCCTGATTCAGATCTAATTCCTGTTGCATTTTTTGTGTTTGTAAAGCCGCTTCCTGCTCCGGTGTACGGGATGGAGCAGTGGCATTTTCCTGTGTGTTGATGTTAGCGCTCAACCGGAAACAAGATGTCAACAAAAAGAACAAAAGAATGAACCTCATTTGAAAAATATTAGCATTGCAGCCTATAAATGCATCAATCTTTGTGCCAAAATGATTTAAACCAAACCAAATGAATTACTTATTAAAACCTCTTAGTTTGATATTAGTCAGTACTTTTTTAGTATGTTCAGAAAAATCACCATTCAGCATCCAACCGTAATAGCCCGTATCTGTTTTCAATATATCTTCTACTTTCTGACCTTTGTATTTGCCGAAATTAAACACTTCCTCACCTTTTTCATTATACACAAACTTACCGGCAAAGTCAACATTATTTGATTGCGTCGTATATTTTGCGAGTAATTCCACATCATTAGGCAGATCTTTGTAACGATCAAGTTGAGCCTGCATTATTTCATAGGTTGCCATGGTATCGACAGAAGCATCATGTGCTCCATCCAAGTCCTTGTCGCAATAAAACTTGTAAGCGGCAGAAAGAGTACGTTGTTCTTTTTTGTGGAAAATAACCTGCACATCGATAAATTTTCTTTTCGATAAATCAATATCAGCATCCGCGCGTAGTAATTCTTCGGCAAGCATGGGGATATCAAAGCGATTGGAATTATAACCGGCCAGGTCGCACCCCTCGAAATCCCGGACTATCTCCGCAGCAACTTCCTTGAAAGTCGGACTATCCGCCACAGCCTCATTTGTAATTTTATGAATAGCTGTTGCTTCAGCAGGAATGGGCATCCCCGGATTGATCAGAAAGCACTTGGATTCTTCCTTACCGTTGGGATAAACTTTGTGATAGGCTATTTGTACAATGCGGTCGGAAACGATGTTAATTCCGGTTGTTTCCAGGTCAAAAAAAATCAGGGGATTTTTCAGATTGAGCTTCATATTGTTTGTTTGAAAAGAAAAGCAGAAGAACAATTTTTTGAATCAGTCCCTCTGCCTCCCATATAATTATTTTGATTATCAGTCATTTAGCAACATAGGCATCAATAACATCAGGATATCCTCATTATCTTCATTTTCAAAGGGAAGAATGATACCTGCCCGTGAAGGATCAGTAAGCTCTACAATCACATCACTTGAGTTTATGTTATTCAGAATTTCAATGAGAAAAGCAGATTTAAATCCAATTTTAATCTGATCATCAGCATATTGACAATTAATTGTTTCTTCTGCTGAAATAGAGAAATCAATGTCCTGCGCTGAAATGAAGATTTGATTTTCTGATATTTGCAATTTAATCAGATTACTCGCCTGATTGGAGAAAACCGAAACACGTTTCAAGGCATTGAGTAAGCTAACCCGGTCAACAATAATTTTGTACGGATTTTCTTTAGGAATTACGCCGTTATAATTGGGATATCTGCCTTCCACCTGACGACAAATCATGGTATAATTAGACAGTTTAAAATAGGCATTTTTGTTATCGAATTTAACTTCAACCTCTCCGCTTTCTTTGGGCAGGATGTTCTTGAGCATATTAGCCGGTTTTTTCGGTAAAATAAAACTGGCTTTATCTTCTTCCGATAAATTAACACTAGTATAAGAAGTTTTATAACGGACTAATTTATGGGCATCGGTAGCAACCAATGTCAAACTATCCTTCAGGATGTCAAAATAAATTCCGTTCATAACCGGACGAAGTTCATCGTCAGCGGTGCAAAACAAAGTTTTTGAAATTCCGGCTGATAGTGTATTCACGGGTAGCGTCATCATCTTTGCATCAGCCTGCAATTCCGGCAAACGGGGATATTCATCTCCATTTTGACCAATGAAGTTATACGTACCGTTAGCCGAAGTAATGACCATAGCCAAATTCGAGTCATTAATCTGGAAATTAAGCGGTTGATCCGAAAACTCACGAAGCGTATCAAGTAGCAAACGAGATGAAACCGCGACTTTTCCGGCACCTTCTACATCCTCCACTTCCATGGAAGTAATCAAAGTTGTTTCAGTATCAGAAGCCGTCATGGTCAGTTGCTGACCTTCCAGACTAAACAGGAAATTATCCAGAATCTGTAAAGAGTTTTTACTGTTGATTACACGACTGATGGCCTGCAGGTGACTCAACAATATGGTGCTCGATGCTTTGAATTTCATATGATATGAATGTTTATCAGGTTATTTTAATAGAAAAGCAAATGTAAGGAATTTTTTTGAAATATAAAACTGAATAATCATCATCAACTGAATAATTAAAATATTCTTAAAATCACTTCGATTATAACCATTTATCAAAAAACACATTACTTTTATTTCTTAAAAATACAAAATGATTTTAGACGCATACAAATAAAAAATATATCTCAGGAACAAGCTGTTCTAAATGCAAAACGCTCGAAAAAATAACAAGGGAAGTCGTATAACAAAACGGTTTCAACGTTACCATTACCAAAGTTGAATACATCATGGAATACAATGTTTTATCCACGCCGGCATTAGTTGTGAATGAAAAAAAGTAGAAATCAAAGGACATGTTCCTTCTGTTGAAGAAATTAAACAGGTTTTGTTAAAATATTAACAGCCCAAATATCCCTATGAAAAGAATATTGATTTTTAGCTTTATACTTACATTGCTGATTGGGAATTTTAGTGCCTTATTCTTATAGTATTATCAACCTTCGCAGGATTATTTTTCGGAAACATTTAGCACACTTTAATTTAAATATAAGCATAAATATTCAATTTATTCAGATTGAAAAATTAGTTAATACTTGCCTTATTTACATCCATTTTTAAAATTAATTGCTATATTTGCACAAATTAATTGTTAATGTGCCATAATATTTGCAAGTTGTAGTACTTCATGTAATATTTTCCTGACAGCACAAAATACAAAAATTCTAAATATTTATACTATTATGCAGCCATTAAATGAAGCATTATCAATTATGGCCGTCGGAATGATTACCGTGTTTTTCATCTTATTCTTAATCATTCTGATCGGTAATTTAATCATCAGGTTATCAAACAGGTATCTACCGGAAGAAGCCACGGTTATTAAAACAAAGAAAACAGCCGGATCTTCTGAAAGCACATTGAAAGCAATTGAAGCTGCCATTGATGTGATTACAAAAGGCAAGGGAAAAGTAACAAACATTAAAAAATTATAAGCGCAATAAATAAGGGTTACATGAAGAAAGAGATTAAATTTTCGTTGGTTTATCGGGATATGTGGCAAAGTTCAGGAAAATATATGCCACGGGTGGATCAATTGGTAAGAGTGGCTCCTGAAATCATTAAAATGGGCTGCTTTGCCAGGGTTGAAACGAATGGAGGAGGTTTTGAGCAAATCAACCTGCTTTTCGGAGAAAATCCAAATAAGGCCGTAAGAGAATGGACCCGTCCCTTCAACGAGGCCGGCATTCAGACACACATGTTAGACAGATCGTTAAACGGATTGAGAATGAGCCCTGTACCGGCCGATGTACGAAAACTTTTTTATAAAGTAAAAAAAGCGCAGGGTGTTGATATTACCCGTTGTTTCTGTGGTTTGAATGATCCCCGTAACATCATTGCGTCCATTAAATATGCGAAAGAAGCTGGTATGATCGCACAGGCAACTTTGTCATTAACCGTTTCGGAAGTTCATAATGAAAAATATTTTTGTCAGCTTGCTGATGAATTAATCGCCAATGGTGCCGATGAAATATGTCTGAAAGACATGGCCGGAATCGGGAGGCCGGTAACTTTAGGTAAAATTGTGAAACACATTAAAACCAATTATCCGAACATATTGGTTCAGTATCATGGCCAGACCGGTCCGGGTTTTACACCGGCCTCTATTTTAGAAGTATGCCGCAATGGTTGTGATATTATCGACGTGGGTATGGAACCGCTTTCATGGGGAACCGGACATGCCGACGTGATCATGGTACGTGAAATGTTGGTTGATGCCGGCTTTAAAGTTCCAGAAATTGATATGGCTGCCTATATGCGTGTCAGAGCTTTGACTCAGGAGTTTATGGACGATTTTCTGGGTTATTTCATTCCTGAATCGAACAGAAGATTACAATCATTACTGATAGCATCAGGATTACCAGGTGGAATGATGGGTAGTTTGATGAATGACCTGAAAGATAATCTTGTCAGCATCAACAAATCTCTGGTAAAAAAAGGCGAGCCGGAGCTAACCATCGACGAATTGCTGATAAAATTATTCGATGAGGTTGCCTATGTTTGGCCACGTGTAGGATATCCTCCGTTGGTTACTCCTTTCTCTCAATACGTGAAAAACCTGGCAATGTTTAACATCATGCAGTTAAGTAAAGGTAAGGAGCGATGGACCATGATTGCCGATAACATCTGGGACATGATTTTAGGCAAAGCAGGAAAATTACCGGGAGAAGTAGACCCGGTTATAAAAAAACTGGCAAAAGAACAAGGCCGTGAATTTTATGCAGGTGATCCTCAGACCTTATATCCGGATAAACTGGAAGAATTTAAAAAGGAGATGAATGAAAAAGGATGGGATTTCGGTCAGGATGACGAAGAATTATTTGAATTAGCAATGCACCCGGAGCAATACAGAGCATACAAATCAGGTAAGGCTAAAGCCGATTTTGAAGCAGAACTTGCTCAGGAAAAGGCAAAGAAAAATCCGGTACCGGTTTCCTCCGAAATTAAACCGCAGACTGTTCAGGTTGAAGTCAACGGCGAAAAATTTATCGTTAATATCGCTTATGGAGATACCACTAACAATATTTCCTCTTCAATGCCCAAGACCTCAAAAACAGAAAAACCTACCGGAGAAATTCACGACGTGGTTGCACCACTTGAAGGTAAATTTTATCTGACTAACAGTTCGTCGGAAACTCCGGTGAAAGAGGGTGATGTGGTCGAGAAAGGAGACTTACTGTGCTACATCGAATCGATGAAAACTTACAACGCAATTACGGCCGATAAAGCCGGAAAAATTGTTGAAATAGGATTTGCCAACGGTGATTCTGTTGATGAAGATGATGTATTATTTAAACTTCAGTAATCAGGATGGAAGAAATATTATCAAAATTATATGAAATGACTGCCTTTGGTGGGTTCTCCTACCAGGTAGCCCTGATGTGGATTATTGCTTTTGTACTGCTTTATCTTGGTATAAAAAAGAAATATGAACCGTTATTGTTGGTTCCGATTGCTTTTGGAGTACTCCTGGCTAATTTTCCCGGAGGAGGCATGGGTATTGTTCCTGCCGAAAACATCGCTTTAGAAGGACACCGATATAAAAATCTATTCGAGATCGCCACTGAGTACGGTATCATGAATTATTTATATTACAGTCTGATTAAAACTGGCTTTTTACCTCCTATCATCTTTATGGGTGTAGGTGCGTTGACTGATTTTGGTCCCATGCTACGCAACCTGAAACTTGCTTTCTTTGGCGCTGCTGCACAAATCGGGATATTCTCTGTACTGATAGTAGCAATACTGTTAGGATTTACCCTCGAAGAAGCTGCTTCTCTCGGTATTATCGGCGGTGCAGATGGACCAACAGCTATCTATACAACAATTAAACTGGCTCCGCATCTGCTCGGACCGATTGCCATTGCTGCCTATTCATATATGGCGCTTGTACCGGTGATTATTCCTCTGGTCGCCAATCTTTTAATGACAAAGAAGGAATTCAAAATAAATATGCGTGAAATGGATAAGTTATATCCGGCAAAGCATAAAATCAAAAATCTGAAAGCTGTTAAAATTATTTTTCCAATAGTATTGGGTTGTGTTTCTGCTATTTTCGTTCCATCTTCTGTACCATTGTTGGGCATGTTATTATTTGGAAATCTGATCAAAGAAATCGGAACCTCCACCCTGAGATTATCAGAAGCAGCTACCGGACCTATCATGAATACAGCTACTATTTTCCTCGGACTAACCGTCGGAGCAACCATGACTGCCGATGTCTTTCTTTCACCCAAAACCCTGGGAATCGTGGTGGGAGGATTTGTTGCGTTTGCTATTTCAATTGCAGGAGGTATTCTAGCAGTTAAAGTGTATAATCTTTTCACTAAAAAGAAGATTAACCCATTGATAGGCGCAACCGGATTAAGTGCTGTACCTATGGCATCCAGGGTTGCCAACGAAATGGCATTAAAACACGATTCTAATAATCACATTCTGCAATACTGCATGGCAAGTAACATCTCCGGGGTTATTGGTTCTGCTGTTGCTGCAGGGGTCCTTATCTCGTTGATATCGTAAAATATGATCACAAAAAGCCCGTAAATCAGTAGTCGAATTTACGGGCTTTTTTATTTTTATAATGATTTCGTCAGTTAAAAGTTTAGCATCGCACCAACTGAAACAGATCTTATTTCTGGTCCTTTTTGCGATTGGAATATGCTGAATGGAGAATATTTAGCATATATATTCCAGGATCCATACCCTATTTGTCCCTGAAAATCAAGTGTTACGGGGGCAATATTCAAGCCTTTGCCAACTGTTTTACGAATTGTGTTATCATTCTGATCTTTGTATTTTAGTTTTTGAGACGCTAAGGTATTGATACCTCCTATTACACCAGCTGATATAAAGAATTTTTGACTTGCTCCAAATGTAGGCTGCCACTCAAGTAAAAGAGGAATTGTAATATAGTGAGTTCGTAGTCTACTGTACTCGTAAACTGTACCGGTTGGTGCATCTTGAACTACTGTAACACCATTCAATTCAGCAAAATACTGATTGCTATCGAAGTAATAATTTCTCCAATTGAATCCCAAACCGGTTGTAATACCAAGATTATTCTTGTAAACCGGAAGTATTTTTTCAATCAAATTGAAAAAGAATTCATTAGATGATTCTGATTTCAGCGAAACTCCATTGATATTATTAAAATTATATTGTTGATCCGCAATATTCGCAAAACCCCAGCCAATACCAGCCCAATGCGGCTCCATTGTATACTTTCGTTTACTCTTCGATTTTGTCATGAAGGGCAATTGAATACCTATTTCCTCCATTACAGTCCATTTTTCGAAACTTTTACCATCAGAGAAAACACCTTCATATACAGGTTTATATTCTTCACCATCCAAACCGAGAACTTTTACTTTCATTTGACCTATACTATCCTCTATTTGAATAGTTTTGTTTTTAAAATAAACTGTCGTATCATTTTCAATTGTTTCTAAAGCTTTAGCATTAGAAAATATACATACAAATACGATAAGAGAAAGCGTTATTTTTTTCATTTTGTTGATAATTAAGCGTTTATTATTTATTTTTTTTCAATATTAATTTCAAAACATCTTCAGAATCATCTTTAGACTCTATGTAAATTAAAGTAACAACATGATCTGGTTTTGTTGCTTCATTGAATAGGATTAGTCTATGATATTTCCCTTTTGGCGGTAACTGAAGATATATAGATGTTGGTTTGCCATTTGCAACAACCTGTTTAACCTTTTTTGCCCCGGTTTCATCTTTTGCAAGGCTTTTCCGTATATAGTCGGCAGCCTCAGGGTTCTCCCGGATCATCAGACTTTTAAAAAGTGAAAAGTCATATCCGTCTAACATTTCACCGGTGAGTTCTACCATAACAACACCTTTTTTATTCCCGTACCGATCGAAAACTTTTTTTATTTCAAGATCGTTTTGAGCGTGCATCGACAGAATACCTGTGAATCCTGTCAGTAATATCAGTAATAAATGGATTTTAATTGATCTCATATCGTTCTTTTATTTTATTCAAATTCAGAAAATAGATTTAATTGTTCTTCTATCAGTTTTTTACTACTCACTTGCCGTAGATTATCTTCAATGATAGCCTGACCGGATGGTAAATTTTCAATAGAGGCCATTGCATGTAATTTTATTTCATCCATGTCTGTTATTTTTTTACCATCAACATAGGCATAATTCGATAAATGACTGTTCATAAACAGCTGGATACCAAATACTCCTACTGCTAATGCAGCAGCAATACCAGGCCAACGTAGTAAATTTTTCCGTGTAAGAAGTACTTGTTTTTGTTTCTGGGGTCTGAAATATCCAAAAATAGCTTGTTCTGGTTCATATTTCAGGGGAAGGTCTGTTTGAGAAAGAAACTCTTGAAGCTTCCTCTCCTCTTCTACACTGGTTAGTCCTTCATAATATCTTTCGATTAGTTTATCCGCCTCTTCGAAAGGAATTTTATATTTAAATCTTATTTTCATCCTGTTGTCCATTTAATGTATTCTTCCCGTACTTTTTTCCTTGCTCTCGACAGATTTACCCTTATTGCATCAGGTTTAGTTCCGGTAATTTCAGCTATTTCTTCCACTTCGTATTCTTCCATATCTTTCATCCGGATGATGGTTTGCTGCAAAGGTGGAAGTTGTTCTATTATTTTTTTCAGTATCTCCTCTGTATTAATTCGTTCCAACTGCAAATACGGATTATCGCCTGATTCCCGCTGATGATGTATATCATCCAATGATTCTGTCCGCTTTTTCAGTTTTAATTTATCCAGACAATGATTTTTTGTAACCGTCGTTGCAAAAGCAGCAACATTGTCATAAGTACCTAATGAGTCACGGGTGTGCCAAAGTTTTAGAAGCACCTCTTGTACGGCATCTTCTGCATCCTCATCCCCCTGCAATATTTTTTGTGCTATGCGGAAGAGCTTGTCGCGTATGGGCAGTATTTCTGCTTTATATCGTTCCTGACTCATGTATTGTTATGACGAATGAAATAGGGAAACATAACATTGCAATGGTACTTTTTTAATTTTAGGGAAATAATTCTAATTTCTAAATGCACAAATTAGAATTTCATAGCTGTTATGCTCACAAAAATAAAATATTATTTTGCATTAAAATTAATTAGAATTATATACAATGAATGTTTATAACTGTATTAATAAAGCTAATTGTTTGTAACACTTACAATAAATTACGGACATGTCGCAACATTTTTATACTTTTGCAGGTTAAATTATCAGATACACAGATTTAATTGAATGGATTTTAAATACGACATAATAGTAATCGGAGCCGGACATGCCGGAAATGAGGCTGCTTGTGCAGCCGCCAATATGGGTTCTAAAACACTGCTCATCACGATGGATATGAACAAAATCGGGCAGATGAGTTGTAATCCGGCTGTGGGCGGAATCGCTAAAGGTCAGATTGTCAGAGAAATAGACGCATTAGGAGGACAAATGGGCATCGTTACCGACCGGAGTGCCATCCAGTTCCGAATGCTCAATCGCTCGAAAGGTCCTGCCATGTGGAGTCCACGTTCGCAAAGCGACAGAAATCAGTTTATACAGGAATGGATTAAAACCGTTACCAGTACACCTAATTTATCAATCTGGCAAGATACGGTTAAACAGTTAACTGTTGAAAATGATGAGGTTACGGGTGTAATTACTTCTTTGGGCATCCACATGAAAGCCAAGGCGGTGATCCTGACCGCCGGGACGTTTTTAAGCGGCTTGTTACATATTGGGAAAAACCAGATTACCGGAGGAAGAATTTCTGAACCGGCATCTTATGGCATTACAGAACAACTCAAATCATTGGGTTTTACAACTGACCGTATGAAAACGGGTACCCCCTGCCGTATTGATGGCAGAACAATAGATTTCAGTAAAACAACTGAACAAGTCGGCGAAAACGACTTCCATAAATTTTCATTCATGGAAGATGTAAAACGGGAATTGAAGCAAATGAGCTGTTGGATTACCTACACCAATGAAATTACACATGAGAAACTCCGTGAAGGATTAGCAGATTCCCCATTATACAACGGTCAGATTCAAAGTATCGGTCCACGTTATTGTCCAAGTATCGAAACCAAAATCGTCACTTTTGCTGATAAATTATCCCATCAGTTATTTTTGGAACCAGAAGGTGTTGATTCACACGAATATTATTTGAACGGATTTTCATCATCACTGCCTTATGACGTGCAAATCAGGGCTTTACACACTATACCGGGACTTGAAAATGCACAAATTTTCCGTCCGGGTTATGCCATTGAATACGATTTCTTTGATCCAACACAATTGAAACATACACTGGAAACCAAGCTGATTAAAAACCTCTTTTTTGCTGGACAGATTAATGGTACAACCGGATATGAAGAAGCTGGTGGTCAAGGACTTATAGCTGGAATAAACGCACATATCAATTGTCATGGAGGTAATTCATTCACCCTGGGTCGTAATGAAGCCTATATTGGAGTATTAATTGATGATTTGGTAACTAAAGGCGTGGATGAGCCCTACCGGATGTTTACTTCCCGTGCCGAATACCGCCTTATCCTGCGTCAGGATGATGCCGACATGCGTTTGACCGAAAAAGGAGCAGAAATTGGATTGGCAAAATCAGACCGGATTAGGCAATTAAATTATAAAAAAGAGGAGCAGGAAAAATTAATTACGTTCGTTAAGGATTATTCTGTCAAACCACAACATGTAAATACATTTCTGAACTCTGTTAATTCTTCCGAACTAAAACATGGTTGTCGCCTGCATGATTTGATTCTTCGTCCGCAATTCGGGATTAATGAACTGGCCACTGCCGTTCCTGCTTTACAAGCTAAATTAGATCTCATCCTGAATAGAAAAGAAGAAATCATTGAATCAGCAGAGGTTATTATTAAATATGAGGGCTACATTGAACGGGAAAAATTAATTGCTGAAAAGCTTCAACGTTTGGAAAATATTCCACTAAAGGGAAGAGTTGATTATAGTAGCGTACAATCTCTTTCAACAGAGGCTCGCCATAAACTAATCAAAATTGATCCGGAGACCATTGGTCATGCGAGTAGGATTCCAGGCATTTCGCCCAGTGATGTGAACGTTTTATTGGTGTTATTGGGGAGATAATTCACTGTTTCACGTGGAACAAATTTGAAATTTTACTACTCATTCAGAATAAAAATATGTCATCTTCCTACAAAAAATTAAAGCCACAGATACAATCCTTACCCGAAAAGCCAGGGGTTTATCAATATTTTAATTCAAAAGGAGAGATTATATACATAGGTAAAGCCAAAAATTTAAAGAAGAGGGTATCATCTTATTTTAACAAAGTACACGATATTGGCAAAACGAACGTATTAGTCAAAAACATTGCTTCACTAAAATACATTGTTGTAAATTCAGAAGAAGATGCTTTATTACTTGAAAATAATCTAATCAAAGAATTTCAACCAAGATACAATGTGATGCTCAAAGATGGTAAAACCTATCCGAGCATTTGTATAACAAACGAACCATTTCCACGCGTATTTAAAACCAGAAACATCATTAAAAACGGTTCCAGGTACTATGGTCCATATAGCTCTAATTATGCCATAAATACATTGATAGATTTTATTCATGAAATTTTTCCTATCAGAACATGTAAATTATACCTGAGTAAAGAAAATATTCAAAACAAAAAATTTAAAGTTTGCTTACAATATCATATTCACAAATGCAACGGAGGATGTGAAGGAAAAGAAACCGCAGAAGAATATTTAAAACACATCGAAGCAGTAGAAAAAATTATCAAAGGTGATGCAAATGAATTGAGTAAAATGTTGCACGATGAAATGAAAAGATTGGCAGCCGAATTTAAATATGAAGAGGCTCATTTAATCAAAATCAAATATGATTTACTGGAAAACTATAAAGCCAAATCAATCATTTCAAATACAGTTCTTGATGAAACTGATATATTCGGATATGATGAAGATGAAAATGCCAGCTATATTAATATGCTGCGAGTTTCGAAAGGTTCCATCGTTATGGGTTACACCATCGAATATAAAAAGCGAACAGACGAAAGAAAAGAAGAATTATTGGCACTCGCCATCATTGAATTGAGGAATAAATTTCAGAGTTCATCGAAAGAAGTTATTGTTCCATTTGATATAGAGTTTCCTATCCATGGTGTAGTTATCACTATACCACAAAAAGGTGATAAGAAAAAATTACTTGATTTATCCATCCAAAATGTAAAACAATATAAATTCGACAAATTAAAACAAGCAGAGAAATTAAATCCCGAGCAAAGAAACACTGCAATTTTGAAAAATATGCAGGAAAAACTACAACTCAAAAAGATGCCAATGCATATCGAATGTTTTGATAATTCCAATATTTCAGGAACCAATGCTGTAGCTGCCTGTGTAGTATTTAAAACGGGAAAACCTTCAAAGAAAGACTACCGAAAATATATCATTAAAACTGTTGAAGGCCCCGATGATTATGCTTCGATGAAAGAAGTTGTTTATCGACGCTATTCCCGGATGTTAAAAGAAGGAACTCCCCTACCCGATCTAATTTTAACAGATGGTGGACTCGGACAAATGGAAGTTGTTAGACAAGTTGTTGAAAATGAGCTAAATATAGATATTCCTATCGCTGGGTTAGTAAAAAATAAACAACATAAAACAAATGAAGTGCTTTTTGGTTTTCCTCCTAAATCAGTCGGATTAAAACCTAATGATTTACTATTCAAGTTTTTAGCTAACATTCAAGATGAAGTGCACCGATTTGCAATTACCTTTCACCGTGAAAAAAGGAGTAAAGCACAAACTTCTTCTGAACTGGATGAAATCAAAGGTATTGGAGAAAAAACAAAAACTGAACTGATAAATCACTTCAAAAGCATCAAACGACTCCGGAATGCAGAAATTTCAGAAATTGAAAAAATCATTGGAAAACACAGAGCATCAATTGTTTATAGTCATTTTAATACCAATTTGAGCACTCAGGAATCGAATAAATAAATTTTCCAGTAAATTTGTTCTGAAAAATGTTAAGTATAAACAGTGAAAATACGGGTAAAAATACTTTTATATCCAAATGTAATTAATCTGGTTCAAAATGTCAGTTATAATAAAAATAGAAAATCTTAAAAAAATTCATCAGGCCGCAAAGTCATTTATTAAGAAAATGGATGATGCCAAAGTTTATTCATTTAATGGCAACATGGGTGTGGGTAAAACAACATTCATCAAAGCAATCTGCGAAGAACTGGGTGTTAATCAAATTGTGAACTCCCCTACTTTCTCAATCGTAAATGAATACGAAACAGCTGATGGGAAAATTATTTACCATTTCGATTGCTACCGGATTAACAAAATTCAGGAGGCACTTGATCTTGGAGCAGAAGAATATTTATATTCGGGAAATTATTGTTTCATCGAATGGTCTGAAAATATTGCTCCTCTCCTACCCGACTCATTAACTAAAGTAAACATAACCGAACAACCCGACGGATCAAGGGTGGTTGAAATTATATAAATTAAAAGAACCTAAACATGAAAAAAAAGAAAAACAAAGAAATTCTGGATATCATCAAAGCCGCCAGAAAATTAAGTCGCGAAGAAGAAATTAAGTTACATGGTAAACCTATTAATCAAACAAAAATTGTTCAGTCGAAAAAAGTTTATAACCGTAATAAACTGAAAAATAATATTATTCAAGATTCACAGCATCAATAATCCCAAACAACTCATCCAAAGTTTCAGCCCGCAACATCTCAATACGTGTATCTTTAAAATTGGGTATACCTTTAAAAACCGGTGTAGCGGCTAAATGTCTGCGACTATGAATAATTCCTTTCAAGCGCTGATTATAAACACTTTCTATAGGTGTTTCCTCATCAATATCGAGCCATCGTACAGAAGCTATTATATGTTCTTTCAAAACTTCTTTTTGTTCCTCAAAAGACAACAGTGATTTCACTTCACCCGTTTTAAAATAATGTTTTACTTCAGCAAAAAACCAGGGACGACCAATTGAACCTCTACCAATCATCACAGCATCAACCCCATACTGATTAAAACATTCCAGAGCTCTTTCTGGTATCGTTACATCACCATTACCTATGATTGGAATTTTTATACGGGGATTATTTTTTACCTGTCCTATCAATTCCCAGTCAGCATTTCCTTTATACATTTGCGAACGTGTCCTTCCATGTATTGTCAGTGCCTGAATACCACAATCCTGTAGCTGTTCAGCTAAACTCACAATAATTTTACTGTCATCATCCCAACCTAAGCGAGTTTTAACTGTTACCGGTATTTTAACTCCTTTTACTACATTGGTAGTAATTTTAAGCATACGGGGAATATCACGCAAAAGACCGGCTCCTGCACATTTTCCATCTCCTTTTCCGGCAACCTTTTTAACCGGACAGCCAAAATTGATATCAATCAAATCCGGTTTGGCCTGCTCAGCAATTTTAGCTGCTTCCACCATCGAATCGGGATCATGACCATAAATCTGAATGGCAATCGGACGTTCTTCCGGATAAATTGTCAGCTTTTGTTGTGTACGATTTACATTTCGAATCAGGGCTTCTGAAGACACAAACTCTGTGTACAACATATCAGCTCCGTATCTTTTACAAAGTAAACGAAATGCAGGATCAGTAACGTCCTCCATCGGCGCTAAAAACAATGGTTTATCCGGAAATATAATGTTAGCTATTTGCATGTATAGTATTTATTCATAAACGGGCAGCAAAGTTAAAAAAATTATCCCAATCACTATAACCAATTTGTTAGTGTATTGTTTATCAATTAAATAAAATAATAACATTAGCATTATCCTATCCTAATGATTATCTTTGCAACGAAATTCAACTCGTTATATGAAGAATATTATACTAATTATTTTATTACTAATTAATATTCAATTAATTATATCTCAGGAAGTAAAATATGCACCAGCCTGGTTCGGACCTAATGCTAATCCGGTACCGGAATTTACGGATGCAACAATTGTCGAAAAAACAACCATTCAATTGATGGCCGATTACTATTTTGGTTATGGAGATCAAACTAAGAATGGATACTTTAAAATAGACATCCCTCTCCTACCCGGCCGTGTATCTTTTAAAATATGGTCAACAATTTTTGAACATTATCAGGTCACCGATGAAATTAGCTTAGCACGTAGTATGAATGGTAATAAAACAGGTAAAGCAAATGGTGATTTTTATGTACAAACCCGGATTTCCTTGTTGAAGGAAGATATCCGTAAACCCGCTTTAATACTCAATTCAACCATCAAAACTGCTTCCGGAACAAATTTTACCGGAAGACGTTATTTTGATACACCCGGTTATTATTTTGATATAGAAACTGGTAAATCATTTCATTTAAATAATCAATTTTTAAATGAAATTCGACTGGTTGGAAATCTTGGTTTCTTATGTTGGGAAACAACCAACAGTACACAAAATGATGCTCCCATTTATGGTGGAAAAATAATACTGGGCAATCAATATTGGAAATGGGAAAACACAATATCCGGCTATTGGGGATGGATGCACACACATCCACTATACGGTAATGATTATGGAGATGCACCACTTGTTTACGCAACAAAATTTACATATAAATTAAATAAAATAGAGTATTTTGCACAATATCAATATGGAATAAAAGATTACCCATATCATCAAATCAGGTTGGGAGCAAGTTTCTGTATTGATAAATTAACACCACATTATAAATAACTGATGAAACGAAAAGAAATTGAAATAATGGCGCCGGCAGGTTCCTGGGAAAGTTTGGCAGCTGCCATACAAGCGGGAGCCGACTCTGTATATTTTGGTATTGAAAAACTCAACATGCGAAGTAAATCCAGCAGCAATTTTACCACAGAGGATTTACGAAAAATAGTCGCTGTTTGTAAAGAAAACAATATCAAATCTTACTTGACCGTCAATACCATTTTATATGACAATGACATTAACTTGATGCGTGAAATCATTGATACGGCAAAAGAAGTAGAAGTTTCTGCTATCATTGCTTCTGATGTAGCGGCCATGATGTATGCCAATTCAATTGGAGTAGAGGTACATCTATCTACCCAATTAAATATTTCCAATACTGAATCACTGAAATTTTATGCACAATTTGCCGATGTAGTAGTTCTTGCCAGAGAACTGAATATGAAACAAGTATCAGTAATTTACCAAAGCATTCTCAAAGAAAATATCCGGGGGAAAAAAGGAGATTTAATCAGGATAGAAATGTTTTGTCATGGTGCCTTATGTATGGCTGTTTCCGGTAAATGTTACCTCAGTTTACATGAGAAAAATTTATCGGCAAACAGAGGTGCCTGTAATCAAATTTGTCGCAGGGGCTACATAGTCAAAGATAAAGATTCAGAAATTGAACTGGAAATTGATAATGAATACATCATGTCACCAAAAGATTTGAAAACCATTCATTTTATGGATGTTATGCTTCAATCAGGTGTCAGAGTATTTAAAATTGAAGGAAGGGCACGCGGACCGGAATATGTAAAAACCGTGGTTTCCTGTTATCGTGAAGCCATTGAATCGTATTTAGACGGAACATTCACTCAAAACAAAATTGAAGACTGGAATAAGCGTCTGAGTAAGGTTTTCAACCGTGGTTTCTGGGATGGTTATTATTTAGGTCAAAGGTTAGGAGAATGGAGTGCTAATTACGGTTCCGAAGCTACCCATAAAAAAGTATATATTGGTAAAGTAACCAATTATTTCAGTAAACTTGATGTTGCCGAAATACTTGTTGAAGCACAACATATTGCTATTGGAGATGAAATGATGATTACAGGAGAAACAACCGGTGTATATGAAGATACCATTGAAGAAATACGTGTAGAACTAAAACCGGTTCAAAAAGCAATTAAAGGAAATTATTTTTCTATAAAAACCAACAAGTTAGTCAGACGGAATGATAAGGTATATAAAATTGTACCGGCAAAATAAAAAAATGATTTACCATTTATTTATTTACGATTTACCATTTTAAAACAATACCCCTAAAAGAATCGTAAATTGTAAATAAATAAATCGTAAATATCTCACGACATTTCCAGCATCTTCAAAATAGGCTTCACCGCTTTTTCCCTGATTGCTTCATCAATAATAATTTCAGGACTTTCATTTTTCAAACACGAATACAATTTTTCTAAAGTGTTCAAACGCATGAAATTACATTCATTGCAGGCACAGGTACTGTCGTTTGGAGGCACAGGAATAAATATTTTATCAGGATTTTTTTTCTGCATTTCATGCAAAATACCCGATTCAGTAGCAACTAAAAATTTATTTTTATCAGAATTGACGGTATAATTCAATAATGCCTGTGTTGAACCAATAAAATCAGCCATTAACAAAAGTGGCTTCTTACATTCCGGATGAGCAATAATAGCAGCATCAGGATGTTCTGCTTTTAATTTAACCAACTTTTCAACAGAAAATTGCTCGTGTACATGGCAAGCTCCGTCCCATAATAACATATTCCGACCCGTAACACTGTTGATATAATTTCCCAGATTTCTGTCCGGACCAAAAATTATTTTCTCATCTTTCGGCAGTTGATCAATAATTTTTTTGGCGTTGGTTGATGTTACAACCACATCAGTCAATGCTTTTACAGCAGCAGTTGTATTTACATAAGTCACAACCGTATGATCAGGGTGCTCTTTGACAAATTTTTCAAAATCATCAGCCGGACAGCTGTCAGCCAATGAACAACCTGCTTCCAGATCCGGTACCAGTACTTTTTTATGCGGAGATAGAATTTTAGCTGTTTCACCCATAAAATGAACGCCACACAATACAATAATATCCGCTTCAGTTTTAGCAGCCCATTGTGCCAAAGCCAAACTATCGCCAATCTGATCAGCAATATCTTGTATATCACCCATCTGATAATAATGAGCCATAATAACGGCATTCTTTTCTTTTTTAAGTCTGTTAATTTCTTTGATGAGTTCCGACTTATCCATTTTCAAACAATTATTATTATTATATTTTTTATTTTAAAAATTTCAATTGATAATGATAATAGGCTGTTAGTTTGGTTGAAACTTTTTTTATTAAAATATTGCACAATTCATTATTCAATTAAGATGTAAATATATGAACAAATAAATTTAAAAAATAAGATTGAAAATTAAGCTTGTATAAACTTTTTCAACATCTTGTTAATAGCGGCAAAGTTAGTAAGTTTTTATAAACCGAAGTGTTAGTAATAGTGAAAACAGCGTTTAAATAATGGTTAACATAAATCAAAAGTTTTATTAGGAAAAATCAAATATTGTGCTAATGAAACAAGTAAATGAGAAACACAAATGAAATTTACAAAAATTTACACACTTATTTTCAACAGGAATTGACATCTTATTAAGAATTTTTACATCGACATATAAATACTCTCTATTGTAAACAATTTAATACATAAAAATGTTTGAACATCAATAGTTTTGAAACTTTTTACAATATAAAAAATGAGAGTTTTAGTAACCGGAGCTAATGGATTGTTAGGTCATCATGTTGTAATGGAACTTTTAAATAAAGGTCATGATGTCATAATTATTGTAAGATCTGTAAAAAAGATTGATTTTGAATTGAATAGGGTAGAAGTAGTTATCGGTAATTTTGCAGATAAAGAAATTATTTATTCAGCAGCAAAAGATTGTGATGCAATTATTCACATTGCAGCTGTTACTGATACTGATTTGTTGAGTTATTTCGATTATAAGTTAATTAATGTTGATGCCACAAAACAAATAATAGAAGCGGCAACAGCATTATCTATCCGGAAATTGGTTTTTGTCAGTACAGCCAACACAATTGGATATGGTAATAAAAAAGAACCCGCTGATGAACAAAATTCCATTGAATATCCGTTCACAAAATCAGATTATGCTACAAGTAAAAATGAAGCTGAGCAACTTTTCGGAAGTTATGCTAAAGATAATCATTTAATTATCATCAATCCGACATTTATGATAGGAAATTATGATACCAAACCAAACTCAGGCAAATTGGTTATCATGGGATATAAAAAAAGATTTTTATTATTACCCGAAGGAGGAAAAAATTTTGTGTATGTAAAAGATGTGGCGGTAGCATGCTGCAATGCATTAACAATGGGTAAATCAGGAGAAAGATATCTTACTTCAGGAGTCAATTTATCATTCAAAGAATACTTTAAGATTCAGCAAAAGGTAGGAGCATATAAACAAACAATTATTATTGTACCTGCTTTCATACTTGGTATAATTGCATTATCAGGTGATCTATTGCGATTTTTCAAACTAAAAGTTTCTTTTTGCAGCAGGAATATCAACCAGTTGTTGATAAGAGAATATTATACAAATTCCAAGGCTAAAACCGATTTATTATTGCCCGAAACCCCGCTTGATTTAGCGATCGGAGAAGCCTTGAACTGGTTTATTAAAGCCGGTTATATCAAAAAATGAAGTATATTTGAACTTCAGAAATAAATTTCCAAACTTTCAGATGAAATACAGGCTGATTTTATTTTTTTTGATGTTGATTTCTTTACAGACATTGAAGGCGCAAATTACTGCTGACATATCAATGTTGGGGGGAACTAATTATGCATCCTCCGGTTTATATTCGGATTTTGCGGGTGGAATTACAGCTGTAGTTTCAGAATGGCAATTTGAAGCAACAGCTGGAGTTACTTTATCAAATGAAAGAGAAAATATCTTTAATGCACTGAGAATGGATGTTTCAAGAGATTTCAGCATAAAAGAAAAGCCGGTTACAGGTCATGTATTTTACCAGTGGAAACCGTTTTCAGCAATTTTGCACGAACACAATGCCGGCATTATATTTCATTACTACAGCAATAAATTCAGTTATGATATTGGGTTAAATACCCGTATTTTTAAACTTCCGAATGTATATGCGGAATTGAATGATTATGATCAGACAAGTCTTTGGGAGCCAATTAATCTGATGTATAGAATTACCTATTATCATCCTTTTTCTGATCAATGGGATTTTAAAGCATCAGTCACTAATTTTGATGCTTTCCTGATACAACAGGAAACTAATCCCATGCTTGTTACAAATCTGGGATATCAGTTTTCAGCCACATCAAAATTATATCTTGATTTGGGGTATTTACAAGCTGGTTTGATGAATATCCGGGTGAATTATTTTGGTTATTTTATAAGAGGAGGTATTCAATGGAAGTTGTGATAAAACAGCGTATACACCTACTACTTATATCGGTCTTATTATCATCCTGTATCGGTGATACGGATCTGACTGGTTTTATTCGCTCGACTGATCGCATTGAAGATCGTTTTAAAGCATCTATGGAATGGAATACTTCAAATCCTTTTAAAACAATTACAGTTGAATCAGAAGCTTATAATTTATTGTTAGCATCTGATGTTCATGTCGGAGAAACGGAAAATTATCAAAAATTTCTTCAACAGGGTATTCAAAATGATATTGAAGCTTTGATTTTTGTGGGCGATTTTGTAACCGGGAAAGAGAAAGATTATGAAAAATTTAATGATTTATTGCCTGATTATGAAACAAAACCACGATTTTTATTGACGGGAAATCATGAATTATATTTTGATGGATGGAAACATTTTCAACGTTTATACGGCACATCAATATATTATTTTACGGTTCAAACACCTTCAGTCAGGGATTTGTATATTTGCCTCGATTCCGGTAGCGGGACATTGGGAAAGAGTCAGCTCGCCTGGTTGAAAAACTTGTTGCAGCAAGGCCGAAATCTTTATAATCAATGTGTTATATTTACGCATGTTAATTTTTTCCGTGACCGTCATACTTTGTCAACCAACCCGCTTGTGAATGAATTGTTGGTTTTACTTGATTTATTTGAAAAATACCGGGTAAATCTGGTTGTCATGGGGCACGATCATGTCAGGGCGGAGAACCAATTAGGTAATACAACTTATCTGACCCTGGATGGACTGGAAGATGAAATACCTAATGCCAGTTATCTTTTACTGAAAAAAGAAATTTCAGGAATAACTTATCAATTTATTGGGGTTAAATGAAGTAAATATCACAAACAGTTTTGTCAGATAAAAAAAAACTTCTATCTTTGCAATCCCAAAAACAAGAATATTAATATAATAACACGATAAAGCGATGAAAAGGACATTCCAACCTTCTAACAGAAAAAGAAGAAACAAACACGGTTTCCGTGAAAGAATGGCAACTGCAAACGGACGCAGGGTTTTGGCTGCCCGTCGTGCCAAGGGAAGATCAAAACTGACTGTTGCCGATGAAGGTCGTCACAAAATGTAATCGACATTTTCCTAAGACATTATAGTTAAGAGCTGCTTCTCACGGGGCAGCTCTTAGTATTTTATCCATTTTTCGCCCTTTCGCCAGTTCATCCACTAATTTGTCCAGATACCTGATTTTTTGTGTTAAGGGATTTTCTATTTCCTCAACCCTGTAACCACAAATTACACCTTTAATCAGATGAGCATGGTGATTTAATGAAGCATTTTGAAAGAACGTTTCAAAAGTCGCATTTTCCCGGATAAGCTTTTTGAGTTCATTTTCATCAAAACCCGTCAACCATTCAATAACCTGGTGTAATTCATCCTTTGTTCTGCCTTTTTTCTCTATTTTAGCCAGATACAAAGGATACACAGAGGTAAAAGTCATTCCTGCCATTCGTTCATCGTGACTCTTCATGGTTTTTATATTGAATAAGTTATTATTTTAATTCGAGACTGCTTTTAATCCGACAACAGATGCAATCAAAGTTGTTAAGAAAAAAATACGTAGAAAAGTTATCGGCTCTTTGAAAACAAAGATTCCAACCAGAACAGTTCCGGCAGCACCTATTCCTGTCCAAACGGCATAAGCAGTTCCAATCGGCAAAGTTTGAGTTGCTTTGATCAGCAGCCCCATACTTATGCTTAATGCCACAAAGAATCCTGTATACCACAAGTACATTTCGACACCTGTTGTTTCTTTGGTTTTTCCCAAGCAAAATGCAAAAGCAACTTCAAATAATCCGGCAACGATTAGTATGATCCAATTCATTTTTTTAATTCTTTTTCCTGAGCAATATTGAATGGGCAAAGATATGTTTTTCTGAATAATGGAAATAATGGTGGATGTTATTTTTTCTTATTTAAGCGAATTCATTCAGACCTTTTTACTTTTTTTGTTTTTATAGGCTTTGTTATTACTGAAAATAAGATTATTTCATTAATTTTGGCAATTGTTTTGGTCCGAACAATCTGGCTAAAAAACAATCTTTATAAAACGAATAGTCATGGATTTTAAAACTTTCTGGAAAGAGAGCATTGCAGGTTTTATTTTGAAGCGAGTTTTACTGGCAATTGTCATCGTAATCGCATTGGCATGGATTACACTGATAGTGCTGGATCATTATACGCATCACGGAGAATCGGTTACTGTTCCGGATCTTCAGGGTTTATATGTAGAAGAAGCCCAGAATCTTCTTGAAAATTACGATTTATACACACAGGTAATCGATTCGGTTTATGTAAAGGAAAAAGCCCTGGGAACCATAGTAGAACAAATTCCGCCGGCAAATTCATCTGTGAAAAAAAACAGATCGATTTACCTCATCCTGAATAAACGTCAGGTGAAAATGATTCCTTTTCCGGATGTGAATGACGTTTCGTTCAGGCAGGCTGATGCCTTGATTAAATCATTGGGGTTAAGAGTTTCCGGAGTGGTATACAGACCTTCTGAGTTCAAAGATTTAGTCATTGATGTCAGTTATCTGGGGCAGCATATTGAATCGGGTACCCGTTTACCGGAAGGAGCTTCGGTGGTACTTGTAGTTGGTAGTGGAGTCGGAGAGGGTATTTCGACCGTACCGGGTTTGATTGGTAGATCATTTAATGAAGCAAAGAACGAAGCAATTTCGTCCTCCTTTATCATTGGTGCGGTGAATTATGATGTAACTCCTGCAGGCAATGAAAACGAGTATATGATTTACAGACAAACTCCTTCTGCCGGAGAAAAAATGCCTGATGGTTCACGCATAGACATCTGGTTAACAAAAGATAAAAATCTAATCGAAGAATCGATTAACAATCAATTTGAAGAAGAGGAGTTTTTCTAAAAAGGAGGAATAGCAAGTGGAAGAAGAGTTTTTAGAAGAAATTGAAGATGATGAATTAGGCTCAGAACAGGAGCTATTTGAACATTACCGCTTTGTGGTCGACAAAGGTCAGAGCATGATGCGGATAGATAAGTATTTGGTCAATATCATGGCCAGCATTTCCCGTAATCGTATTCAGGAAGCTGCAGATGCCGGCAACATCAGGGTAAATGAAAAACCTGTAAAATCCAGCTACAGAGTTAAGCCCGGCGATGTGATAACCATCGTACTAGCCTATCCGCCTTCGGAATATATTATTGTTCCCCAGGATATTCCCATCAATATTGTCTATGAAGATGATGATATTATCCTGGTAAATAAGCAGCCAGGACTGGTTGTACATCCCGGATTCGGGAACTACGATGGAACTTTGTTAAATGCAATAGCCTACCACTTAAAGGATAATAAAGATTTTGATGCCAATGATTCCAGGTTGGGGCTGGTTCATCGTATTGATAAGGATACGTCGGGATTGTTGCTGATAGCTAAAACCGAAGATGCGAAACAGCATCTGGGTAAGCAATTCTTTGAAAAAACAACCAAGCGAAGGTACTATGCCTTGGTATGGGGGAATGTAAAGGAAGATGAAGGAACCATTACCGGTGGCCTGGCACGTGACCCAAGTGATCGAATGCGTTTTAAAGTTTTTCCGGAAGGAGAAAATCCCTATGCCAAATACGCCATAACCCATTACAAGGTTATTGAGCGATTTGGTTATGCAACGCTGGTTGAATGTCGACTCGAAACGGGGAGAACGCATCAAATCAGAGTACACATGAAACATATCGGTCACACGCTTTTCAATGATGAGCGATATGGAGGTAATGTAATACTAAAAGGAACTACATCAGCTTATTACAAGTTGTTCGTTAAAAATTGCTTTTATGCTTGTCCGAGGCAGGCACTGCATGCTAAGACCCTGGGATTTGTACATCCACGAACAAAGGAATACATGCATTTTGAAAGTGAAATACCGGAAGATTTACAAAGATTAATTGATATGTGGCGAGAATATGCCCAAACACATTTGAATTTATAACGATATGAAATCTATTATCGCCATCGTTGCCGGAGGTGATTCCTCTGAAGTTGTTGTTTCCCTCAAAAGTGCCGCCGGATTACTTTCCTTTATGGATCAGGACAAATATCAGGTGTATCAGGTTACTTTAACCAAGGAAGCATGGGTCGTTAATATTGCAGAGAATGAACAGATTGAAATTAACAGATCGGATTTCAGTTTTATTTATCAGGGAAAAAAAATAAAATTTGATTTCGCTTATATTACCATTCACGGTACGCCGGGAGAGGATGGTATTTTACAAGGGTATTTTGATTTAATAGGAGTTCCGTATTCAACTTGTGGGGTTCTTGCATCGGCATTGACATTCAATAAATTTACCTGTAATCAGTATTTGAAAAGTTTTGGCGTAAAAGTATCTGAATCTGTGTTGCTTCGGAGCGGACAAACAATCAGCACTGATGAGGTGGAAAAGAAAACCGGGTTTCCCTGTTTTGTAAAGCCTAATGTGGGAGGTAGTAGTTTCGGAGTGACCAAAGTAAAATCCGAGGAAGATGTTCAGCCTGCTATTGAGAGAGCATTTAAGGAAGGAAATGAGGTGATGATTGAGGCTTTTATGCAGGGAACAGAGATTACCTGCGGAATTTATAAAACCAAGGGTAAATCAGTTGTATTACCTATAACAGAAGTAGTGCCATACAATGAGTTCTTCGATTTTGATGCAAAATATAAAGGCCAGGTAGAGGAAATCACACCAGCCAGAATCAGCAGTGAGCTAACGAAGCGTGTACAGAAGCTCACTTCGGCAATTTATGATATCCTGGGATGCAAAGGTATTATCAGGATTGACTATATCATTACCGAAGGTGACATGATCAATTTGTTGGAAGTTAACACTACACCCGGAATGACGACCACCAGTTTCATTCCTCAACAGGTTCGGGCTGCAGGATTGCAAATGAAAGACGTACTGACAGATATTATCGAAAATGAACTGGACAAACGAAAATAATTGTTTATGAATAGTTTTGAAGCAACATCATCGATTGTCAATGCTGCCATTCAGCAAATCAAATGGCAGAGGGAACCGACCGGGTTATATGATCCGATTGGCTATACGATGGGGCAGGGAGGCAAACGTATTCGTCCGGCATTAACCCTGATGGCCTGTAATTTATTCAGCGATAATATTGATCCGGCAATTAAGCCGGCTATTGGGATTGAAGTTTTTCATAATTTCACCTTGTTGCATGATGATATCATGGATAAAGCTTCCATCCGGAGGGGAAAACCTACGGTACATGTAAAATGGGATGAAAACACCGCTATACTCTCGGGGGACGTCATGCAAATAATGGCTTATGAATTGTTGTTGGATACTCCTTCCTCCTGTCTGAAAGCTGTTTTGCAATTATTTACACAGACTGCAGCCGAAATTTGTGAAGGGCAGCAATACGACATGGAATTTGAGCAGCGGGAGAATGTATTACCCGAAGAATATATTGAAATGATCAGGCTCAAAACGGCGGTATTGCTTGGTTGTTCGCTACAAACCGGAGCAATTATCGGAGGCGCTTCTGAAGAAGATGCAGCCCATCTATATAACTTTGGGATCAATATAGGATTGGCGTTTCAGCTTAAAGACGACCTGCTGGATGTATATGGAAACTCTGAAACTTTTGGGAAACAGATTGGAGGAGATATTCTATGCAATAAAAAGACCTACTTGCTTATCCATGCAAGAAAAACAGCCACTGGAGAAATACAGAAGAAATTAAATTTCTGGCTGAATGAATCTAATCCTAATCCTGAGAAAAAGATCAGGGAAGTGACAGAAATTTATAATCAACTGGAAGTCAAAAAAATATGCGAAGATGCTATGGATATTTATTATGGAAAGGCCATCGCATCTTTGGAAAAAGTAAGTGTTTCATCAAATAAAAAACAGGAATTGAGAAAATTAGCTGAAAAATTAATGTTCAGAAACGATTAATTTTTTTATCTTTGCATGTATGTGAGTATTTTTGATGAATAACACTTAATTACAGTTTAAATTTTTCATGCCATACCGTCGTTTGCCCAATACAGACCAGTCGAGATTAAGAGCGCTTCGCACTGCTATTCAAAAAGAAGATAAATCAGGTTATAATAATCATGTTGTTGCGTTCAAGACAATTCTTGAAGCAAAGAACTTTCTTTCTTTTTTTGAGAAACAGCAATTGCAGTATCAGCAGACGCTCGAGAATCAGGTAAATGCCAACAAAAGATATCAGCAGATTATACATAACGTGCGTCTTTACATTTCTCATTTCATTCAGGTATTTAATCTGGCTGTAATACGGGGAGACATCAAAAAAGAGCATAAGTTATTTTATCAGTTGGATCCTGAAGTACACAATGTGCCGGATTTAAGTACCGAATCGGCTCTTTTACACTGGGGTAAATGCATCATCGATGGAGAAAATGAACGTATCCGCAATGGAGGTTTACCGATTTATAACCCTGCTATTGCTAAAGTTAAAGTCCATTACGAAATTTTCAAGGAGTATAAATCCACCCAAAAAATTCATCAGAATTCAACGACACGACAGTGGGAAGAGCTGGTTAGTCTCAGAACTAAAGGTGATGAAATCATTCTGGATATCTGGAACCAGGTTGAAGCATATTTTAAAGATATGGATCCTTTTGATAAGCTGGAAAAATGCCGAGAGTATGGTCTTGTGTACTATTACCGGAAGGGAGAACCGGAACTTACCAGATCGTCTCCGATGGAGTAATAATCCTATCCATGTCGATATCATAAGATGCTGAAGGAAGGCTTTCATAAAGTTGAAAGTCAAATCCGATACCCCATTTCTTTATGCGTTTGTTTTTGAAGTATTTATCATAATATCCTTTCCCTCTACCGATTCTTTTCTTTTTCCGGTCGAAAGCAACACCAGGTACAATTACGAGATCTACTGTTTTCAGATAATCATTTCCTGACATGGGTTCCATGATTTTGAAGTCACCTTGTGCAAGCATTTCTTCTGAAACAAAGGGACGAATCGTCATTTGCTGACCTTTGACTACCGGGAGCAAAATAGTCTTGGCAATACTCCACTTTTTGATAAATGGATGAGTTGGTAATTCATCGGAAACCGACCAATACATCAGGACTGTTTTTGCCTCTTTGAATTCGGGCATTTGCTCAATCTTGGCATAAACTGCATTAGCTTGTTCCGTTTTATAAGCATCTGTGATGTTTTGTTTTTTTGCTTTTACTTCCGCGCGTACGATATTTTTTCTGGAGTCTGTCAGTTCATCATCAAAAGATTTGATAAACAAATTTTTAAAAGCAGAGAACAGATTTTTTCCCATAAATTATAATTAAGTTAATACTAAAGCTGACCGGCTTCTACCAGTAAAATGACCCTTTCCACAATTTTGTCATTTCCGGACGCGTCATATTCAGATTTTAAATTAGAGCCGAAAATACGTGCAATCCCCTGCCAAAAAAAAGCTGAAACACTCCCGCGGTAGTTTTTAATCAGATCATACGAAGTTGAATTACATTCGCGATCAATTAATTTCAAAAGTAGTCGCCCCTGATTGATGGTAAGTTTACGTAGTTCGGGTTCATATCTTTTGAAAATTTCTTTTTCATACTGTGCGAGATATTTTTTTCTTTCGTTTTCCTTTTTAATATCCACCAACAGGGTGTTTACCCGTATTAATTCAGAACTTACAATTTTAGCATACGGCAAAGCTTTTTTAACGTCTCTTACAGTTCTCCAGTAAAATTGTTCCTGTTTTTTATTCTTAAATTTTACTTTAGGGAAGACATAAATATCCCTCAGAAAAGCCAGATATACAGTATCGTTTCCATCAACCATTACTGCAAGTCGTTGACTTCCCGGAGATAATGGTTCATGCATTTGCCGGGCTGATGAAGATGCAATCAGTCCTGTCATGAATACCATTATAATCAATATGTTGAGGTTTTTAAACATCACTGCAAATGTATATAATTTGAATCAAAAAACAAATAGAAAATTCAATTATAACTTCCCTTTTTGTTGTGATTATTCTTAATTAAAAGTTTAAAAGATATAATGATAATAAAATTATAAGTTGTTTTTTGTTTCTTAACGAGTACTTTGATAATTTTGAAGTCTGATTGTTTACTTATTTAACAGCTTAAACCTTAGGGTCATGAAAAGGATTATCTTATTTTTGATGAGTTTCGTACAACTAACTGTATATGCACAAATTACATCTGCACTCCCTGCCTCTGTTTCAGTAGCCAATACCTCTGTTTCCGATACAAGAAACTGGACGCCTTTTCACAATCCGGCGCCTTTATCAACAAATACTATACCTCAATTAAATATTCTTTTTGAAAACCGCTATATTATAACAACGCTTGCTACAAAATGTTTTTCTTTTACATGGCCTGCAAATCATTTTGTTGTAGCATTTTCGGCAGTTCATCATGGTTTTTCACTGTATCATGAAATTTTGATGGGATTGACTTTTGCACGTAATTTTTCCGACCGGTTTAGCCTTGGATTGCAATTTGATTATCATACAGTGTACTTCGCTCCCTCCAACAAGTATTATGCGACAATTTATCCTCAAATTGGATTATCTGTACCATTTAATGATGCTTTCAGAATGGGATTTCATGTATATAATCCTTTTGGTTCTCATATAAAAGGGGAGTTGCTGACTAAATATTTACCTGCAATTTTTAGCCTGGGATGTGTTTATGACTTTAATGATGAGTTTAGCTGGCGATTTCAGACCGACAGAGAAATGAGCAGTAATTACCGGTTTGCAACTGGTTTTGATTACCGGATTAATAAACAAACCCGGTTCCAACTTGGGGTATATGCGCATGAATATCTTGTTTCATGTATGGGATTCGGTTATGGGTTCAGCCCGTTTTCTTTTGATTTGTCAGTCGAATTACATCCTTTGCTGGGGCTCAATACAATCGCACAACTTCAATATCGTTTTAACCGTTAATTTGTTTTCTATTAAACCTGATGTATGAAACGAACATGAACTAATTTAATCAATTATTCCACCCGTGTGGATGATTAAATTAGTTCATCGAGAGTTCCATACGACAACTGAAAAATAAAATTTAAACGTATGAAAAATTTCATGCTAATACCCATTTTCTTGTGTTATAACTTTCTGATTATAAATGCCCAATCTGAAACATCTCTTCCTGAAATTGAACAATTCATTGCTGATGTCTATGAACAATATACAGAAGAAAGCGAAGCAGAACCCGATTTCAGTATTTTTTATGAAGAACTGATTTCCCTTAATCAACATCCACTTGATTTAAACCAGGCTGAAAGGGAAGAGTTTTCTAAAATGATGTTTTTATCAGATATACAAATTGAAAACATTCTCTATTATCGCTACAAAGCAGAAAGGTTTTACTCAATATACGAACTAATGCTTGTCGAAGGCATCGATATGACTGATATCAGAAGGATGCTTCCATTTGTCACATTAACAGATTCAAATGAGAAAGATGAGAGAATTGATTTGAATAAGTATCTCAAATATGGGAAGAATGAAGTATTGATACGTACTGATTTTGTTCCCGAACTGAAAGAGGGTTATCGCCTGCGAAATATTGGTGATAGCACCGGATATCTGGGCAGTCGGATTTATAATCATCTGAAATACAGACATTATTATAAGGAAAAATTATGGCTGTATATTACCGCCGAAAAGGATGCCGGGGAGCAGCTTCTGGAAAAGTTTAATAAGGGTTATGATTTTATTTCTGCATCATTTCAACTTAAAAATCATGGATTCATCAAGAATTTGATTTTTGGAGACTATCAGGCAAACTTTGGGCAAGGGCTTGTGATTAGTCAGGCTTTTAGTACTGGTAAATCAACTATGACAACCAGAGTGTGTGACTTGAATACAGGATTTAAAAGATATGGCTCTACCAATGAGTTTAACTTTCTCAGGGGAATGGCACTTTCATTACAACATCAGCAAGTAAGTCTTCATGTGTTCTTTTCCGGCAGGCAACTTGATGGAAAGGTACAACATGATATGTTTCCGGCTTTCTATCAAACAGGATATCACAGAACGACAGATGAAATTTCAAAAAGAAACAAAGTGAAGCAAAGTCTTGCCGGATTTAACCTTGCTTTTAATGGTATTTGGTACCAGATTGGGGTTAATAGTCTGATCATGAAACTGGATAAAAAATTAAATCCGATACTATATCCTTATAATATCTTTTATTTCAGAGGGGATAAACAGTTGGTTTCAGGTTTTCATTACAGGTTTCGGTTCCATAAATTCAATTTTTTTGGTGAAGCTGCGCTTTCTGGTGTAAAGCATCCGGCTTTGATTTGTGGCCTCACTTTTTCTCCTGTTTCCAGGGTAAATCTGGCATTGTTATATCGCTATTATGCCCCCGAATATGAGGCTCTTTTCGCATCAGCATTTTCAGAGAAATCAGGAGTAAACAATGAAAAAGGAGTATATATAGGGGCTGAAATACTACCTGTAAAAAAATGGAAAATAGCACTTTATGTCGACAGTTACCGCTTCCCCTGGTTACGTTATGGTGTTGATTCTCCTTCAAACGGGATGGATTATTTGCTTCAGCTTACTTACACGCCTTTCCGGCGATTAACATTACTATATCGTACAAAGTATGAACAACAATTTACAAATCGTTCCGGATCAACACAGATTACTGCTCTGGTTTCACGAAATGATAAGATTGCTTTCAGACTTCAATCTGTTTATGAAACGGGGATTTTTAAATTTAAACAACAAATTGATGCTAATATTGTCCATAAACAATATTTGACTTCCACGTATGGAATTACTGCACTTCAGGAAGTAAGCGTTCAGTTCAGGAAGCTACCTTTAAAAATAGACTTTAGTTATCTTTTCTTTGATATACAGAAATATGATAATCGTATTTATATTTATGAGAAAAATATTTTATATGCTTTCAGCATACCGGCATTTTCAGGCGAAGGAAGCCGGTATTATGTAAATTTCAGATACAATATCAATAATATGATCAGTTGTTGGTTACGATATGCCACTATGTTATACATGGACGGGCGTGAATCTATCGGTAGCGGAAATGAAATGATCCACGGTAACAGAAAATCTGAAATCAATTGTCTCATAAGGTTAAAGTTCTGAAAAACTGATGTTTTTTGTATGTTATTTATCAAATAAACAAATAATTAGCATATTTTGCAATCTCTACATTGCAATTTTGTGAAATATTTGTACTTTTGTAGTCTCATTCAGAGATTTTTTATACTTTCAAAACGTCAAAACAACAGAACAAATTACATCAGAAAAACAATGAATTTACTAAACCAGATCATGGAACGTGCCATAGCCAATCCACAGCGGATTGTATTACCCGAGGGCACTGAAATCCGTACTTTAAAAGCTGCAGACATTATCTTAAAGAAAAAAGCTGCTAAGATTATCCTGATAGGAAATAAAGAAGAGATTTTTTCCCTTGCCAGAACTGAACAATTGGATTTTATATCGGAAGCAGTAATTGTAGATCCGGAAACGGATACAAACATGCAGAAATATGCGGATTTGCTTTATGATCTGAGGAAAAATAAAGGAATGACCCCGGAAGAAGCGAAAAAGTTCGCGAAAAATCCGTTGTATCTGGCTTGTCTGATGATTAAAAACGGAGATGCGGACGGAGAGCTTGCCGGAGCGCAAAATACAACCGGAGATGTGTTGCGTCCTGCCTTTCAGATTGTAAAGACCCGTCCGGGGATATCGGTTGTTTCCGGTGCCTTTCTGATGTTTACGCCGACACCTCAATTTGGGGAGAATGGATTGTTGGTTTTCGCTGATTGTGCTGTAAATCCAAATCCATCGGCAAAGGAACTGGCCGAGATTGCCATTTCGTCGGCTGAGACAACCAAAGCTATTGCCGGTATTGAACCTAAAGTTGCCATGCTGAGTTTCTCAACCAAAGGGAGTGCGAAACATGAGTTTGTAGATAAGGTCGTTGAAGCGACGAATATAGCTAAATCGATGCGTCCTGATTTACAGATTGACGGAGAAATGCAGGCGGATGCGGCATTAGTTCCTGCGGTAGGAAATAGCAAAGCCCCGGGCAGCAATATTGCCGGCCAGGCGAACGTTTTGGTATTTCCGGATTTACAATCAGGTAATATCGGGTATAAATTAGTGGAGCGTTTGTCGGGAACTTTGGCGGTTGGTCCTATCCTTCAGGGAATGGCAGCGCCCATTAATGATTTGTCGAGAGGCTGTTCGGTGGATGACATCGTGAGTATGATCGCTATTACAGCGAATCAGGCAATGAAAAAGTAAAACAACAGGAAGGGATTCATTGTTTTATTTTAGAATCATAGTGAGACATTCTAAAAGAATAAATTAAACATAGCATAATAACATGGCAAAAATTATTACAGAACCAATCGAACGATATGGGCTGAGCAAACGGAACAGGAAAAGAACCCTGTTTTCGCGCATAGGCGTTGTTGGATGTGGAATTGAAGGGAGTGAAATTGCGACAACTGCTGCTTTGAACGGGATGGAAGTTGTGTTTTTAGAACCCAACAAAGAGAAGATTGCTAATGCATTCAGCAGGATTGAGGATAAGTTAGATAAGAAAATTACTAACTGGGGTTTAACACAGAACGAGAAAAAAGCAATTCTTTCAAGGGTACAGGGCACTACATCTTACATCGATTTCCAAAATTGCGACTTCGTTATTGAGGCCATTCGTTACGATAATCAAACGGGTGAACGGCAGGTTGACGAAAGAAAAAAAGTATTTCAGCAGTTGGAACATGTCCTTGAACCGGATGCGATTATAGCATCAAACGTAACAACTGTTGTAGTGACAGAATTAGCCTCTGAGTTGAAATATCAGGAAAGATGCATTGGAGTACACTTTATGATCAATACACCGGGTTCTCAGATTTTGGAAATTGTATCGGGACTGCATACTTCACAGGAAACTTTTGATAAGGTAAGCAAATTTGCCCGTATGATCAATCATCAGTATGTATCTGTGATGGAATCAGCAGGATTGGTAAGTATCCGGTTGTTTTTAACTCAGTTGAACGAGGCTTGTCAGATTTTGATGGAAGGAATTTCAACGGTTGAGGATATTGATAAGGTATTGATGGTCGGGTTTGGCCATAATTTGGGTGTTTTCCGTACCGCGGACAATATGGGAATAGAAAAAATTGTAAAATTACTCAACAATCTGTATGATGAGTATGGTAACATCAAGTATAAACCTTCGCCTATCTTACTGAGAATGGTACGCGCTAAAAATTATGGTGTAAGTACAGGAAAGGGTTTTTATGTGTATGATGAATCAGGTAATCTTGTAAAATAAAGGAGGAGAAAGTTATGAAGATATTGGTATTAAACTGCGGAAGTTCATCGGTAAAATACAAGTTACTTGATATGACGACTCACGAAGAACTGGGCTCGGGAGGAGTTGAAAAACTCGGAATGAAAGGTTCGTTTTTGAAGCATACGCGCAAAGATGGTCAGAAAGTAATACTGGAAGGTGAAATTCTGGAACATCAGGTAGCCGTTGAATATATTTTGGGTGTGCTCACCAGCAAAAAGCACGGAGCCGTAAAGTCAATAGAAGAAATTAACGCGGTAGGACATCGTGTTGTGCACGGAGGAGAAAAATTCAACTCCAGTGTGCTTATTAACGATGAAGTCATCAAGAAAATAGAAGAATGTATAGAAATAGCGCCACTGCATAATCCACCTAATCTTGCGGGTATCAGGGCTATTAGCGAACTGTTGCCCGATGTGCCACAGGTAGCTGTTTTCGATACGGCTTTCCATCAAACCATGCCGGATTATGCTTACATGTATGGTATTCCTTACGCTTTATATCAGAAATATGGAATTCGCCGCTACGGTTTTCATGGTACGAGTCATCGGTATGTGTCGCGTCGCGCTTGTGAGTTTTTAGGTTTAGATTATGAAAAAACCAAAGTTATCACCGCTCATATTGGCAATGGAGCTTCCATCACCGCAGTTAAGGATGGAAAATCAATTGATACTTCCATGGGATTTACCCCGATCGAAGGTCTGATGATGGGAACCCGTTCCGGAGATGTGGATTTGGGTGTGGTTACATTTCTGATGGAAAAAGAAATGATCAATTCAACTTCTGTTTCTACTTTGTTCAACAAACATAGTGGTGTATTGGGAGTTTCAGGAATTTCGTCGGATATGCGGGATATAGAAAAAGCTATTTCAGAAGGAAATGAAAGAGCTAAATTAGCCTTGAATATTTACGAATACAGGATAATTAAATATGTAGGATCCTACTTCGCCGCACTGAATGGTGCTGATGTTCTGGTGTTTACAGGTGGGGTAGGAGAAAATCAAACCGGAACCCGTGAAAAAGTTTGCAAGAGCTTCAGTTATATGGGATTAAAAATTGACGAAGCTCTGAATGCAGGATCCAAAGGCAAAGAAGTATTGCTAAGTACACCAGATTCTTCAGTAAAAGTAGTTGTAATCCCTACTGATGAGGAATACATGATTGCTTCTGATACAATGGAAATTGTAAAGAATTAAAGTTCATTTGCAGCCGCAGTATCCAGAAAGAATGCTGCTTTTCCTGCAAGACTCCGGATATATGCTGCAGGATATTTTTCCGCTTCGGAGGCACCATTGACAATCTCACTGATAATACCGGATTTATTTTTTCCGGTAACTAAAAAGATAACCCTATTGGCATTATTTATTGTTTTGCCGGTCAGGGTTATTCTTTTTTGGCCACTTACCGGATGGGTAGCTACTTCAACGGATTTTTCCGACTCAAGCAATTCCATGTTATCAGGGAAAATGGATGCAGTATGTCCATCGTCCCCAATTCCCAATAGAATAAGATCGAAAACAGGAAATCCATTTTTTGCCGGGAGTTCTTTCCAGAGTAGATTGGCATATCTGACAGCTTCATTAGCCGGAATATCTTCTCCTTTCATTCGGAAAATATTTTGAGCCGGGATAAAAGCATATTGGAGTAAAGCGTCATAAGTCATACCGAAATTACTTTCCGGATGAGCCGGTTCCACACACCTTTCATCCACCCAGAAGAAACGAACTACATCCCATGGAATCTGCATCCGGTAGTCATCTTCAGCTAACAGGGTAAATAATTGTTTAGGCGTTGAGCCTCCTGAAACAGCGATGCTTAGCATTTGATTTTGTTGTTGTTTTGCTATAGCCAGTTCCTGTATAAGTGAAGCGACCGCATGTGCTGCCTGCGTGGCATTATCAAAAATATGTGTTTCAGGTTTCATGAATAGTTTTTCAGTATGATAATGTAAAATTTACGAATAAGTATTTCTTATTATTCTTCAGGCTCTCTCCATTTCGTATACTTATCGTCAAAAAGATTGTTTGACTCTTTAGGTCCCCAGGTGTTACATTCGTAGAAATACAAAGGTATCTCCGGGTTGTCCTGCCATGCCTGGATAATGGGATCAACGAATTTCCAGCTTGTTTTTACAGCATCTGCACGGGCATATAAAGTTGAATCTCCAACCATGCAATCGAGTAGTAATCTTTCGTAAGCTTCCGGGATTTTATTTTCAGCCAGATCAGCATATTTGAAAGCCATATTCACGTTATGCACCTTATAGCCGGCACCTGGTATTTTCATGCCAAAATCGATTGCAATTCCAGCGTCCGGATGGATCCGCAGAATAATCATGTTGTTGGGATGAGTCAGACAAAGTTGTTTGAAAAGCTGATGAGGGGCATGTTTCAGATGGATTACCACTTCAGTCACTCTTGCCGGAAGATGTTTTCCCGTACGAATATAAAAAGGGACATCACCCCACCTCCAGTTGTCAATAAATGTCTTAATGGCAACAAAAGTTTCTGTTTTGGAATTCGGATTTACGCCCTGCTCCTGTCGGTATCCGGGATTCATTTTGTCTCCGACCTGTGTTGCGATGTATTGTCCCCGTACGACCTGGTTTGGCACATCAACATCTTTAATTGGACGCAAAGCCTGTAATACTTTCACTGTTTCGTTCCGGATAGACTCCGAATCAAAAATAACCGGAGGTTCCATGGCTACAACGGCAAGAACTTGCAGGAGGTGATTTTGAATCATATCCCTTAAAGCGCCTGATCCATCATAATATCCACCCCGGTCACCCACTCCGATTTTTTCAGAAGCAGTAATTTCTACTCTGTCAATATATTTACGGTTCCAGATTGGTTCAAAAAAACCGTTGTAGAAACGGGTAACCATGATATTTTGGACAGTTTCCTTTCCCAAATAATGGTCGATGCGGTAAATCTGATCTTCATGAAATCCTTCGTGAAGTTTTTTATCCAGGTCGATGGCAGTTGCATAGCTATAACCGAAAGGTTTTTCCACGATAATACGCTTCCAGCCATTTTCCTCCTCATTCAGCCCGTACCTGACAAGATTGGCGGCAACCACTTCATATAAAAAAGGAGGAATAGAAAAATAATAGATGATGTTTTGTTTAACCCCTAATTCATCAGCTTTTTTTTGAATGTAATCTTTCAGTCCTTTAAAATCCTGTTCGATTTGATTCTGAACTTTCTTATAAAAAACCAGATTCAGAAAACTTTCAAGTCTGTCAGGAGCATTGTTTACGCCTGCAGGGGCAAATTCCAGAAGAGCGGATCTGACATCAGCGCGATTGGCATTTTCATCTTTTTCTTTACTTCCGGTGCCTATGACAATAAAATTTTTCGGCAGGAGGTTATCTAAATAAAGTTGAAAGATAGCGGGTAATAACTTACGCCTTGATAAGTCCCCGTTTGACCCGAATATTATCAGTATTTGGTCTTCTAGATTTTTCTTGGAAAACATGGTTGTAATTTTATTAGTCTACGAATCCAAACAAATTAAGAGGCTGATTTGTTTTCCGGAGAGCTTTATCTGACACGAATTCTTTGGCCTATTCTTAATACTTTTTTTGCAGAAATTCCATTCAGACGACATAATGCTTTAACACTGGTACCATTTCTGGCTGCAATCCGACTGAGATTATCTCCACTTCTGATTTTGTAGTATTTTGCCGCAGCCATTGCTTTCACTTCTTTCTGATAGTAAAAAGAATGTTTTTTAGTAATCAGGTATTCATTATCAAAAGGCAATCCACATGCAAAATCAATGATTTTAGCCGGATTCATGGCATTACCGAGGAAACGGATTTCATAATGCAGGTGGGGACCGGTTGATCTTCCGGTACTGCCTCCAAGCGCAATAGGTTCACCGGCAACCACAACCTGATCGAGTGTTACCATTATTTCAGAAAGATGGGCATAAACCGTTTCTAATCCATTATCGTGCCTGATTACGACATAATGACCATAGCCCTTTCTGTCGTAGTCGATAATACGGACTTTACCGGCAAATGAAGATACAACAGTGTCTCCGGTATTTAGTTTTACATCAGTTCCATAATGATAACGATACCTGCGTGGACCAAAATGAGAAGTAATATGCCCTTTCACCGGAATGCAAAAAGTAGACAGATCAACTTTGACAGAGTCGGGCAGGCTGTCAATTGGAATTTTATAAGGGTTTAATTTTGAACTTGTCCAGATATTGTTATAAATATCATCGGCAGGATGATTTTCCATCAGATCATCCGTTTCGTCATTGAGCAATTCCTGATATATATTGGTTGTATCACCCCGCAGGTTTATAGAAGTTAGTTTTTTGTCTTTGTCGTTTGCAATTGCTGTATTGGACAGCAACAGGGCCAAAGCCGGTATTAAAATAAGGATTCCTCGGGTAAATTTCATATTAAAAATGCTCGTATATTATTCAAATTTCGTCGTTAGCGTATAAAAAATTCAGTTGATTCATGGTATAATCAAAAATTTCTTCCTTTTTGAAAAATCTTTTCAGTTCAATGGTTGCTGTTTCATGTGAATCAGATGCATGAATGATGTTTTCCTGTACACTCACACTATAATCGCCTCTGATGGTTCCCGGAGCTGCATCACGTCCATTAGTAACACCTGCCATGGCACGGACAATCCGTACAGCATCAATACCTTTCAAACAGCAAACAATGACAGGGGTAGCCATCATTGAATCTTTAATACGTTTAAAAAAAGGCTTTTGAGCCAAATGTGCATAATGCTCCAGTAAAATTTCTTCTGAGAGTTGCATCATTTTCATACCACACAGTTGAAGTCCTTTTTTTTCAAATCTTCCGATGATTTCTCCGGTTAATCCGCGTTGTATGGTACAGGGTTTAATTATAACTAATGTTTTCTCCATGATATTCAGGTGTTTATAGCGGAGGTTAAAACTTTCCAAAGATAAAAAAATAAGCTTTGTTAACCAAACCTATTCGGCATTTTTAACTTATAATTCCCCAGTTTACCGTATTTGTTTTTAATTTTTTAAGTTGAGAAGCTAAAATAAGGTTCTCCTGTTTTAGCAATTTGGGGTCGTCATTCAGTATTTCGATTGCAAAATTACGGGCAATTTCGAGCATTTTACCGTCTTGCGCCAGGTTGGCAATTTTCAGTTCAAAAGGGATACCGCTTTGCTGTGTTCCTTCCAGATCTCCGGGACCTCTGAGTTGCAAGTCGGCTTCAGCAATTTCAAATCCATCGTTTGTGCGGGTGAGAATTTCCATTCTTTTACGGGTTTCGGTTGCCAGTTTAAAGCCGGTAAGTAATATACAGTATGATTGTTCGGCGCCTCGTCCTACACGGCCTCTGAGTTGGTGCAATTGCGAGAGCCCGAATCTTTCGGCATTTTCAATAACCATGACGGACGCATTCGGAACATTCACACCCACTTCGATGACCGTTGTGGCAACCATGATCTGAGTTTCTCCGGAAACAAACAACTGCATTTGATGGTCTTTCTCTGCTGGTTTTAGTTTGCCGTGCACCATGCTGACCTTAAAACTGGGGAAGAACTCCCTGAAATATTCATACCCCTCATTTACATTTTGAAGATCCATTTTTTCAGATTCTTCAATCAGCGGGTAAACAACATACACCTGACGACCGGCCTGTATTTGTTTGTATATAAAACCATTCAGAGCTTGTCGCTTATTCTCATAATAATGGTAGGTTTGAATTGGTTTGCGACCTGGAGGAAGTTCGTCGATAACCGATACACTCAAATCGCCGTAAAGAGTCATGGCTAATGTCCGGGGAATCGGAGTGGCAGTCATAACCAGCACATGTGGCGGCTGGGTGTTCTTTTTCCACAGTTTTGATCTTTGTTCTACGCCAAAACGATGCTGTTCATCTATAACCACCATGCCAAGATTTTTGAATTGAACCACATCTTCAATCAGGGCATGTGTCCCAACCAGGATGTGCAGTTCGCCCGACTGTAACGCGGCATGAATTTTTTCTCGCTCCTTAGGACGGGTCGATCCGGTTAGCAAGGCAATGCTTACGCCTAAGTCCCGGATAAAATTATTCAGTGTTTCAAAATGTTGATTGGCCAGAATTTCTGTCGGCGCCATAATGCACCCCTGGTAGCCATTGTCAACGGCAATTAAAACAGACATTAGTGCTACTAAAGTTTTTCCGCTACCCACATCACCCTGCAACAGACGATTCATTTGTTTTCCACTGGCCACATCGGTATGAATCTCTTTCAACACCTTCTTCTGTGCCCCCGTTAATTCAAAAGGCAGGTAATCATGATAAAAAGTATTGAAATAATGCCCGACTTTTTTCATCATCAATCCACGTAGGTTCTGTTCCCTCCACTTGGTTTGTTGTAGAATATTCAGCTGCACGTAAAACAGTTCTTCAAATTTGAGTCGCTGTCGCGCTTTGTTGAGTGCATGCGCATTTTTTGGGAAATGAATATTGATTAACGCCTCCGTCAGATTCATCAGGGCATATTTTTTCAGGACATAAGCCGGAAGCGTTTCAGGAACTCCTGATTGTAAATAGGGTAGAAGTCCCTGCATGATTTTCTGAATTGCTTTTGAGTTCAGAAAACCGGATTTCATTTTCTCGGTTGTATTGTAAAAAGGCTGTAGTCCCAATTGTTCAACCGGGGGTAACTGTGAAGGCAAATCTATTTCGGGGTGAGCGATATTAAATTTTCCATTGAAAAAAGACGGTTTACCGAAAACCACATAAGTTATCCCCGTTTTGTATTTTTCCAGTACGAATTTGATTCCCTGGAACCAGATTAGTTCGATCGTATCTTTTCCGTCGGTAAAAATGGCGGATAACCTTTGTCCGCGTCCCGTTCCTATTTTATCGAAACGGAGTATTTGTCCTTTTACTTGAATAAAAGGCATATTTTCAGAGATTTCGTGGAGATAATAAAAACGACTGCGATCGATGTACTTGTAGGGATAATGGCGCACCATATCATCGACCGAACGGATATTCAGTTCTTTTGCCAACAAATCGGCTTTTTTCGGTCCGACACCAGGCAAAAATTTAATATCAAGTTGAGCAAGTTGCATTTTCTCAAAATAGAATGATGTTCAGAGCATCATTCCGGCTAATTTTAAATCGAAAGGAGTTGTAATTTTAATATTCTCCTGATTACCATCTACCAGGCTGATTTTAATGCCGGTTGCTTCCACAACGGAAGCATCGTCTGTAAACAGGGGATTGAACTCCTGTTCGTAAGCCTTTTTAAGTATTGAGGCTTCAAAAACCTGAGGAGTTTGCACTAATCTGAATACATTTCGGTCGACCGACACGTTTTCATCTCCTTTAATTTGCCGGATACTTTCCACCGGCATTACAACCGGAATGGCTGCTCCGGATGCCCGAGCTTCCCTGAAACAGGCCGCAATGGTAGTTCGGCTGACTAAAGGCCTCACGCCATCATGAACAGCAATAAAGCCCGAATCCGATGCCACTTTCAGTCCATTCTTCACTGATTCAAAACGAACAGATCCTCCGGCAACCACCTGGTGTTTAACCTCAAAGGCATGTTTTTTGCAGAGCAGGTTCCAGTTTTCAATCTGACTTTCCGGAAGAACGACTATGACTTCGATTTGGTTGTTGTATTGAATAAAAATATCTATGCTATGCATCAGGATCGGTTTGGATTTGAGTTCAATGAATTGTTTCGGGATGTCGGTTTGCATGCGTTCACCTTTCCCTCCGGCAACGATGATTACGGTTTCAATATCCCTGTTTGGTGTAACCTGCATATACATTGGTTTTATTATTCAGGAACAAAGATAAAAAAATAATAGACAGATTTAGCATAAGATTTTGTAACTTTGCACGTAAAATTTATCCCATTATGAAGCAGATACTTGTAATCAGTCTGACAATTTTTTTCTCAGCAAACATAATTGCACAGTCTGTTAAGCCTGACAGCATTCAGACAGATTCAGCTAAAAATGCTTTTAAGGCAATTTCTGTGAAAGCAAAACCGGGAAGTGGTGAAGTGAAATTTCATCAGGATAAGCGTATAGAGAAACTGGTAACCGAGAATGCGACTACAACAAGTGTAGTCGTTCATGGTTACAGGGTTCAGGTGTTTTCAAGCAATGCCCAGCGAACAGCCAGAGAAGAGGCTTTTAACATGGAACAGGTGTTGTTGGAAGCATTTCCCGACATGAAAGTATATGTGAGTTACAGTTCTCCGTTTTGGAAAGTCAGGATCGGAGATTTTCACACACAACCGGAAGCCCGCAAATTCTCAGAAGAATTATTGACAAAATTTCCGGCACTCAGGAAAGAAACATACACCGTAAGAGACCGTATCTCGGTTTCAGATAAATAAGAACAGATGGATTTTAATTATAACAAACCGGTTCCGTTTGATCCGGAAAAAACGGCTCAGATAGCTCATCATTATAAAGAAATAATCAGACTCTTAGGAGAAGATACTGCAAGAGAGGGTTTGCTTAAGACTCCGGAACGTGTCTCCAGGGCTATGCAGTTCCTGATGCATGGCTATGAGCAAGATCCGGAAGAAATCCTGATGTCTGCCCGTTTTACTGAAAATTACCGACAGATGGTTATTGTAAAAGACATTGATTTCTATTCCATGTGTGAGCATCACATGTTGCCGTTTTTTGGCAAAGCACACGTAGCATATATTCCGAATCATCACATTACCGGATTGAGTAAGATTGCCCGTATTGTGGAGGTTTATGCCCGTCGGCTGCAAGTTCAGGAACGCATGACAACCCAAATCAAGGAGTGCATCCAGAAAACACTGCAACCT
>JARKQF010000239.1 GCA_029973975.1 Paludibacter sp.
CATCCTGAAAAAACGAGTTCGGAATCCCTTTTTAACATACAACATGCGCTTCCTGACAAAGATGAAAGCCATCACCCAGGAAAAATTAGCCAGCAACAGACATAAATATATGTCCATGCTATGTTCAAAATGAAAACGATAAAGGATAAAAGCAAAAAACAAAAAGGAAAGATTCAGCAACAGCAAATCTAGCACAACAGAAATAAATTGCAATTCATTTTCACGGGTTTTCATACAAGCAATCAGTAGGTATATGTTGTTAAACCTGTGTAGTCTAACTTTTTTATTTAAACCGTGCAAAGTTAAGATTTTTTTGGAATGTTTACAATGTTATTGATAATTTAATGGTTAAAATTGAAAGTTTTTGTTATTTTTGTCACGTCGCTACGCTACAGTCTAACGTCATTGGTCGTTTCGCTCCCGTCTAAAGCCTAAAGACTGCAGACACTGGACTAAAGCCGTTGACCACTAGTTTTTTACATTTGACATTTGACATAAAAAAGAGATGAAAATATGAAAACAACTGCAATTTATCACAACCTCAGCTTCGCAGAAGCTAAAACTTATTTATTCGCGACTCTATTTGTCGCCGGCAACATTCTGTTGCCACAGTTGGCGCATTTCGTTCCTAACGGGGGACCGATGTTATTGCCAATTTACTTTTTCACACTGATTGCCGCTTATAAATTTGGCATCCGGACAGGGATGTTAACAGCTCTGCTATCACCGGTGGTCAACTCTCTGTTGTTTGGCATGCCGGTTGCTGCCATGCTACCCATCATTCTGATTAAATCGTCCCTGCTGGCTATCGCTGCAGCTGGTGCAGCTCATTATTTCAAAAAAGTAAATCTTCTTACCTTGGTTGCAGTAGTATTGTCATATCAAATTGCCGGCACCTTGATTGAATGGATTTTCGTGAAAGACTTTTTCATTGCTGTGCAGGACTTCAGAATCGGTTTGCCGGGAATGGCATTGCAAGTTGTGGGGGGGTGGATTTTATTGTCAATAGTCTACAGTCAACGGTCAACGGTTGATCGCAAACCAGGACTGTAGACCGTAGACCATAGACAAAAATGGGAAAAGACTTTAATGAGATATTAACTCGTTTCCGGGATATCGACATCCCGGAAGAGTTTGATATCATCGTAGCAATAGCCAACGGTGGTATTATTCCGGCGGGGATATTAAACCAACGCTTGAACATTGAATTTCAGACCATCAAAATCAATTTACGCGACAGTACACAGCAACCGAAATACGATGCTCCGAAGCTGATGAGCCCGGTTGACTTTGATTTTGCCGGCAAAAGATTATTGTTGGTAGATGATCGTATCAAAACCGGTTCCACCATCAAATTAGCCAAAGAAATACTGAAAGATGCTGCCGTCATCAAAACCTTTGCCGTAAACGGGAATGCAGATTACGCACTGTATGATGAAGCCTGTTTTCGGTTGCCGTGGTTGATTTAATAGTCAACAGCCTATGGTCTACAGTCTACGGACGTCGGTTTCCGAACCTTATTTTCCACTAAACAACCTTAGTAGCGCAAAATATGAATACAAAAAACCTCTAACCTTATTACCTTATTAAATTTTATAATTGATTAAATGAAAAATAAGGTTTTGGGTGGAGGGGGAATTGAACCTCTGCTACTAAGGTTGTTTAGTAAGAAAATAAGGTTAAGAAATAAGGTTGTGATTTTATCTGATGATAAAACTTGTTGTAAAACTTAGATGTTTCCCTCACCAACGACTGTAGACCGTAGACTGTAAACTGTAAACTGCAAACTGTAAACTGTAAACATATTAAAAAAATGAACCGCCGCAACTTCCTTAAATCCATTGCCCTCACGGGGGCGGCCATCACAATCACAGAGAGTGGTGCCACGACTTTAATGTCACAACAATTCAACAGTGCCGCCGGGGCATCCGGCGCGAGTGCGTATGATCTGGTAGCTGTACTGGGTGGAGAACCTGTAACCATGTTCCGCAGGGCCATTACCGAAATGGGTGGCATGGGTAAGTTTATTTCGAAGGGGCAGAAAGTGGCCGTGAAACCTAACATCGGCTGGGATAAGACGCCGGAACTGGCAGCCAACACCAATCCGGAACTGATCCGTGAAATCGTGAAACAATGCTTCGACGCAGGAGCTTCGGAGGTGGTGGTATTCGACCACACCTGCGACGACTGGCGCAAGTGTTATTCCAATAGCGGCATTGAAGCCGCTGCCAAAGCTGCCGGTGCCAAGGTAGTACCAGCCGACCAGGAATCGTACTACAAACCAGTATCACTCCCAAAAGGGAAATCTCTGAAAACAGCCAAAGTCCACGAAGCCATTTTGAACGCAGATGTGTGGATCAATGTACCTGTTCTCAAAAATCATGGCGGCGCCAAAATGAGTATATCCATGAAAAATCTCATGGGTATCGTATGGGACAGGCGTTTCTTTCACGCCAACAATCTGCAACAGTGCATTGCCGACATCAGCACCCTCAGTAAAAAGCCGGTACTGAACGTGGTGGATGCATATCGGCTGATGAAGACCAACGGTCCCCGCGGTCGATCGGAAGCCGACGTAGTGCTTTCCAAAGGTCTCTTCCTCTCACAAGACATGGTTGCTGTCGACACCGCCGCCACCAATTTTTTCAACCAGGTTCGCGACATGCCT
>JARKQF010000256.1 GCA_029973975.1 Paludibacter sp.
GGTTGTAGCCAGACATTCCCTGCATCGATAAACAGAGCGCCTTTCAGAAAACTGTAGATATCGAAACGATATTCGGCATTAAGTTCGAGCTTGATATCGCCACCTAATTGTGTAAAACCGCTTGAGTTCGTTTGCTGGTAATTACCGGGACCGACAGAATTAATCGGGAATGCCCGGATACTCGACGGTCCGCCACTGAAGAACTGCTTGTTATAAGGCAGGGTGGCTGAATTTCCATACGCTTTTGCCACACCTCCAATGAATCGCAGGGCAAGCAGGTGTTTGTCGCTGAAACGTTGATACATACGGCTATCTATGCCAATCTTGACAAACTGGGCGTAAACGGAACCTAAAAGAGTGACCGGATTATCATTCGAAGGTGTAACTCCTCCGATTGAACTAATGGCTGAAAATACATTTCCTGCTGATTCAGCAGTTATATTCAGGTAAAATTGCGTGGGTTTCTTGCTGATGGTTTGTTCGTTGTAGGTATAAGCATAGCTCATTCCGGCTACAAACTGTTCTTCATAACTCTTTTTAAGGATGGGGTTGGCGGCAAGCAAGTCTTGAAAAGCCTGTGATTCGTTCATCAGTTCAGTGTTGCTGATACTAACGGGATTCAGTTCGTGATCACTTTTGATGTCCTTCCTCCATTTATATCCGTAATTGAATTGTACATTCCGCAGATCGAAATAATCCATCCTCCGCATAAAATTGTATGATAAGACTATCCGGGTTTGTGGTGTATACAAGCGATTTGTAGCAGGAACACGGAATGGCACCAGTAAACGAGGGAAAATCAGTTCAATTTGAGGATTGAATGAATAAGAGAAGAGATTCTCGTTTAATCTGTTCAATTGAGCTTCAAAGGCTCCGGCCAGATTCAGTTTCAATAATTCGGACCCACCAAAAGTATTTCTATTCAGTAAACTCACATTCATACGCGGACCAGTATAGTTATTCGATTTGGTTACCAAATCCATTTCGGCACGTAAGGTATTCAGGGGCAGGGGAGTGAGGCGAATATCTGCATTCAGCCGGTTGCTGTCGGTTTCAGTGAAATGTACCTGTACAAACCTGAAATTGCCCATCGACATCAACCGGTTCAATGTAAGTTGGTGATTTTGTCGTGTATACAATTCATGCTCATTCATAAACAGAGCCCGCTGTAAAACCGACGGACGAATTGGCTTACCGTTTAAATCACTGATATAGCTTTTCTGATTATATGTTGTTGTATCTTTTATTGAGGATGACTGCAAGGTATAATGCTGATCAACCGAAACCTGTCCGATATAAAATGGTTTCAGCGCTTCTGCCGGTACGTCATTTTTTAAACTCAATTGCAGGTTGAAGGTATTGCCCCCGGATGCTAAGGTGTCAATCCTGAATATCAAATAGTCAGGATTAAAATAGAAATATCCTCTGTCTTTTAATAAAGCATCAATACGGATTCTTTCGTTTTTCAGCACATCAAGCTGATAAGCCATGCCAGGCTTAATCTGTGATGCCTGCGTGTTTTCAGCAAGTAGTTTTTGTATGTTGTTATCTCGAATATTAATGCTGTATTCGTTCAGTTTGTATGGGGCATGTACATCAGCCGTATAAATCAGTTGGGCTGTTTTCTTTTTTTCTACAATCTTGCTGGTAGTGCGACTGTTAAATATCCCGATATTGAATAATTGTGCATCAATAATTTCCGATACCGCTTCTTTTCTGACATCACGCAACAAGACCGGTGGTTCTCCTTTTTCTTTCAACCATTTTTTGAATTTACTTTTTGGATTTTCACCAGCTATCTGATAGAGCCATAATTTAGGTCGCATGCCCAGTAAACTGCTGTTAGGCTCTGGCCGTAAAGCTTGTTTTGCTGCAGCAATGATACGGCTCTCATCAATTATCTCCTCACTTTCCACATGTATTTCCGCACCGGTGTAAAGTAGTTCGCCTTCAGCCAGTCGCTTCGTACCTGTGCAGGATGCCAGAATAATAACGAGAATCAGATATGTTGTTTTCTTGATCATTTTTTATGTCTCTTGTTTTCAGTCTACGGTCTACGGTCTACAGTCTACAGTCTACTAACCACTATTCACTATTAGCTATTCGTTATTCGCTATTTAAACAACTCCTTCAGCCGGTTAAATTCCCTCACCAAAACCGCCCCGATACCGGTTTCTGTCAGTTGTCCATCAATCAGACCTTCGTACTGATTCTTGCGAAAACCTTTCAGGCGGTATCGTCCGTCTTTAGTCAATTTATATTCGATAATTACGTCACTTGCAATATCACTTGCCTGATTTTGAGTAGCTTTTTCTCCTTCCAGCTCAACCGTTCCTCCAACCTGCACACTCAGCCTTTCATCAAACAATTCTTTCTTTACTCCGACTGATAACTCAGTTCTGCCTTCGGCTTCTCCACCAGAATAATCCTCGTATGATTGCAAATCGAAATTCATTTCTAATCCGGGTATAAAAGATGCACTGAGTTTATTCAACTGCTCCGATAAAAAATTGCTGACAGTAGAGCGCAACATAGCAGGTGTTCCTGCCGATTCGGTTTGCAGTGGGTTTTCCTGTGCAAAACGATTCAACAGCAGTAATGCAAATACTTGTTTATTTAAAGCTGAAGGATCTTCGTTCAGTTGATCCAGTTTTTGCTGCACAGCTCCACCCAATATCTGCTGATTTTCTGTCGGAAGCTGAATTTCAAATCCAATTTCGGGCTGTAACAGTTCGCCACGCATTTTCAGTAACAGAATAAACGGATATGCCTGTAAATAAGGTCTCCTCTGATTTTCAGTCAATCCGCCTAACTGGTCGGCCACGAGATTGTAGGGTGCTGTGCGTACATTGTAAGCTGCATTGATATTGACATTGGCATCCATCGGGTCGCCATTCCAGACGATTGTACTGCCTTTTACAATGTCGAATTTTTTACGAATAAGGGACTCGAAAGTTAACTGGTAACTACCTTCTTCCAGATTATAGGAACCAGTCAGACTCATCTTGCCGCTTCTGTCCATTGTGAGGTTCAGGTCGGCCTGCCCCTTAACCACCAGCGAATCGCTCGAAGCAGGATCCATGAATAAGCGCAGGGTAGCGTTTTTATCAACCTGAATCACAGAGGATAAGTTAATGCCGGTAAATCCAGATTCGATTTTATTTGTTGTAATCAAACTATCTTTTCTCTCTTCACCCGATACAAACTTTACCACATCTTCACCTTTGTAAGTGTTCAATTCCGTACGGGGAACGATAAAACTGACATGAGACCCTTCCAGTAAACTGACATCAGCGCTAACATCAGGCGCTTCCATAGTACCTCTCAACCGGATTTTGGTATCTGTCAGCAAACGTCCATAAAACAAATCATTGTCTCTTGCTGTCGTATTAAACACCTGAAAATGATTAGCATCTACATCCAGATTAAATTTGAAGCCGGAAAACTCTTTCATCCTGATGGAACCATCCAAAGTGAGCGGCTGTTTGTTGATGTCCCTGATAGTAAATTGTTTGAAATAAACGCCTTCATTATCTACCCGGATGGTTTCGTTGGCCAATGAAAGGGGATTATTCAGCATCACAGGAGTGGTTATTGCTTCATGAAATGAAAGTTCGCCGTTAATAAGCGGTTTATTCAGGTCACCCGAAACATCAAACTGTCCGCTTACATGCCCTGACGATGCACGCAGTTGCTCTGCTGCAAAAGCTTCGATGGTTTTCATCCCAAGTGAAGCTATATTGGCTTTCAGGTGGAAATTGTTTTTATCTTTTGCTGTATCATAAAAACCGGAGGCTTGTAAATTATTATCAGCTCCGCTGATGTCGGCCTGAATATCAAAACGGCTGGCAACCGGATTTTGGGCAATAATCCGGAGGTTACCAATGGGAACGTCCATCAGAATCAGGCTGTCAATACCGGCATCTGCAACAATGCCAAATCCTTCCTGCAT
>JARKQF010000284.1 GCA_029973975.1 Paludibacter sp.
GATAGCCGTGCCCGGAAATTCAAAAAGTCCGATTTCAATGATTTCGACTATATCCTGGTAATGGACCGGCAAAATTATGCCAATGTGAAAGCGTTGGCAACCAGTCAGGAACAAATCGATAAAATCCATATGATGACCGAATTTTCCCGTCAGTATACCCATCATGATCATATTCCCGATCCTTATTACGGCGGTGCATCTGGATTTGAACTGGTACTCGACCTGCTCGAAGATGCTTGTGAAGGATTGCTGCAGGCCATTAAAAGAAAATATGGCTTTTAAGATTAAGATACAGGAAAGAGAGAAGATTAAAATTTTCCTTCAATCAGTTTTTTATTACGAAATATTCGTATATTTGCAATATGTAAATAGTTCTTGTTATAATACCAATTAAACAAGATACAATACAATGAAGACAATTAGTATTTCAATAATGGAAGACTGACAGGTAACTTAGCAGAAATTGCCGCAGAATTGGATGAAGATTCCAATCCGGTGATCATGCTCATAAAGCATAAAAAGTAAGATTATTGGATTGCAATAAAAATTGAGTTGTAAGTGTGGCAGATGATAAAGAAGGAAAAGGTAATTGCTATAAACCAGCATATTATCCTGGAGGCTTTTAACCTGAATTCTCCGGGGCTATTCAGGGGAAAAATGGGAATCATACTCTATTTATATCTTTTTGCCAGATACAATAAGGAACAAATATATGGGGACTTTGCATCAGATTTGCTCTTAGATGTTATCAGTAAAATAAATACCCGGGTTCCTTTCTTTTTTGATGATGGATTGTGCGGTATCGGATGGGGAGTAGAGTTTTTAGTCCAGAATAATTATATTGCCGGAGAGACCAACGAAATATTATCTCCATTAGACCCGGCTCATTATGCAGGTGGACCCTGCACGATATCAAAACCTATCCATTGGGGATAAATGGTTTGTCAGGTGCATGCCTGAAAAAAATTATAGAGTAACTTGACAAAAATAATTGGCCTGTGATAGTAATAAAAAAACGGCCGATTTCTCAGCCGTTTTCCCCTACCCTTGTTTATCGACTTAATAAGTCATCATTGGTTCAATTTTTCCGGCCTCTTCGATCATTTTGGTGAGCTGGTCTAAGGAAGGCAGGCGACGAACCAGTTTTTTGGCTTCGTTTACTTCCTGCATCTTGGCATGCAGATTCTCGGCATTCCGGTTCCGGAACTCTTTTACCGTATCTACACCGGCTGCTTCCAGCAGTTCTGAAAATTCTGACCCGATACCCGGTACACGGAAAAGATCGGCATGGTTAGTCCATTTCAGGATTAACTTTTCATCAATACCTGTCTCTTTTGCCATTGCGGCGCGACCGGATTTACCGGCACATTTCTCGAGTAATCCTTCTGTAGAGGTAACACCGGCAGCTCTCAACTTTTCTCCGTAAACAGGGCCAATACCTTCAATTTCTTCAATTTTGTAAGCCATACGAGTAATTAATTTTTTTAGGGTTTAAATTAGGCGATTTCTGCCCAAATATAGGCACATCTATGAAACTATGCACTCACCATACAC
>JARKQF010000290.1 GCA_029973975.1 Paludibacter sp.
TAATCATATTTATTCCTTGTTAGGTTGCTCCTCAGCAGAGCCTAACTCCGCTTCAATATGATGCCACAAAGATAAAATTAAAAAGTGAAAATTTTACAGAATTATTAAACAACAACTGTAAACAAATTTCAGGACGATACACTTATATCGCATATATGTTTTAAAAACAAAGCTAACACAAAACCACTAATCGCTATTCACTATTCGTTCTCCGCTTTCCGTCCTCCGCTAAATCATTTAGAGCTTCGTTTTCCTTTGCAGTCATAGTTTTTCTGGATTCTGGGGTCTTGTCATCTTGTCCGCACAAATGCAGAATACCGTGGATGATGATGCGATGGAGTTCTTGCTCATAAGCAACACCAAATTGCTCAGCGTTAGTTTTTACGGTGTCGAGGCTGATGAATATATCACCTGAAATGATGTTGTTCTGAGAATAATCAAACGTAATGATGTCGGTATAGTAATCGTGCTGCAAGTACTGTTGGTTGATTTCCAGTATTTTATCGTCATTGCAAAAGATAAACGCGATTTCTCCTGTTCTTTTGCCGTATTTTTCAGCTGTGTTTTTTATCCATTGAATTACATCCCGTTTTCTTAAGGCTGGTGCTTTTATATTTTCATTTAAAAACTGTATCATAAAAAACTATTCATTAGAAAAAGAATAAATAACCCATGAGTATGGCTGCAATTATCCCGGCCAGATCTGCTAATAGTCCACATCCCAGGGCATACCTGGTGTTTTTGATACCTACCGATCCAAAATATACTGCCAGGATATAAAATGTAGTTTCAGTTGAACCCTGAACGATGCATGCCAGCCGCCCGACAAAAGAGTCGGCTCCGTATGTGTTCATGGCATCAATCATCATACCCCGGGCGCCACTGCCGCTCAGAGGCTTCATCAAAGCTGTAGGCAGGGCTTCAACAAACTCGGTATTGATACCCAATAACGCCACAAACCGACCAATCCCGTCGATCATGAATTCCATGGCGCCGGAAGCTCTGAACACGCCGATAGCAACCAAAATAGCTATCAGATAAGGAATGATTCCTACAGCAACTTTGAATCCGTCTTTCGCACCTTCAATGAACGAGTCATACACATTGACTTTCCGTATGGCTGCCATCGACACAAATGATATGATGACCGAGAAAAGAATAAAAGCCGCAGTGAAATTTGAATATACAGATAATTGCTCTCTGCTTAACTGACCTATAAAATAAATCAAACCTCCAATGAAAATGGTTAGTCCAAGCAAAGTCAGCAGAATGGTTTTATTGAATAAATTTATCTTTTGCATGATGGCAACACTGATAAAACCAACCAAAGTTGAAAAGAATGTTGCCAGTAAAATGGGTAAAAACACATCGGCAGGGTTGATTGCTCCTAATTGTGCCCGGTAAACCATGATGCTGATGGGGAGAATGGTGAGTCCGGATGTGTTCAAAACCAGAAACATAATCATCGGATTGGAAGCCTGTTCCTTATTCGGATTAATCTCCTGCAGTTCTTTCATGGCCCTTAATCCCATGGGAGTGGCAGCGTTGTCCAGTCCGAGCATGTTGGCAGAAATGTTCATGAAAATACTTCCCATAGCAGGATGATCTTTCGGTATTTCCGGGAATATTTTCGTGAAGAAAGGAGCGACCAGTCTGGAAAAAGTCTTGATTACGCCACCGTTTTCACCAATTTTCATAATACCTAACCAAAGAGAAAGTACGCCGGTTAATCCCAGTGAAATTTCAAAACCGGATTTGGCTGAATCAAAAGTAGAATTGATGATATCGGAGAAAATCTGGGTGTTGCCGTAAAACAGCGCCTGAATACAGGCAACGACAAAGGCTATCAGAAGAAAACCAATCCAGATGTAATTAAGAATCATGAAATACGGTTTTTATTGAATGAAAACGCAAAGTAAATAAAAAAAACGGAGATAAATTTATTATTTCATTAAACCATTCAGTAATTTTGCAGTCTTTATGACGATATTTAATTATGAACCACAAAAGGCACAAAAGAAAGACTTAGGAAACACAAAAGTGAAAATTATAAATTAAAAATTAAGAATTAAGAATTAAGAATTAACAGAGGCTTCCGCTATTCGTTATTCGCTATTCACTATTAATTCTTTTGTGTTTCCTAAGTCTTTCTTTTGTGCCTTTTGTGGTAAAAAACTATAAATTTAGAATGAAAAGAAATTCCTTTGCTGTTCTCCTGCTACTTGTAAGTCTTGCTGCTATTGCCCAGCGAACCGTTCAATCTTCAGTGTTTGATGCCAATAACGGGATGCCGCTTGAAATGGTAACCGTACGTTTGTTGAAAGCCTCTGATTCGACACTGGTTCAGGGAGCTCAGACCAATAGTAACGGGTGGTTCAGTCTGCAACGTATTAATCCTGGAAAATATGTGTTGATTGTAAGTTCGGTAGGGTATAATGATTACCGGGAAAATATATTGGTGGAACGCAAGGATATCATACTGAAAAATATACAGTTAAAAGAAAACGTGCAGGCGCTTAAAGAACTGGAAGTAAAGGGAACGGCAGCTCAGTTGGTCGTAAAAGGAGATACGTTGGAATATAACGCGACGGCATTTAAAGTTCAGGAAAATGCAGTAGTGGAGGAATTGCTTAAAAAACTACCGGGAGTTGAGGTTACCAATGAAGGTAAAATTACGGTGAATGGTCAGGAAATTAACAAAATCAGGGTAGACGGAAAGAAATTCTTCGATGGAGACATTGAAATGGCAACCAAGAATCTGCCGGCTGAAATGATAGATAAAATTCAGGTGTTGGAACAGAAGTCGGAAATGGCCCAATTAACTGGTTTTGAAGATGATGAAACAGAGCGAATTATTAACTTTACAACCAAATCGAACCGACGAAAGGGTGTTTTTGGTAATGTAGTGGGTGGGGCCGGACTTGATACGGAAAGTCAGATTCGTTATGATGCCAATGCAAACATCAATTTTATGGACGGTGATTCTCAAACTTCACTGGTTGCCGGAGCGAATAATGTGAATACAGCCCGTAGTAGAAGGGGTAGAGGTAGTTGGGGCGCCAATAACGGGATTACCGAAACACAGAATATCGGTTTGAATAATAATACCATTGTGAATCCAAAATTTAAATTCGGGGGTGACGGCTCTTTCAACCATTCGAATAATTTCAGTGAAACCAATAGCACTAAAGAAAGTTATCTCAGAGGATCAGTATTTAATGATTCGACTTACAATACTGCTGTAAATGATAATTATGAGGCAAATATCAGACTGGAAGGTGAATGGAAACCGGATAGTCTGACCACGATTATTATTCAGCCGAATATGAACTATAATACCGGAATATCACAGAGTTACCGTGATTATGTTTATCTGCAGGATCAGGATACAACCAGTTATGGTGATGCGAGGAATGCCGGTTCCAGTCAGTCGGTGTCGGGTGGACTTCGTTTGATTGTAAACCGCAAATTTTTGTCGAAACCGGGTCGTTCGCTGACTGCAAATGTGAGCTCGGGATTCTCACAGAGTGAGAGCAGGTATTTTAATTTTTCTAATAAGAAATCGGATACAACAACGCTAATCAATCAGTATACTCATAATACATCCGACAGATTTAATGTCGATGCCCGTATCTCTTTTGTAGAACCGCTCTGGAATAATAAAAATGTGCTGGAAACAGTGCTGGCTTTCAGTTCAACAAGTCAAAACAGTATAAAGGATCAGTATGCGTCTGATAATCTGGCCGCATTTGACAACCGGAATCCGGATGACTATGACCTGTTTGTGGAAGACTATAGTAATAATTTCGAAAATAGCTTTTACCGGGAAACAATGGAACTGAATTACCGTTATACCGAAAAGAATTATAATTTGATGCTGGGTATGAAAGCGGAACCCTCGCAGACATATAGCCGTACATATTATAAAAGTGGTGATGTTCGTAAGGTGGATAATGAAGTGATCAATTTTGCCCCTAACGGGCGCTTCCAGTATAATTTCGGGAAAAAGGAATTTTTACGGGTCGATTATCGTGGAAACACCCGGCAACCTTCTGTCAATCAGATGCAACCGGTTAAGAATAATGAGGATCTGATGCGGGAAACAGTCGGTAATCCTGCATTGAATCCATCATTTTCAAATTATCTGAGGCTGATGTACAGTAATTTCAACGATCAATCTTTTTCTTCATTCAGTACCTGGTTTTCCGGTAATATTGTCAAGGATGAGCTGGTAACGAACCGTATTTACGATAGCTCGGGAAAACAATATACGCAAACTGTAAATTCTGACGAATTGCCGGTTTCTCTAAACGGTAATGTCATGTTTAATACACCCATCATTCAAAAACGTCTGCATTTCAATACCAGTACGAATCTTGGATATAATACCAACTATGGCTACACACGGAAAAACATGAATGAAAATATCGATAGCCTGATTGCTGCTGCAAATCTGCCTTTGGGCGATTTGAGCTTTACACGAAGATATAACTTCCAGGAACAGTTATCGTTAACTTTCACACACGATATGATAGAACTTGGGGCACGCGGGTTGTTTCGTTATTCAAACACCCTGAATAACCTCAACAATAAATTGACTGAGACATACGACTGGACTTTTACGGGGAATGCCGTGTTTCGGTTACCTTATGATGTGACACTTAATACTGACATCAATTATACGAACAGACTTGGTTATTCTAATTTTGATCAGCAGGAGATAATCTGGAATGCATCGATAGATAAGTCGATACTGAAGAACAAAGGGGTATTGTCATTAAAATGGTATGATATTTTAAAACAGCAATTGAATATCCGTCAGAGTGTAGGAGATAATTCTGTATCGTTCACAAGATATAACACGCTGACTTCTTATGTTATGCTGAGCTTCAGTTATCGCATCAGACAGTTTAACGGGGGAACCAGCGAATCAGATTTCAGGTACGGAAGAAACCGCGATTTCGGTCCTGCTCCGCGTCCCGAGGGAGGTGGTTATCGCCGTCCGGAAGGTGGACCACCTAAATAACCACTAACCATTATCAACTATTCATTTTCTTCCTCTTCGTCTTCTCCTATATCAAAAGCAGACAATTGTCGGTTGAAGACTTCATCCAATGAAATCTGGAACGTTTCCGTGTGAGATATTCCTTTTATACCAGTCATCCTGTCGACAATAACCTGAAGCAAGTGCTTGTTGTCACGGGCATATATTTTCACAAACAGTGAGTATTTACCGGTGGAATAATGACACTCCACAATCTCAGGAATTTTCTTAAGTTCTTCTGCAACTTCCGCGAAAGCTTTGATGTCGGACAAGGTAACACCGATAAAAGCACAAGTCTGATATCCAACTTTATAATTGTCGATGATAAACTCCGAACCTTTGATGATTCCGTTGTTTTTGAGTTTCTGTATGCGTTGATGAATAGCTGCACCGGAAACATTACATTCACGTGCCACTTCTAAAAAAGGAATGCGTGCATCCTGTGAAATGAGTTGCAGGATTTTTTTGTCTAATCGGTCTATGCGGTGTTGTCCCATGGTGTTATTATAGGAATTGATTAAATATTCTATTTATATGCTGCAAATATAAATAAATTTTTTAGAAAGAGGTAAAAATATTTAAAACTGTAAGTGAGATATTTATATTTGTTAGCATAATTGTGTTTGTTAGACTGAAGTTAACCCAGGTTGAATCAAAAAAAATATTTAAAAATTTTCTATCTTTGTTGAACTTAATGTCGCTTAAGTTGTTACATTCGAATAGTTTATCTTTGTATGACAGGTGTATCGGAGAAATACGATAAAACAAAAATCCTGAAACAGATTTTTTTGTTTCTTTTTATTATTACAGGCTTATCAATTTTCCCGGTTTTGAATGCTCAGGATGCAAACATCAATCTTCAAAACAAGGGAATTCCGGTTGATAATATTCTGGATAAAAGACCGTTTTCTGAAACCAGAAATAAAAAGTTAAATGTGGGGATAAATACATGGAATGCCAATTGGATTTGGCAGGAAGCAGATGGCCCCGCAAATACCTGGTCTTGCTTCAGAAAGACTTTTTTACTTGACGAGATTCCTTTGACAGCAAAAGCAAGAATTGCAGTTGATTCCAAGTACTGGCTGTGGATAAATGGGAAAGAAGTAATACTTGAAGGTGGTTTGAAACGAGGGCCAACCCCCAATGATACCTATTATGATCTGATCGACATAAAAAAATTCCTGCAAACCGGAATGAATGTGATTGCTGTTCAGGTCTGGTATTTTGGTAAAGATGGATTTTCACACCATGACAGCGGAAAAGGAGGACTTTTATTTGAGTGTGATTTGGATGATCTCGTCATTAAAAGTGATACTACCTGGAAAATGATTATTCATCCATCCTTTGAAAGGGCGACAGTAAACATTCAGCCCAACGTCAGGCTTTCAGAATCTTTAATCAGATATAATGCTGTTAATGATACAATTGGTGCATGGAAAGATGTTGACTATGATGATTCGTCCTGGCCGGTAGCGGTTGAGAAAGGTATTCCCCCTGCTGCTCCCTGGAATTCATTATCGTTGAGACCTATACCGCAGTGGAGAAATTCAGAGTTACGTGATTATGAAAGTATCTCAGTTGAAGGACAGCAGCTTACTCTGCCTTATACAACATCCATGCGTACTCTTGTTGTAGCGGATTTACCTTATAATGCACAGATAACACCTTACCTTGAAATAGAAACAACCGAAAGCAAAGAAATTTTTATTTACAGTGACAGTTACCATAACTGGCGTGATAAAGGGATTATGGCCGAATATGTTGCTGCTCCCGGAACTTCGCAATATGAATCATTAGGATGGATGAACGGACATAAGATTATCTATTCTATTCCGGTTGGTGTAACGGTTAAGTCGATAAAATACAGAGAGTCGGGTTATGATACCGAAATGGCCGGTTCTTTTGTCTCAGATGATGTCTTTTATAATAAATTATGGCAAAAAGCACAACGCACGCTTTATCTGGCCATGCGTGATAACTATATGGACTGTCCCGACAGAGAAAGGGCGTTGTGGTGGGGAGATGCTGTAATACATATTGGGAAATCGTTTTATGCACTCGATAGAAAGTCGGATCTTTTATCCAGAAAATCAATCAGTAATTTAATCAAATGGCAACGCGAAGATAAGGTTTTGTATGCTCCGGTTCCTTCCGGAAACTGGAATAATGAATTGCCGGCACAGATGTTGGCCAGCGTTGGCGAATTCGGTTTCTGGAACTATTTCATGTATACCGGCGATAGTGCCACGATTGTGGAAGTGTATCCACAAGTGAAAGCTTATCTTGATTTGTGGATGTTTAAATCGAATGGTTTGCTTACATACAGATCCGGAAATTGGGATTGGTCGGATTGGGGAGAGGATATCGATTCAGAAATCATACAAAATGCATGGTACTATTTAGCTCTGAAAGCAGCAAAAGAAATGGCGGTTTTATCCGGTAATTCAGCAGATACTTTATTGTATCGGAACCGGATGCAAGATATGCAAAACAGTTTTAATGATGTTTTCTGGAATGGTCAGGCTTACAGGTCTCCCTCTTATTCCGGGCAAACCGACGACAGGGCTAATGCCATGGCTGTATTAGCCGGTTTTGCGGATAAAACCAAATGGAGTAAAATCCGGAGTTTACTTTTGACAAGGCGGGGTGCAAGTCCTTATATGGAAAAATATGTGCTTGAAGCTCTTTTCCTGATGGGTTATGAGAGAGATGCATTGGCGCGTATGAAACATCCGGATCGTTATTTGAATATGGTTGAAAGCATGGGAACAACGCTAACAGAATATTTTGTTAGCGGAGGATCGAATAACCATGCTTGGTCGGGTGGACCGTTGATTTTGCTGTCACGGTACAGTGCTGGTGTTGCCCCTCTGGCACCGAGTTTTGATGTTTACCGGGTTTTTCCTCAGGAAGGCAGTCTCAATTACATCAGGTCTGTTGTCCCTTCTGTAAAGGGCAATATTGAAGTTGAGATTAACAAGGATTCCCTGAATTATCAGTTGAAACTTATCTCGCCGTATAAAACGAAAGCTATAGTAGGGATACCGGTTCTTCCTCATCCGGATAAGAAAATAAAATCAATCAGTCTGAATGATGTAACCTATTGGCCGGATAATCATGCTACGGGACAGGACTCTGTGGTTTATTTCAGAGGAGTCACCGGAAAGTACATGGTTTTTGAATTGAATCCAGGAATATATGAAATTAATGCAGAACTTGAAAACGCCTTTTATTCCGGAGTTATCCGGGAGGAATACAAAGATTTTCAATGCAGGGTAAGTCCCAATCCGGTGGTTGATAATCTGCATATACAATTTGATCAAATCAATACGAATCTTACTGAAATAAATATATTTAACCTCAGAGGTAAATTGATTAAATCTCACAAGACATATAACCATGAGGTAACACTAAAAGTTATTGACCTACTCCCCGGAATGTATTTTATAAAGGTAAACAACGGGCAAAACACGCGGACTGCTTATTTTGTGAAACAATAGAAAATTATTTTGTTTGTGTTTACCTGTACTTCCCTGTTTCAAAATCTGATAGAATGCTCAAATAACTTTGGTATCTGGAGAGACTGATTTGATGATTTTCAACTGCAGACAGTACGGCACAACCGGGTTCGTGTACATGTGTGCAATTCGTAAAACGGCATTTTTTTGACGTTTTGAATATCTCCTTAAAGTAATGACTGATCTCATCTATTTCCATGTCGACCGTACCAAATCCTTTGATTCCGGGGGTGTCGATCAATTTTGCTCCATTCTCAAGTTGATAAAGCTGAGAGAAAGTGGTGGTATGTGTCCCTTTGTTGTGATAGCTTGATATTTCGCCGGTTTTTGCCAGTGATTCAGGTAAAATTGCATTGATTAAGGTGGATTTGCCTACACCTGAATTTCCTGAAATCAGGATGGTTTTTCCGGTTAAGAATTGCTTAAAAGTGTCAAAAGTATCCGGTTTGAGGGCAGATAGCATAAATACAGGATAACCAATTGATTCATAAAGTGTTTTGAGCGCTTCTGCATATTGCATTTCATCCTCCGTATACAAATCAATTTTGTTAATCAGTATGCAAGCCGGAACATTGTACGCTTCGGCTGAAGCTATAAAACGGTCGATGAAAATAGTAGAAGTTTCAGGATATCTGATTGTAATTACCAGTACGACCAGATCCAGATTGGCAGCCAGAATATGTGACTGTTTTGATAAATTGGAAGATCTGCGGATGATATAATTCTTTCGGTCGTAAATACCTGAAATCAACCCGACCTTTTCTTCTATTGCGGTAAATTCAACAAAATCGCCTACTGCAATGGGATTTGTACTTTTGATGTCTTTTAGTCGCAAGTTGCCTTTTATCTTACATTCGAAAATCTCCTCCTGGTCTGTCCTGACCTGATACCAACTGCCTGTGTTTTTTATTACGAGTCCTTTCATTGTTTAACAGCTTTATTGCTCGGTACGAAAGGATAATTCATCTGATAGCAGGGTTATTTCATCCGGGAGAACACCATTTAAAACCAGAAATTCCCTGTCCTTATTGATTTGATCAATAGTCAATTGCAGATTTCCATCCCGTAGCTCCAGACTGTTTTGATAGTGCTTTAAGGCGGTTGACCTGTCTTTTTTACAAAATGCAATGTGACCGGCATTCAGGAGATCAGTTGCATCCGGAACATTTGAAAGTACTTTTTCCATATAATAATCAGCCTGATGGATGTTTTTCGAAACAAAGGCACACCAGCTGATTGCTTTCCACAGTTTTTCGTTGTCCGGATCTGTTTTTTCCATATCAGCATAAATATGCAGGGCTTCCTTATGCCGGTTTAATCCGATTAAACAGTTGGCTATCTGCATTTTTGTGTTGTACTGATGAGGTTTAAGAAAATCAGCATGTTTGTAGTGTTCCAGGGCTTTTTCATAATTTCCGGTTAAACGGAAACACAATGCAATTTTCTTGACTGTCCAGACATCATCTGGCAAAATCATATCAGACTTGATATAAGCATCCAGCGCTTCCCGGATTTGGGAGTTTTTCTGGTAAGCAAACCCGATTTTCTGGTATAATGCAGCAGAAGGCTCCTGTTCTTCAATTAATTCTGAAAAAAGTACGATTGCCTGGGAATATAATTTTTTTGTGAAATAATATTCTGCAACCTGGGTTTTTATATCGCTTCCGGATACCAATAAATCGAAAAATCCGGTCTGATGTATGTCTAATGAAAAGTTAAACATGTCCTGAAAATCGATATGATGAGGATGTATCCTAAAAAAACGGAATAAATCCTGGATATATTGCCGGGCAATATTCCTGGCTGTTAAATTCGGATTTAAAATTGCTTCATCTTTACTTATCTCTTCAAGTTGTTCTGCTTCGGCTTTGAAAGTGCGACTCATGATGTCGCGCTGACTGTAAGGCATTTGGAGAGCGCTTAGACAAAATGAGTATTTATCCGAATTACAGATTACACTATTGTTCAGAAATGCTGCAAGAATGGATTTGTCATTTTTCTCGAACAATTCCTGTACTGCAGAAAAATCAGGGTCAAATGCTAAAAACCAGTGAGCTGTTTCATTGAAAAACGGGAAATTTTTCAGCATCGAAAAGGTGCTCATGTACACATCAGCTCCTTCCATTTGCAATTCGGTGAGCTCCTGCAGTTTATCTGCAACTCCGCTTTGTTCCAGTATTTCATTCCATTCCGGATTTTCTTCATCCCATTCATCAGATTTCATCAGATTTTCCGCATCTAATTTATCTTTGATCATCGGGCTGATTTTCATTACTTCCGGAAGAATTTCTTCTTTCATTTTTTTTGTAATTCTGTCGGTTTCAGTCGTTCCGATGATAAGCATAATGATGTTCTTCAGATGTTCAACGATGGATATGTCATCTGCCAGCACCACAAGTCTGTTTCTTACAGCCGGATAATAAGGCATTAGGCTGTTGTGTTTGGTGAGAATGAAACACAGACCAACCAAAGCCCGTTGTCTGACAGCCATATTTTCATGTGTACAAGCATCAAGCAAAAGCAAGAGTTTCTCTTCATCAAACATGCGCCACAAGTTGAGAGTCAGCGCAGAGATAAGCAAGCTTTTTTCCAGATCTCCCGGATAAGAGACATGTAGTATTTGCTGGAAAACACGTTTCTCGTCGCCTCTGATTCTCGTATTCAGCCAAAAAACAGCAAATAAATCAGGAAGTAATTTTTCAAAATTATTTCTTAATCTTTTGGTGTCCTTTTCAGTATCAGGTGAAAGTTCATCCAGCATAGTTTTTTGCTGGTGAAAATACAGCAGGGAATCGTATAAGTCGACTGTTGAACTGAAATGTAATTTGTGCGGAAAATATCTCTTTTGGGTAAATTCGAAGCTGGTAGCATTGCGCATCATCAATTCTTCTCTCAATAAAGAGTTGATGTTGATTAGTTTGGCTATTAGTTTGTTATAGATGATCTTGCGATCAGGATCTTCAACTCCGGTTATAAAATATTGAAGCATAAGCCGGTAATTTTGAAGCATTTCCTCAAATTGGTCATTGATATCTCCCCACTGGAGTTCATTCACCAGCATACGTGTCTTGTCAAACGCGAGTTTGAGTTTACCTGATTGTAATAAACCGACAACAGCTTTGTATGTTGAATCAATCTGAGATGCAGTCATAATTTATATGGTTTAACCCATTTTGCTGATTCTGATCAGCCTTTCTTCATCAATAATTTTTAATTTACGGCCATCCATGGCAATCACCTGCTCATTTACAAAATTGGATAATGTACGTATGGCATTGGAAGTCGTCATATTGGATAGGTTTGCCAGATCTTCTCTTGAAAGATAGATGCTGATGGTTGCCCCGTCTTCCTCCATTCCATAGTTTTTTTTGAGCATCAATAAGGCTTCTGCAAGTCGTCCCCGGATGTGTTTCTGGGTGAGGTTGACTGTGCGGGCATCCGATGCACCCAAATCGCTCGCGAGTTCTTCCAGGAACCTGTAACAAAAAGCGTTATTATGTTTAAGAATAGATAGAAAAATTTCTGCCTTGATCATGAAAATAGTTGATGCCTCGAATGCCGCTACATTCGTGTTGTATGGTTCGTTGGCAATGATAGCCCTGTAGCCGAAATGTTCGCCGGGTTTGAGCATCCGGATAATCTGAGCGCGACTTCCGACTCCTTCCTTATAAACTTTTACTTTCCCGGATTCAAGGATCATCATGTGTGTCGGTATTTCACCCTCGCAGTGAATCATTTCATTTTTTTTAAAATGGTGAACCGTATGATTATGTCTGACAAACTGCCTTTCGTCCGGAGTCAGGACATCCCATACCGTCATCACTTCGTCAATCGATCTGGGAGCTGAGATAATCTTTTTAGCCATATCTACAAATAAAATATGTTAGATAACACTGTTTTACAGCACAAATTTAATTGTTTTTTGACAAAAACAATATTTTTATGTGAAAAAAACATTTTTAGTGATTATTGATTGTTACGATTCAGTGGATTGTTCTTTAACTATTGAATAAAAATTCTTACTTTTGCCGGAACTAATCCAACCCCGTATAACATGAGACAACGTATTATTCTGCTTATTTTTTTGCTAACGGGAATTTATAATCTGAACTCCCAGAACATTAATCTTGGCGACTCAACAGTTGTAAGTTTGATTACCTGTGAGCCGGGCGATGCCTTGTATGCAAAATTCGGACATACTGCAATCAGAATCCATGATACGAAAGGTACCGATATCGTTTTCAACTATGGTATTTTTGACTTCAGAACCGAACATTTCTACTGGAAATTTATGAGAGGACACACTGATTATCTGCTTGGTGTATATCCTACGGAAAATTTTCTGCAGGAGTACGAGGAGAGGGGCTCAACGGTATGGGAACAGGAACTCGACCTGACCCAAAGTGAAAAGAAAAAACTGATTGAATTGCTTACGATCAATTATCTTCCTCAGAATAGGATGTACAGATATAATTTTGTGTATGATAATTGTGCAACCCGGCCTTATGAAATGATCAGCAAGTCGCTGAGTGGAGTGCTTGTGGGAGATAATCAAGTGGAGGAAGATTCGTATCGTAACATGATAACCGACTACCTTTCGGATGTCCCATGGGCAGATGTCGGTGTCAATTTGCTTTTTGGTGTCGATGCCGATAGAAATGTAGGTATGCAATCAAGTGTTTTTTTACCTGAAAGATTAAAGGACGTCATGCAAAGATCGAAGATAATGAGTCTGAACAACGGATTGCAGGAAAGAAAGATAGTAAAAAGCGTCAAAATGCTTGTGAAGGGTAAGCCGGTAACTGAAACCGTTTCGACGACCTCATGGATCTTTCATCCTTTTACAGTCAGTTTGATTTGGTTAATAATAGGGATTATACTGATGATTTTTAAAACAAATATGGACGACATCGCCAATAAAATATTTGATACTATTTTGTATTTAATTACAGGTTTAGCTGGCTTGTTGATATTCTTTTTTATGTTTTTTTCTGAACATCCGATCACTGGTAATAACCTGAATATATTGTGGTTAAATCCCATGAATATCATGTTGGCACTGATGTTATGGAAAAGGAGTCCCAGGAAGTTTTTCTTTTTTTACAACGTCATTTATTTATTGTTAATCGTGCTTTATGTAGCAATAACCTTGTTTATTTCTCATGCAACTTTAACTTCGATTATTCCGTTATTGGTATTGGTATTTGTCAGGGTAATCTGGAGGGAAGAACGTTTGTTGCATATTCTTTTTATCCCTACAGATAAAGGACTTCAGTTCAGATAAAATTAGTTTATATATGGCATTGATTAAATCGGTCAGAGGTTTTGACCCGAAATTTGGAGAGGATTGTTATTTAGCTGAAAATGCCGCCATCATCGGAGACGTTGTGATAGGCGATGGTTGTAGCATTTGGTTTAATGCGGTACTTCGTGGCGATGTAAATTCGATTCGCATCGGAAATCACGTTAATATTCAAGATGGCTCAGTTTTACACACTTTATATGAGAAATCGGTTGTGGAAATTGGTGATTATGTTTCAGTGGGACATAATGTTACAATACACGGAGCCAAAATAGATGACTACGCGCTGATTGGTATGGGTGCAACGTTGCTCGATTATGCTGAAGTGGGAGAGGGCGCCATTGTAGCAGCCGGCTCATTGGTGCTGAGTAATACGAAAATTCCACCATATACCCTGTGGGCAGGAGTACCGGCCAAATTTGTTAAAAACGTTGAACCGGAACAAACACACGAAATGAACCGTAAAATAGCACACAATTACGCTATGTATGCGGGATGGTATAAAAAAAACGAATAGCGGAAAACGGAAAACGGAAAACGTAGAGACAGGGCATGCCCTGTCTCTACATGAATAACGATAATGATATGAATAATGAAGGAATGGTGCTGCGCACCGAACATCTATATAAGAAATACGGTAAACGTCTGGTTGTAAATGATGTGTCTATTGACGTGAAGCAGGGGGAAATCGTAGGGTTGCTGGGACCAAACGGTGCCGGAAAAACAACCACATTCTATATGACAACCGGGTTGGTCACGCCAAATTCAGGAAGTATTTTTCTGAATGATGTGGATATTACCAAATTTCCGGTGTATAAAAGAGCACAAAGCGGCATTGGGTATCTGGCGCAGGAAGCATCGGTTTTCCGTAAAATGTCGGTCGAAGATAATATTAAATCGGTGCTCGAGATGACTAAATTCAGTAAGGAATATCAACATGAAAAGTTGGAAACTCTGATTGCCGAATTTAATCTGGAACATGTTCGCCACAATATCGGTGACCGGCTGTCTGGAGGGGAACGCAGACGAACCGAAATAGCCCGCTGTCTGGCAATCGAACCTCGTTTTATCATGCTCGACGAACCTTTTGCTGGTGTCGATCCGATCGCTGTGCAGGATATTCAGGATATAGTGTGGAAACTGAAAGATAAAAATATCGGCATCCTTATTACTGATCATAATGTAGATGAAACCCTGAGTATTACCGACCGTGCTTATCTTCTGTTTGAAGGAAGGATATTGTATCAGGGAACTTCGCAAGAACTGGCTGATAATCCTGTAGTAAGGGAAAAATACCTGGGAAGGGACTTTGAGCTGAAAAAGAAAACAAGAATTTGACAAGCTTTAAGCCCGACAAAGATATGATTTTAAACCTGATTCCCAACTTGATTCCCACAAGCAACTTTAGTGACTCCAGATAACTTAACTTGATTCTCAACTTGATTGCTACAAGCAATTTTAGCAACTACATAACAATACACACCATGCATCTCTATCAAAACCATTCTCTTTTAAATTATAATACTTTCGGATTAGATGTTAAAACAAAGTATTTTCTTGAATTTGATTCAGAAGAAGATTTGATTGATATTTTAAAACAGAGTCTTGTCAGGGAAAATCCATTGTTGGTAGTAGGACAAGGTAGCAATCTGTTATTTCTGAATGATTTTGACGGTGTTGTGTTACACTCGGCCATCAGAGGAATTCAGACGGTAGAAGAAACAGAGGATGCTGTTTTAATCGAAGTCGGATCGGGTGTGATTTGGGATGATTTGGTAGGATATTGCGTGAAACAAGGTTGGTCAGGCATAGAAAATCTTTCTTTGATCCCGGGAGAAACCGGCGCAGCGGCTATTCAGAATATCGGTGCTTATGGCGTTGAAATAAAAGATGTTGTGCAAAAGGTAAAAACTATACGCATTGCAGACGGACAAAGCAGTGTTTTTGAGCAGGAGGCATGTCATTACGCTTACCGGGAAAGTGTATTTAAGAAAGAGTTGAAAGGTCAGTTTATTGTGACATCCGTGATAATCCGGTTATCCAAAAAGCCGGTTTTCAATCTGTCATACAATCACCTTGAAAAAGAAGTGCTGAAAAATGGAACCATGAATCTGGAGAATATAAGGAATACCATTATCCGGATCAGGGAATCCAAATTACCGGATCCCAAAGTGCTCGGAAATGCCGGTAGTTTCTTTATGAATCCGGTTGTGAAGAGAGAACGGTACGAAGCATTACAATTGCAATATCCAGACATGCCGCATTATTTTGTAAGCGAACAGGAGGAAAAAATTCCTGCCGGTTGGTTAATTGAGCAATGCGGATGGAAGGGACGTACCATCGGGAATGTTGGCGTGCATGCAAAGCAAGCGCTCGTTTTGATCAATTGCGGTGGTGCAAAAGGTAAAGAAATAGCAGAACTTGCAGCAATGATTCAACAATCTGTTGCCGGCAGGTTTGGAATAAACCTGATTCCTGAAGTAAACTTTATTTCCTGAACTATTTAATTCCGAGCCGGTTTAACTCCTGCTGGTACTTCTTTGCATTAATGCTGTGTTCAGCATAGGTGACGGCAAAATTATGCTCGCCATTTAAAGTTTCTTTTGCAGTCATAAACAAATAATCATGTTTTTCATAGTTCAAAACTGCATCAATCGTGGTTGGTGATGGCAGACGAATCGGACCGGGAGGCAAACCTTTGTTTTTATAAGTGTTGTAAGGAGATTTAACCTGTAAGTGCCTGATAAGAACTCGGTTGATCGTATAGTCGTTCAACGCAAACCGGATGGTCGGACATGCCTGCAATGGCATATTAATTTTCAGTCTGTTGATGTAAAGTCCGGCAATAATCGGATGTTCTTTCTTTTTATTTGTCTCTTCCTCAACAATAGAAGCCAGCGTCATCACTTCCGTTTGTGTCATCGGAATAGCAGCAGCTTTGGTTAGCCTGTCTTCATTCCAGAAAGCATTAAACTCCTTTTTCATTCTGTCGAAAAGTTCTTTTGTGTCTGTATCCCAAAAGACTTCGTAGGTATTGGGAATGAAGAAGATTACGGCATTATATGGATTTAAATCATACTGTTTCAGAAATACAGAGTCGTTAAGTGCGTTTATAATGCTTAAAGAATCAGCCATGATCATTGAAGATAACCTACCTGCAAGTTGCTCTTTTGTGCGAATGTTATTGATAACCAGTTTTACCGGATCCTGTTTTCCTCCCCTGAGTTTACGAAGCAGGATAAAATTCGACATACCCGGCGTGATTTTATATCGTCCCGGCCGTATTTTCTGATCGTATTTAATCTGTTTTGCAAGAACTTTAAACGTAAAATCATTGATGAGTAACGATTTGTCTTTAATTTGTTCCAGAACATCTTCAAACTGATCATCGTCTGAAATATAAAGGTAAGTATCCTCATCCTGTATTGAAGTGTTTGGGAACAGGATTGCGTAAATTGCAAAGATGAAAAAGAGACCTGTTGTTAAAGCGACAGCTAAGAGTATTTTTTGCGACAGACTTTTTTTATTTTTCGACATAGTCATTTACATGAGATGTATTATGATGTTTTTTGAGGATGCAAAAATACATATAAGTTTTTAAATTTATTGTTTATTCTTTTTTTGGATAATCGGAATTTCTTTTCTATATTTGCAGCCGCTAAAGCAAAACGGAAGTTTGGGTGAGTGGCTGAAACCAGCAGTTTGCTAAACTGCCGATCGGGTAACCGGTCCACGAGTTCGAATCTCGTAGCTTCCGCAAAGACCTTTGAAATTTCAGAATTTCAAGGGTCTTTTTTTATCTTGTAAACTGAGAAAATAATGTTGGTTATTATCCCTGTTCTTATTGAACAAAATTCATATCTTAAATGTTTTTAATGGCAGATTAACAACAAATTAAATGGATAATAAAACATCAATCGCTACTATAATCGGAGCAACCGGATTAATAGGCTCTCATGTATTGAAACAATTATGTGTTGACAGCACATTCTCAGAGATTCGTGTGGTTGTTCGCCATCCGTTTGAATACCCTGATACAAAAGTAAAGATTGTAGTTCTGAAATTCACAGATACAGATGCACTCAGGGGTGTCATTTCCGGTAGTGATGTGGTTTTTTGTGCCGTAGGTACAACCCGTAGTCAGACTCCGGATTTACAGGAATACCGAAAAGTAGATCTGGACATTCCTGTCAATACTGCTCTGATTTCTGCAGAGACCGGAGTTCGCAGCTTTCAGCTTGTTTCTTCAATAGGGGCAAATGCTCAAAGCAGTAATTTTTATTTACAGATCAAAGGAGAAGTTGAAGTTGCTGTTTCTAAGCTGCATATACCTTCCATCAATATTTTCAGGCCATCCTTGTTGTTGGGTGAAAGATCCAAACCCCGCCTGGCAGAGAAAATAGCTGCTGTTTTAATGAAGCCGTTTTATTTTCTGATTCCTGATAAACAAAAACCGATAGAGGCAACGTGTGTTGCCCGTGCGATGATACAGGCTGCGAAACTTCAAAGGCCTGGGGTTAATGTTTATCATTACAGTGAAATGATGCAATCTTTGTAATTCATTTGTATTTTCTCTTAATTACTCACAAAAAAGTGTGATATACAGAACATTTCAGACTAAAAAATGTTGTAAAAATAGTCTGAAATGGGTATTTCTTCATTCCATGAGGACTGCTACTTTTGTATATAAAATTAAAATATAAAAACAGATATCATGAGTGAACTCATCAATAATTCGTACGAAAGAAAGAAAACTTTAAAAGAGTTGATATTGAAATTACATGCCGGAGAGTCGGAGGATGAAGTTCGTCGGCAATTGCTGCAAAGTCTGAGCAGTATTCCTTATGGTGAGGTGGTTGAAGTGGAACAGGAGCTTATCAGTGAGGGACTTCCGGAGGAAGAAGTATTGGATCTTTGTGATGCTCATTCGGCTGTACTCGAAGGCCGGGTGGATTTGTCCGGTCAGATGGAAATCCCCGAAGGACATCCGGTAGATGTGATGTTGCAGGAAAACAAGGAGCTGGGCAGGGTGGTTGGACAAATTTTTCAGGTACTGGCAGATGTTGAACAGTATGAGCAACTTAATATCAATGAGGTAGTGCTGAAACTCAGGGGACTATATAACAGTTTGTATGATGTGGATAAACTCTATCAGCGCAAAGAATATTTGTTGTTTCCTTATCTCGAAAAAGAAGGCATTACCGGTCCACCCAAAGTGATGTGGGGTAAACACGATGAGATCCGCGAACTGATTAAAGGTAGCATCGAATTGCTGCAGGTGCCTGATATAAGTCGCGAGGATTTGCTTGTGTCTGCTGATATTATCCTGAAACCGGCAGCCCGGCAGGTCATCGAAATGGGACAAAAAGAATCGGAAATCCTGTTTCCGATGGC
>JARKQF010000308.1 GCA_029973975.1 Paludibacter sp.
AATAATTATTTAAGCAGAAAGAACTACAAATAATGTTAAACACCACTTAATGAAAATTCGTGCGGCCCGGGCAGGAGTGCAGTCAGGTGTATCCGGAGCATTAAACCCAATTCAGCCATCATTATCTGCTCATTTGGCAGATTCAAATTATGAATGCCAGTGGATTTTCAGTAAGAATCACCCTAAATGGATTTTTCATTATTTGTTGTGCCTTAGGGTATTAAGAATTTTAATTATGCTTATAACCATAATATTTCAACCTTCTGTTCCTGACAACAAACGTTAAACACAAACTTCATTCAGGTCAAGCCTGACTGACTGCATCATTCAAACAGTGGCATCACGGTAAATATAATGCAGTAATTACCATAGCTTTATGAAAGTCATTGATTCTTCCGGAACCTGTTTTAGTTTAGCTTTAAAAGCCATTTCCGGTTTATTACCCCAGGCTTGAGCCGGGGGGAATCAGGCGCCGATAAACACAGGGGCTTTAGCCCAAAAGGCGGCGAAAGTTTAAGCGCCGCCGGCATAAGTAAAAACTGGTAAGCCCAAAAGTCCCCATGTTTTTGATCTCCCGGCTTTTCGGCTAAAGCCGGTTGGACGGGGGTTCTGCTGTTTCCCCGGGCTGAAGCCCGGAGTAAGGCAAGCAGATTTTTCTGACTTTTCACCGGTAATCTGATGTCTGGATCCGGACTTCGGCTCAACCAATGCATGCATTAGGAGATTGAACTTTAACTCATTAGAACTGCCGGGATAACTGAAAATTCAGATTGCATTTGCACAGGGCAGATCGATTTCAATGATAATGGTGTGCTGAACCACAGACAGAATTATCACCAACGGGACTTTACTTATTCCTGATTCAAACACATCAAATTGAGAATTGCCTTTTTAAATATTAAATATTCAGGCGATTTCTTTATCGTTTGGAAAAAAATATCTATTTTTGCACACCTTTTTGAAGGGAAACTGTCCGATGGTGTAAAGGCAGCACAAGAGATTTTGGTTCTCTTGGTCTAGGTTCGAATCCTGGTCGGACAACGGATGGAAACAATCACCCCGCG
>JARKQF010000315.1 GCA_029973975.1 Paludibacter sp.
GCATTCAGGTGACCGCCACCATTAAACACATCGCCAGAGAATTTATTGGTCGGGAACGTTCCCTGCGAACGCAACGACACTTTAATTTTATCAAAATCCTCACGCATGAATACCGAAAAATCAACTCCTGCCATCGAAAGCGGTATATTCACAAAGCCTTCGGAATCCCCGTTTACGAATTTAAACTGCTCCATTTCAGCGGCTGTAAGCGTTATCAACGCCGCTTTATATTCCGGATATACTTTCATTTTCTTGTACAAGCAATATCCCATCAGCCGTAAACGATGCTCGGAATAGGTATTGAACACTTTCCGGTAAATATCATCTTTATCCACACCCAGTTTGATCAGCTCGGCTATAATGATATAAATTTCCTGGTCGTTCGAATTATACGTGAAACCACCCGTATCCGACATCATGCCGGTATAAATACACTCAGCACAAGCCAGATTGATCTCCGAGAAATGTCCCATCCGGCAAATCAATCTGAAAATCAGCTCACTGGTGGATGATATTTTAGGATAAGATATCACGATATCCGCAAAATCTCCCGGATGCAGATGGTGATCGATGATGATTTTTTTTGCTGATGTCTCCAACACCACATCCGACATTCCTCCCATGCGTTTAGGGACATTGAAATCAAGCGCCAGAATCAATTCAGCTTCCTGTAACTGTTCTGTTGCGGTTTCAATATCGTCTTCAAATACCAGCACTTCAGAAGCACCAGGCATCCATGCATAAAAATCCGGGAAAGCTGTCGGCACTACAACAACCGGCGATTTACCCTGAGTCATCAGGTAATGCCACATCCCGAGTGAGGCACCCATGGCGTCTCCATCGGGACCGACATGCACCACGATAGCTATTTTATCTGCTTCATCAATCGCCTTCTTGGCCTTGTGAACCAGTTCTTCTGCAATAATTTTTGATATCATCGGCTTGGCTTTATAACGGGTACAAAAATAACAAAAAAATATGATATAGATTCAGGGACTGATTTGTTTAAAGTCGTAGATGAACGCACCCCGGGTTGCTACAGCATAAAAACATATCCTTTTCTCTTGACAGATTTGCCTCAACTGATCGACACACCACGCAGGAATACTTTGATCGGCAATGCAAATTCGGGGTAACACACAACACAGCAATTCTTTCGCACAGGGCTTCAGACCATTACCGATAATCAGGAAATCTGTTTTGATGGGTGTCCGGGTTGTTTTGCGATGTAACAAACTGTCGGTCAGTATGAGTATTTTCTTTCCCTGAAACGTGTACAGGCAACTTGCATGCAACCTTTCATATTCAGGATTCTTTAACTTCCTGCTCATCCAATAATTTGACGCCGGCATCGAAGTCATGCTGGAATCAGTCGTTAATATCCTCTGATGATGGCCTGATATCAAATTTACATGCGTGTGTTTTCGGTCGGCATAAATTACCAACTGATTCAAGTGAAGCGTCTGATTGTGAACAGAAATATGACTTAACAGAAAAATCAGTAAAGCGCATAAAGTAACCATCAGTGATCTGAACGTTTTACTCTCCAAGTGAGAAAAAAAGAAAACAAATACCGTAAAAAGTAAAAATAACTGAAATAGATTCAGGTAGCAAACCGAAATCGCATGGGGCAAATCATGGATAAAACTTACGGAAGCATTCAAAAGAAAAAGCATTTTTTTCAACAAAAAACCGGGCACAAATGCCAGCCATGAGAACGGAGAAAGCACTAAAAAGAGTACAGCAAGATAAATAATCAAAGTCGACAATGGAATAGCCACATAATTAGCCAGCAAAAAATAATTCGGGAACTGATGGAAATAATACAACGCGAGAGGTAATGTCGCAATCTGTGCCGCCAATGATACGGCAGTCAAATTCCACCACCATTTCAGCCATTTTGGTTTTACATATAACAGCGAACTGATTTGGGGCTGAAACCATACAATACCAATCACGGCACAATAACTCAGCTGAAATCCTACGTCGAACAAGAGATTCGGATCGAATAGCAAGATTACAAAAGCAGAGACTGAAATCGTATTGTAGATTTGTGATTTACGTCCAAGCGCCACTCCTACCGCAACCAGCGAAAACATCGTTGTTGCACGTACGACAGAAGGAGGCAAACCGGTAATAAAAGCATACATCCAAAGTGCGCAAACTGTAAAAACAGTGTTAATGAATTTCCATTTTGATTTTCGGAACATCAATAAAAAAACAGCCTGCAGAATCAGGTAAATCACGCCGACATGCAGTCCGCTGACCGATAAGATATGCATAGCTCCGGAATAACTGAAATTCTCCTGTAATTCCGGATCCAGGGTGTCTTTATATCCGATGGTAAGTGCCGCCAGTACGGCAAACTGATCTTTTGACAACTGAAGGGTTTCGTACACCTTCAACACTTTACGGCTACATTTTGCAGCTAAATCAGATAAAGAAAATATCTCCTGGTGCGCAAGCAATTTCCATTCAGGGGTTTTTAGATAAGCGATCGCCCGGATACCTTTATTCGCCAAATACTTTGCATAATCAAACCCTTCCGGATTCATTGCACCCGATGGTCGTTGGAACGTGGTTCTGAACAGCAACACATCTCCTTTTTTCAAGTACAAGGCAGCACTGTCTTTGAATACATAAACGAGTGCTGGGGAACTCATTTTTACGAATTGCGCACCTGTATAAATCCCTTCTACCCGCATTTTACAAGCCATCGAGTTAGCTTTTTCTGCAGGAGGCTCGATTAAACACCCCACAAAAAGAGTTTGTTCATTCAGTTGAGCAAAAGCCGTTTGTCGCTGTCTTCTTTCAGATACAAAATATCCCATCAGAAAAAGCAACACCATCACGCCGGCACCAAACAACCAACGCAATCTATAAGCATAAGCCGATTGATGTAAAAAGAACGGAATCAACATCAAAAAAACCGCGATGATCAACAGAATCAAACGCGTAAGGCTGAAAAGTTCCAGGTACTGAAAAGCAACAATACCGCACACCAACGAAACCAACAACCTGAAAAACGGAGTACGTTGCAGGAAGGACATAAACAAACAGTATATTATTTAAGCGGAAAGCGGAAAACTAAAAGCGGAAAACGTTTTCTGGCTAATCTCTTAATTTTTTATCAACAATTTTCTGCTGTGTGTGTTTTTACAGCTTTAATCGGTTTTCCACTTTTCGCTCTCCGTTTTCCGTTTTCCGCTCTATTCTAAACTTTTAACATAGACTGGATCATCTCCTCCGGATCGGGCGCATTGAAAACAGCACTGCCGGCAACCAGGACATTAGCACCATGATCGAATAGTTTTTTTGCATTATGAATCGAGACACCGCCATCGACCTGTATCATACAGGCAGGGTTCAGTTCATCCACCATGTCTTTAAGTTCTTTCAGCCGGTCATAACTTTCTTCAATGAATTTTTGTCCGCCATAGCCTGCGAAGACACTCATCAACAACACCATATCCACTTTATCGATATAAGGACGCAGTGCAGCCACCGGCACATCTGGATTGATCGTGATGCCCACTTTGATGCCCTGCCGGCGGATCAGCTCAATCACTTCTCCCGGATTTTCCGCAGCTTCGTAATGAAAGGTCAGCATTTCCGCTCCTGCTTCAGCAAAACGTTTCACGTATTTTTCGGGATGAACAATCATGATATGCACATCAATCAGTTTGGTACAATGTTTCGTAATCGCCTCCAGTACCGGAAATCCAAAAGAAATGTTAGGTACAAAAACGCCATCCATCACATCAATATGAATCCAATCGGCTTTACTGCGGTTTATCATTTCGCAAGCTGCCTTTAAATTACTAAAATCTGCAGCTAATATAGAAGGGGAGATAATTTTTCGCATAATTCTTTGTTTAAAACTACGCAAAGTTATAAGTTTTCCGTGATTTTGTGTGCGAATAAATCAAAAAGTATGTTATTAGTGGTTAGTTAAAAAAAGACCCCCTTTTATCAGGGAGTCTTTTTTAATCAACTAAGATTCATTTCGATATACTGATTTTCACTTATTTTTTGCACCCGGTAGTTGGCAGCGAACTGCAAAATTTTCTGAATGGTGGAATCTGATGGTTGCATGTTGTTTGAACAGTCCTTTAACTGTTGTGACGTTTGTTGTAAATCAGTTTTGTTTAAAGGAGTAATGGTTTTTTGCATAGGCAATATCAATTATTTTTTGTTTCTGATTCATAAACGCATTTAATTTTGAAATAGTATGTACAGATTAAAAATATTTTGAAATAAAAAAGGACAGGGATTATCCCTGTCCACCTAAACACACATTTATTTTCAGATAGCTAAAAAATTTCTTTTAATACCTGCTTTCTACAGCCTTCCAGTCGATGATATTCCACAAAGCATTCACATGATCGGGTCTGCGGTTCTGGTAATCCAGATAATACGCATGCTCCCAAACATCAAATCCCAACAAAGGAACCAGTCCTTTTACAACCGGGTTACTGCCATTAGGTTCTTTCTCAATCGACAATTTTCCGTTGGCATCCTTAGCCAGCCAGGCCCATCCCGAACCAAACACGGATACTGCAGCTGCATTGAATTCTTTTTTAAAGTTTTCAAAATCACCAAATTGACTATTGATGGCTTCCGCTAATTTACCCGATGGAGCTCCACCTCCGTTGGGTGAAAACGACAGAAAATAGATGTTGTGATTCAATGCTTGTCCTGCATTGTTGAACAATGGTCCATCGCTGTTTTTCACAATATCCACCAAATCCATGTTTTCATATTTGGTACCTGCAATCAGGTTGTTGAGATTGGTAATATAGGTTTGGAAATGCTTTCCATAATGCAATTCTACAGTTTGTTTGCCAATTACAGGTTCCAAAGCACCTGTTTCATACGGTAATACGGGAAGTTCAAATTTCATGACGATTATATTTTTAATTAGTTATTATATGCTTATTTTTTATGTAACCGTTAAACGCATGATTAACTATTTGTGTTCGGTAGAAAAAATCAATATGAATATCGATGTTTTCTATAAAAATGTTTCCAATCCAACCACAATAACCCCCATTATTAATGAAATAAGCCAACATCATACCATAATGACAGGATAAAAATACCTAAAACAGGTTATTGAATTATAAATTTCAACCCCATAATTTTGCATTATCATTAAGTGTGCGTTCAAAGTCCGCCTTCTTTTATCCTGAGAACTTCAGTGTAAAAGCCTCAAAGAGTCAAATTCCAAATGTTTTAAAATAAAAAGGAGTCTGCCTGAACAAAGCGGGATATTAAACTAACATAGTTCCGGCGATATTCATCATGGTAAAAACAAGTAAAAAACATAATATTACAATTCCGGCGATATTCGTAACGGCCTGTCTGTTTTTATTTTCAAATGCAACCTCAGGTCAGCGACACCGAAACAGCTACGATATTACCGGAGCTGTATATGAACAGTCGGACAAAAATTCGAGCACTGCCCTGTCATATGCCACGGTGGTTATTCCGGGGCACATGCTGATGACAACTACAGGAACTGATGGACGTTTTCAGTTTAAAAATGTACCGGCCGGGGAAATTAAACTACAAATCAGTTTCGTTGGAAAAGTTTCTGTCGACACACTGATTAATCTCAATTCGAATCTGAACCTTAAATTCCTGATGCAGGAAAATAATTTCAGGTTGGAACAGGTTGTAGTATCAGCAGAACAAAGTAAAACAGGAGAGGCAACAGCTTCAAGTATCTCCCGGACTGCGATGGAACACTTGCAGGCTACCAGTCTGAAAGATGTCATGTCCTTACTTCCCGGAGGCTTGAGTCAAAACCAAAATCTGAATACAGCGGCACAAATCACCATCAGAACAAACTCCGGAAATGCAGCAGCAGCCAATCTGAATGCGCTCGGGACATCCATTATACAGGATGGAGCCCCGGTTTCGAACAATGCTAATATGCAGACCATGAACCCGGTTGTTGTGGGCGGAGTTGCGGCTCTTGGCGGTGATGCCTCTCCCGCAGGCGGAATCGACGTACGAAATGTCTCCGTAGAAAACATCGAATCGGTGGAAATTATCAGGGGAATTCCTTCTGTTGAATACGGCGACCTCACATCAGGTGTCGTGATATTCAATACCAGAGCCGGACGTCAGCCCTTAACCATCAAAGCCAAATCCAATATCAACGTTTACCAGGTCTCTGCTGGAAAAGGATTTGAACTGGATAATAACAGAGGTTCTTTCAATGTAGGCGGTGATTATGCCTATAATATCAACAACCCGACACAATCGTACCAGCATTACCAGCGAGCGACAGGATACGTCAAATACTCCAACAGATTCTTCGGAAATTTAAGCTCCAACACTTCCCTGGATTTTGTGTATGGTAAAAATTCACGGGACAGAAATCCCGACGACAACGCAACACAAACATCCTCAAGCGGATTGAATATCGGAGGTAAACTCAACACAAACGGGACATTCATCTTCAACAAGGGGATCCTGAAATCAATCCGCTATGTTGTATCTGCGAGTTACACACAAAAAGAAAGTTATTACGAGCAATTATACACATCGGCCAATGCCCCTTATTCTGCGACTTTGACTGACGGGGCTGTCCTTTCAAACCGTCCGGGAGTAGATGTATTCGATGCAGGAGGAAATAAGATTACCAATTTCGGAGAAACAGACAAAAATAATGCGGCTGTATATCTTCCAAGTTCTTATTTCGCCCGTTACGACATCGAAGGGAAAGAGCTGAGTCTGTTCGCTAAAATCAATGCCAATTTCTTCCAACGGTGGAACCATTCTTACAATAGCTTTATGATTGGCGCTAATTTTCAATCGGATGGGAACTTAGGTGCAGGAAAACAATTCAGCACCGAATTCCCCCCTTATCGTAATTTGTCGGCTGTCAACGCCTCCTTTCGTTCCAGAGATTACAGGGAAATACCATTTATAAATCAGTTAAGTGTATATGCCGAAGACCGGCTGAATTACTCGGGAGATATTATAAAAGGGAGATTACATCTGGGCCTGCGGTATGACCAGTTTTCAGAAGTAGGAGGTATCATCACCCCGAGGATCAACTTATCGGTGAGTCCCATCCCTGATGTTCTAACCCTGAAAGGAGGGTTCGGTATTCAGGCCAAGGCCCCTACCCTGCTGTATCTATACCCGGAAAAGGCTTATTTCGAATATGTCAATATCAACGAAATGTCAGGGACATTACCAGACAGCGAAAAACTCTTCATTACAACAACCCGGATATTCGACACACAAAATAAAGAACTGAAAATTGCCACTAACAAAAGAACTGAAATCGGATTTGACCTGAAAATAAACAAAGCCTATTTAAATGTTGTCGCATTCAGCGACCGGTTGTCCAACGGATATACCATGGGCAACTCACTAAACACATTCCAACCGCTGATTTACAATGAATACAGGCGCAATACGGCCGGAGCAATTGAATTGTATGAAAGCAATCCCGTACTGGCTAAATTCTACACCCCGACCAACAGCATTGTTTTGAATACGCACGGTGTCGAATTCGATCTTTCACTGGGACGTATCAACGCCATACGTACATCTGTCAGTGCCAATGGAGCATGGATAAATTCGGAAACATACAATAACGATTACTTGTATTTTGATGGCTACAGCGGAACCGGAGGAAAAGACAGGACACACATCGGATTGTATGAAAAAGGGATGGAGAAAAGATATGACGAACGGCTGACTACCGCGTTGAGAGTGACCCACAACATTCCTGAAATCGGATTTGTGGTGACATTGACAATGCAAACCACCTGGCTGGATAAAGACCGGTATGTATATGGCAACGACACCATTCCTGTGAAGTATCTGTCAAAATACGACGGGCAGGTATACGACTTCGATGTGAAAAGAAAAGACGAACCTGAGTTCAGGACACTTATCCGGCAAAAAAACACCAAAAACTATATTACTGAAAGTTTGCCTCCCTTGTTCTGTTTCAATGTTAATCTCACGAAGGAGATCGGTGACTTCATGCGTGTGTCTTTCTTTGCCAACAACATGTTCAGGGATTATCCGATAGCTGAATCGAAACGGAACCCCGGAACATTTTATGAGCGAAACAACAGCTTCTTTTTCGGGCTGGAATTATCACTTTTTATAAAACAATTTTAAATTATGAGAAAAATGAACACAATTAAAACAGGGATCCTCTCGTTAATGATGATCTTTTTAATGACTGCATGTGATCCTGACACCGGGATTAGTTACATTTCTGTTAAAATCAACGCGGTATCACAGGTAGAAGGCGTTTCTACCGACGGACTTACTGTTACACTGGAAAATTTTGACGAAGCCATCCGGATCGTTAAAACAATATCAGGAGAAACTACTATCGACAGCATTATACCGGGCATCTACAACATTACCATTACTGGACAGGTTGAAGACGAATACGGCAAAGCATACAATATGAACGGAAGTCTTAGCCGGAAATCGCTGATTGTGAGCAATGAAGTATTACAGATCGACGTAAACGGTTCTGGTTTCAGCCCGCTCATTTTCAAGGAAATTTTCTATTCGGGCACCAAATACACAACTACTTCCGGTGGAACGGCAAATTACTTCCGGAATCAGTTCTACGAAATTTACAACAATTCTCAAATAACAATTTATCTGGATGGTACCCATTTTGCCAATCTGGCACCAATCAAGGCGACTGCAACTTTACCGGTATGGCCTGAGGCCGATGGAAATAAATATGTTTATGCCGAAAGGATATGGAAAATCCCGGGGACCGGCACGCAATATCCGTTGGAACCTGGAGAATCGGTTGTTATCTCTCAGTTCGCCGCCAATCATCAGTTGGAAATCTATTGCCCGGCTTCGCCTGTAGATTGCTCTAAATCCGAGTTTGAATTCAACATGAACAATGCCAACTTTCCCGATCAGCCGGCAGATGACATGTCGCATGTATTTTATGACGGGAAAAGTGAGATGGGAACAATTCCGCAATACCTGACATCTGTTTTCGGCGGTGCGTATGTTATTTTTAAAATTCCCGAAGGAGACACCTACGATCCGGTAGGCAATGAAACATTGAAAACCACGGACTTATCTTCCACTTCAACAAAACTATATGCTAAAATTCCGGTTGAATATATCCTGGATGCAGTAGAAGCTGTTGATAATGAAGCGGCTATTCAGAACAAACGTGTTCCTGCCACACTCGATGCCGGAGCGACCTATGTAGGAGCGACTTACAACTCGCTGGGAGTAGCCCGGAAAAAAACCGGGACGAACAACAATGGGACACCAATCCTTCAAGACACCAACAACAGCACCGACGACTTCATTCACGGGGTAACACCCGAATTCAGACGCGACGGAGCCAAGGCGCCTGTCTGGAATACCCGGTTATAATATGTTTAAATTGATTTAACAATGAGATTATCTATCAGAAATTCGGCTTTAATCATTTTACTGGTTGCTTTTATTCATGGTCTGCCGGCGCAACAAAACCAACATTCACCGGCTGCGTTCGAATTGTGGCAGGCAAAAAGACTGTGGCATCAAAGCACAAATGCGTCCGGTTCTCTGATAGATAATCCCTATCAATATTCGCTGCTGAATGCCGGTTATTTGTTTTACGGAGGTGATTTTCACCGCCCACAGGAAGGTAAAAGCGGATCGGAGTTCTCTGTCCATACCGAAGGAGTACAGCTACTAAAGCGTCTGTATACCTGGGGGAGTTTCAACTATACACAGGAAGACATTGCAGAAGCCGGCTACAACACATCTCTCATTAACCCTTACAGGGGAATGCCTTATATTGTGGCCGACACCAATCTGAGCCAATGGTTAAAACAACATTACGACCTCAGATTCAAAGTTGCCACAGTGCAAAGCAGCAATTTCTCTTTCGGACTGGAAGGCATTTACAATGCTTCTATCGGAGCAAAACAACGGGATGTAAGAACAAAAAATCAGCTGTATCTGCTGCAACTTAAACCGGGAATGACATATTCAATCAACAAATCACACCATATCGGTCTGAGTGCTGATTTCTTCAGTCTGAAAGAAGAATCAAGAAACTCCAATGTTAACACCTATATCGACCAGAAGTACTATGAACTTTACGGTCTTGGCACCGCTGTCGAGAGCATTGGTTCCGGCAGGACCACCAACTATACCGGATACAATTTCGGCGGAGGCATACAATATAACTATAAAGGTGATATCAATCTGATGGTGGAAGGAACATACGACAATAAAAAAGAAGATGTACAGGTTAGTTTTTCAACGCCTAAGCCCGATGCCATGGTAGATGATACACGTATCAGAGGTAAAATTACCTTGTTCACCACAAAAAGCGACCTGACACACTACTTCTCCGGTTCATTCAGCAACCGGCTTATCGATGGCACCCAGCATCTGACTCAATTTAACAATGCGATTGATCAACGCAAGTGGGTTATTGTCAGCAGCAGTATCCGTTCAAAATACAAAACAACAAATATAAATACACAGTACGACCTGATTAAGGAACGGTCGGACGAATATTCCTGGAAAGCAGGACTGGGGGTATCCTATACATCAGTAAACGATGCTTATTTACTCCCCCATTCGTACAAAAAAGCGAAGAACCTCCTGTTCAATATACACGGAAAGAAGAACTTTTTTCTTTCCAACCTTTTATCCGAACGATTATTAATTGGAATGACACTGGAATATAAACACAATCTCTCAGGTGCATATCTGTATTCCGGTCAGAATCCGGATTATCCCTCGGTGAAAGATCTTGAGAAACCTGATCTGGAATATCTGATATCTGATTATCAGGCTGCAGAATTTGCTGCTACCTATTCCAGGAAACTCAATGCAGAGAAAAAAACAAACCTGTACCTCGAACTGAATTTCAGGTATATCAACACCAGCGATTTCAACTATAACAACCGGTATTTCGGTCAGATAAAATTCGGCGCTCATTTTTGAACCCGACAGCTACAACATTAATTTTCCAAACAAACTTTCAACTCAATGAACACAAAAACAACTTTACTGCTGATCATATTGCTTTTTACAACTAAATTATCATCAGCTCAGATCACCATCGAACCAGGTGTTAAAACACCTACGTCATTTGCCATTATCATTGACGAAACAAGTTTTGAGAAAGCCAAAGACGCAGTGCTTGCATACAGGTCGGTCGTAGAATCGGACGGACTGGGAACATACGTTTTCAGCAGGAACTGGGAATCACCGGCAGAAATCAGGGAACTGCTCGAAAAACTTTATAAGCAACAGAAATCTCCTCTGGAAGGTGTCGTATTTGTCGGCGACATTCCCATCCCGATGCTCCGGGATGCACAACACCTGACTTCTGCATTCAAAATGGATCAACGCAGAGACTGGCAACGATCCAGCGTTCCATCCGACCGTTACTACGATGATTTCGGGCTTAAATTCGACTTTATCAGACAGGATAGCATCAAACCGCTGTATTACTACTATACCTTACGGGCCGACTCGAAACAGAAAGTCAGCCCCACGATCTATTCAGCCCGTATCAAACCTTTGGAAAAAGGAAAAGAAGATAAATACATCCAACTTCAAAAGTATTTTCTGAAAGTTGTTGCCGAAAGAACCAAAAACAAGTCGAATTTCATCGACAACTTTACCATGGCCAGAGGGCATGGATATAATTCAGAATCAAAAGTCTCCTGGTCAGGAGAGCAAATTGCCTTATCACAACAATTTCCGGAACTTTTCACCGCAGGAAATTCAGTTAAATTCTATGACTTTGAAACAAGATATCCGATCAAAAACAGCATCCTGAACGAAGTTTTACGCCCCGAAACTGATATCCTTTTATTGCATCACCATGGCGCAAACGACACCCAATACCTGAACGGCTACAAATCCGGCAGTGACGTCAACACCGCTAAAGAAAACATAAAATTATATCTAAGAAGTAAAATCAGGTCGGCAGTTGAAAGAGGCAAAGATAAAGAAGAAACCATCCGGTATTACATGGAGTATCTCGATGTTCCCCGTTCATGGTGTGAAGAGGCCTTCGATCTTAAAAAAATCGAAGAAGATTCACTTTACAATCTTTCGTTGGACATTCATTTTTCAGATTTATTAAAACTGAAGCCCAATCCGCGCCTGGTGATTTTTGATGCTTGTTTCAACGGATCTTTCTATGAAGATGAAAACATCGTGGGCGCCTATCTTTTTAACGATGGCAAAACAATTGTAACACAGGCCAACACGGTGAATGCATTGCAGGATAAATGGCCGAACCAATACCTTGGTCTGCTGAACACAGGCCTGCGTATCGGGCAATGGAACAAACACATGAGTTACCTGGAAGTACATCTTTTCGGTGACCCCACCTACCGATTTGCCAACCGGTCGGCAGTGGATTTTGACATCAACCTGGCGCTGACACAACGTTTAAAGGATACAAAATTCTGGCTGAAAGCGCTGAATTATCCCAATGCCGATTTACAGGCTGTTGCCCTGCGGGTACTGTTCGATGCCAATTACAAAAATATATCGGATCTATTGAAAACACAATACTTCAAATCAACATATATGACGGTCAGAATGCAATGTCTGCGCTTACTGGCTCAACTGGATAATGATGATTTTATCTCCGTGTTGCGGTCATCTGTCGATGACAGTTATGAACTTATCAGAAGGATTTCAATTGAATATATCGAGAGGAATGGTTCGGAAGCGCTTATCCCCGCTTATGTTAATAGCATTTTTAACGACGAGTCATCGGAACGGGTACAGTTTAAAATTCGTGAATCATTGAAACACATGGATTTGAATTTACTGGAGAAAGAACTAAAAGCAAGGTATGAACTCCGTAAAGATTACCTGTACGACCACGACCGCATACAAAACTTCATACAACTTGTAGCACGTTATAAAGAAACAGAACGGGACGATGTAGAAGCTATTTTCAACAAGGAAACTAAACCGGGCGCAGTCAGGTTGAACATCGTTCAGTTCAGAAATCATCCGGCAACCAAGTTTGCAGACGATTTATTGCGATTCGCCGCTGACAAGTCGAAGGACCCGGGCATGCGCGTAATTGCCGCCGAGACATTGGGATGGTATAAGTTTTCACACAAAAGGTCTGAAATAATCAAGGGGCTGCAACAAATTGCAGAAACATCGGAAAACAAAGAGCTTGCCTACGAAGCCCTCAAGTCGGTTAACCGACTGAAAGAAATGGAACAATAAAAAATAATTATATGAAATTCAAACCAGTATTTATCATTCTCTTTTCAATCACCCTGATTGTTTCGTGTGGAGTTAATCGTGACATCCCGGAAAATCCATACATTGATTCTACTCTCAGCGAAGCACAACAAAAAATGTTAGATTCCATCTTAGGCAACGCGTTGGATCTTGAAGCCCTGTATACAATTGCAGGGAAGATTAAACCTATGAGCACCGTCGCTTCATTTCGTTTCCCTGTTGCCAACTCCGACAGTTCGAAAAGCACCACTGCTGAAGTCCTCGATCTGTCGGAAAAAGGTGTGCATTTAACGAAAATTGCATCGTTACAACATCTGATTAATTCCCTCAATTATCCCGACCTGAAATTTGTCTTAGCGCCTTACAAGTCTGCTTCAAGAGGTTTCAGACATATTGATTTGTACGTCGTCCGCATCAGCTTGCTCGATAGCCTGCTCAGTGCCAGGGCTTCATTCTTCGGACAGTTCGGCCTTGTTCCCGGCGCCGAACCGGCCATGGTTCTCGCTGCTACAGAAAATGCAGGGCGTTACGAACGACTGAGGGCTTACGGTTATTTGTTCGGATATCCCGACTATGCTGTGGATTTCTTCGTGCAAGCTTCTGTTGAGCAGGATAAAACAAAAAAACTTCCGGAAAGAAATTTCTTCCAGATTCCGGCCTATGCGCGACAACACGGTACATTTGTTTACGCTTACCCCAAAGAACACACACCTGACCAAACCGACTCAACCCTGTATTACCGGGCAAAAGAAGTGTTGGATTATTACAGCGATATTAGGAATCAATATTTAAATCCCGACAGCACACTACAGGCCGGAAAATTGCTCATGGACCTTCACAAACCGTCGAAGAAACAAGGCAGATGAGCAAAAACAACATGAAGAAAATTGGCGCCGTTACCGGGATATCGCTCGTAGTTGCCAACATGATCGGGACAGGGGTTTTCACAAGTCTGGGATATCAGCTTGGCGACTTATCAAACACCGCTGTCATACTGGCGCTATGGATTACCGGTGGACTTATGGCGCTGGCAGGGGCTTTCAGTTATGCCGAAATTGGTACCGCCATCAAAAAATCAGGAGGGGAATACGCATTCCTCTCCGAAATATTCCATCCCGTGATCGGATATTTATCGGGCTGGATATCACTTACAGTGGGATTTGCTGCGCCGATCGCGTTGTCGTCGATCGCCTTTATCGAATACTTTCCCATACCTATTCCTCATGCCAGGATTTTCGGTATATTTCTGGTTCTCGGTATTACTTTTATTCACACCCTGAATTTAAATGTCAGCTCTAAATTCCAGAATATAACCACCCTGTTGAAAGTACTCCTGATTGCTGCTATCGTAGTAGCCGGACTGCTGTTGCCTGCCGGGACTGAAAATGCGATCAGCTTTGAAACCCCGTTTTTTCAGGAATTCAAATCCACCGCCTTCGCCGTTTCACTGATTTACGTTACTTATTCCTACTCCGGATGGAATGCAGCGGCTTATATCACGGAGGAGTTCAGGAATCCTGTTAAAGACCTGCCGAAAGCCCTGATAACAGGAACCCTTGTGGTGACCATTCTGTACACACTTTTACAGTTTGTGTTCCTCAAACATGTCCCGTTCGACGGACTTGCAGGAAAATTAAACGTGGGTACCATCGCGATAGAACACATGCTGGGAAATCGTTTCGCGATAATTTTCAGTGGAGCCATTTCTTTATTACTGGTATCGGGCATTAGCGCCATGGTTTGGGTCGGACCGCGGGTGACTTCAAGCATAGCTGCCGACTATCCGCTCTGGCGGTTTTTCAGAAACAATAAAAAAGGCATTCCGGTAAAAGCGCTCTGGTTTCAGGCCATCCTGAGCTCTGTCCTGCTTCTGTCCGGAACCTTTGAACAAATCCTGATCTATTGTGGAATCTTGCTGAACATATCGGCATTACTTACTGTAACAGGTGTTTTTAAACTGAGAAGCAGGAAAACAACTGAAAAGACTTATTCATATCCATCGGAAATCAATCCGGAGAAAGTTACAAAAGATTATAAAAGCCCTTTGTATCCGTATCTTCAACTCTTCTTTATCTTAATCTGTGTTTGGATTATTGGTTTTACTTTCGTCAACAGTCCCAAAGAAACATTCATTGGCGCTTTGAATTTATTAGCAGGATTAATTACTTATCTCATTAGCAAGCGAATAAAAAAGAAATCATAGCTCCCTCCTCTTAGGTGCGTTTTTCAATAATTTCTTCATAGAAAAAGGTAAAACCGGCTTATTATAGAAAAATTTCTTTAATTCGCAATAGCATGAAATAATTATTATCATCGTAAATTTGCACCGAAAAATTCATTATTTTATGTTATACAACATATAAATAAGCTTAGCTACTTTTGTAGTCAATAAAAAAGATGTTTTAGGTATTAGTTTTTAACAATCAATTTTTCAGTTCAGATGGGTAAATTTAAGTCAGGTATCTGGCAGGAACAGATCAACGTACGTGATTTTGTAACCAACAACATTACTCCCTACGACGGAGATGGTTCATTTTTATGTGGAGCATCAGCAACAACCAAACAACTGTGGCAAATTTGCTTGGATGCAATTAAAGAAGAGCGTGCCAACAACGGCGTACGCGCAATCGACAATCAGCTGGTTTCCAGCATTACGTCTCATGCAGCGGGATACATCGACCGTGACAAAGAAATTATCGTGGGTTTACAAACCGACATGCTGCTGAAACGCGCCATGAAGCCTTATGGCGGCATTGCGGTAGTAGAAAAAGCTTGTTCTGAAAATGGTGTGGAAATTTCACCCATCGTGAAAGAGATTTTCACCAAATACGCCAAAACACATAACGACGGGGTGTTCGATGTGTACAACAACGAAATCCGCACCTTCCGCTCGCTGGGTATTTTAACCGGATTGCCGGATAATTATGCCCGTGGTCGCATCATTGGTGATTACCGCCGTCTGGCGCTTTACGGAACTACCCGTTTGATTGAAGCCAAAAAGGCAGACCAACTGATTTTCAACGGCCCGATGACCGACGAACGCATCCGCCTGCGTGAAGAAATAGCTGAACAAATCAAAGCACTGAAAGAAGTGGAAGAACTCGGACACATCTATGGTCTGGATTTGACCCGCCCCGCTGAAACGGCGCAAGAAGCTGTACAATGGGTTTACATGGCTTACCTGGCTGCCGTAAAAGAACAGGACGGAGCTGCCATGTCGCTGGGAAATGTATCTTCCTTCCTGGATATTTACATCGAAAGAGATATTACTGCCGGTAAAATCAACGAAGAATATGCACAAGAGCTCATCGACCAGTTCGTAATGAAACTCCGCATGGTACGCCACCTGCGTATGGATGCCTACAACGAAATTTTTGCCGGCGACCCAACCTGGGTAACCGAATCTATCGGTGGAACTATGGCCGATGGTCGTCACAAAGTAACTAAAACATCTTTCCGTTTCCTCCAGACACTTTACAATCTCGGTCCATCGCCGGAACCCAACATGACAGTACTCTGGTCACAGCGTCTGCCTGAAGCCTTCAAAGAATTCTGCGCGAAGGTTTCTATCGACACTTCTTCTATTCAATATGAAAACGACGATTTGATGCAAAGCAGCCGTTGCAGCGACGACTATGGAATTGCCTGCTGTGTTTCCTATCAGGAAATCGGCAAACAGATTCAATTCTTCGGAGCCCGCTGTAATTTAGCCAAGACTTTACTACTTGCCATCAATGGCGGACGTTGCGAAATCAGCGGCAAACAGGTACTCCATGGCATTCCGCAACTTAAATCGGATATACTCGACTTTGACGAAGTCATGGAAAACTTTAAACTGGCCATGACAGAAGTATCACGCGTATATGCTGATGCCATGAACATCATCCATTACATGCATGACAAGTATTATTACGAAAAATCGCAAATGGCGTTTATCGACACGAACCCGCGCATCAACCTGGCGTACGGAGCAGCCGGGCTGAGCATCGTGGCCGACTCGCTTTCGGCTATCAAACATGCTAAGGTAACGGTAGCCAGGGATGATAACGGACTTTCGACCGCATTCAACATTGACGGAGAATTTCCTTGTTATGGAAACGACGATGACCGTGTGGATACTTTTGCCCGCGAAATTCCGATTTACTTCAACTCCCTGCTGAAAGAATTGCCGACGTACAAAAATGCAGAACCGACTCTGAGTATCCTGACCATCACTTCTAATGTGGTGTATGGCAACAAAACAGGGGCTACACCCGATGGTCGCGCCAAGGGAGTCCCTTTCGCACCGGGAGCTAACCCCATGCACGGTCGTGATACCAATGGAGCTTTGGCTTCACTGAGTTCGGTATCGAAACTGGATTACACCCATTCGATGGACGGTATTTCAAATACCTTCTCGATTGTTCCGAAAACACTCGGGCCAAGCGATCAGGATCGCAGGGAAAACCTAGTGAGCATCATGGACGGCTACTTCGCGAAAAACGCGCACCACCTGAACGTGAACGTGCTGAATCGCGAGATGCTGGAAGACGCCATGGAACATCCGGAAGAATATCCGCAGTTGACCATTCGTGTTTCGGGCTATGCCGTAAACTTTGTTCGCCTCACCCGCGCACAACAGCTTGAAGTTATTTCCCGCAGCTTCTTTGAAGCGATGTAATTTATCGTCGAAAATGTCTAAAGTCTAAGGTCTGAAGTCTTTTGACTTTAGACATTTGACTTGTAACTTTTGACAAATTAAAAAGATGATAAGAATACACTCGGTTGAATCGCTCGGTACATTTGATGGTCCCGGTGTCCGGATGGTATTGTTTTTACAGGGATGTAATTTCAAGTGTTTATATTGCGCCAATCCCGACACGATTGAATTAAGCGGAGAATCAAGACCATACGACTACGAAGAGCTAATGAAACTGGCACGCAGTCAGCGTCCTTTCTTTGGCAAAAAAGGAGGCATCACGGTCTCGGGAGGCGAACCGCTTATGCAGGCAAGCGCTATTATTCCTTTTTTCAGCAGGCTGAAAGCAGAAGGATTCAACACCTGTATCGACACCAATGGTAGTTACCTCAATGACGCAGTAAAAGAATTGCTACGATATACCGACCTCGTGCTGCTGGACATCAAAGAAATCGATGACGCCGCACACAAGAAAATGACCGGCATAACAAACAAGGCAACTTTACGCATGGCCGAATACCTGCATGAAATCAACAAACCTGTCTGGGTACGTTATGTGTTGGTTCCAGGATATACCGATGAGGAAGAACACCTGCACGAACTGGGCAGATTCTTGCAACCCATGACGAACATTCAAAAGCTGGAAATACAACCCTATCACAAATTAGGCATTCACAAATACAAATCCTTAGGCTGGAAATACGAACTTGAAGGCGTAGAGCAAAACACACCGGAACAACTCAAAAAAGCGAAGGAAATATTTGGGCAGTATGTGAGGGAGGTAGTTGTTAATTAGCGAATAGTGAATAGCGAATAACGAAAAAATGCAGAGCGGAAAGCGGAGGGGCGCATTGCTTCGCCCTGAAGGGGCGATATAGCTTAACCCAACGGCAACGTCTTGGACCATAATGGTAACACACATACCTTGAGCACCCTGTAAGGACAGGTTAATAGTGGACAGTGGTTAATTGATAAGGGTCTAAAGACTATAAATCGCAGACTGAAAACAAAAATAAAAAGATGAATTACAACTCTCCTAAAGAAATAGTAGAAATCGTGAGTGATGTCGCGAAGGCGAAATCATCAACATCTGTTTCAAAAACATTGGTACTGGCTTTTCTTGCCGGGGCTTACATTGCCATCGGAGGTTTACTGGCTGTCATTATCGGCGGGGGTATTCCCGGTATTGCAGCGGAGAACCCTGGCATCCAGCGTTTTTTAATGGGGGCAGCATTCCCGATCGGACTGATGCTTTGCACCTTAGCAGGCGCTGATTTATTCACCGGTAACACAGCGTACTTCATCCCTCCGGTAATGAGTCGTAAACTCTCGCTTGGGTCGCTAACAAGAAACTGGACATTGGTTTATATCGGAAATTTCATAGGATCGCTTTTTGTAGCCTATTTCATGGTCACCCTCACCGGCATTTTCGCCAAATCACCCTGGCTCGACAGTATATATCACATTGCAGAGATGAAAACTTCGGCATCTTTTGGGGTTGTAATATTGAAAGGAGTTGGCGCCAATTGGCTGGTGGCCTTAGCCATGTGGATGGCCTATGCATCCAAAGACACCACAGGAAAAATGCTGGGCATCTGGTTTCCGGTGATGGCTTTCGTAGCCATTGGTTTTGAACATAGCATCGCCAACATGTTCTTCATCCCGGCTGCTATCTTCAATGGTGCGCCTGTCACCTGGGCCGAATTTATCTTCAGCAACCTGATTCCGGCAACAATCGGGAATATCCTGGGGGGCTCGGTATTGGTTGGACTACTGTATTGGTTTGTATATAAGAAAGTTATTGATTAATAGTTAATTGATTTAAGAGTCTAAGGTCTGAAGCATGAATGCTTATATGTAACCCATACAGCTTAAAAGCTTCTTTTGTGTTTCCTTAGTTCTTCTTTTGTGCCTTTTGTGGTTTAATTCTTAAATGGCAAATCGTAAATAGCTAAATTGTACATAAATATCAGGCTTTCGCCCGATCAATCTTCCTGGTCACATACCCATAAACCAATAAAGCCACAGCTGAAATCAAACCGATACCCACAAAAACAAACCAAATATAATGTGCATGCT
>JARKQF010000323.1 GCA_029973975.1 Paludibacter sp.
GTCATTGGAGAGGTACGTGATGGTGTGGCAGCCATGAGTTTGTTCCGGGCTTTGATGACAGGTCATAGTGGAGCCTGTACCTTCCATGCGGACAGTCCCCGTGAAGCAGCTCGCCGTTTAGCGACAGTCATGGGTGCAGATGCTGGAGTAAAGCCACACGAAGCCAATCAGATGATTTGTGATGCAGTTGATTTGCTGGTACAGATCGGCATCCGTCATGAAGTTCGCCGGGTGATCGCCATATCCAATGTGTCCAAGGATTTAAAGAACGGTGATGTGTATTTTGAACCTATTTATCGATATAAGGAAGACTCGTCTTCGGAAGAATCTGATTGGGAAAAATTAGGGGATTTGAAATAAATAAGTCAATAAAATTTACAACCATGCTGATTTGACGTATAATATAAGCATGGTTGTAAAAAACAAAGCAAATCCGATTGATAAAATCCTGGAAATTTTGAAGAATCAGAATGGCATCCTATTAACTTCTGATCTTGCGAAACTCGGAATTCCGAGAACCTATCTTTCTATTCTAATAAAGAAAGGCGAGATCCAACGGATTTCCAGAGGTGTTTATTCGGCTGCCAATTATATGGTCGATGAGATGGCCAGTATGCAAGCAAGGTACAAAGGAGCGATCTTTTCGCATGAAACAGCCCTTTACCTTTTAGGGCTGACGGATCGGACTCCGCTCTTTTATTCTATGACGGTGCCGGCGGCTTATAACGCAACACCATTAAAAGCGAGTGGAGCAAAAGTATATTTTGTAAATCGTGGTTTATACCTGTTAGGAGAAATCACAATGAAATCGTCTCATGGGAATAATATCAAGACTTTTAACCTCGAAAGGACGATCTGTGATGTATTGCGGAGTAGGAACCAAATAGATATTCAATTCGTGAACGAAGCCTTGAAAAAATATGTGATTCATAAGGACAGGAATATTGAGCAACTCTACAACTATGCTATGCAATTCAGAATCCAAAAAATCGTCAGAGAATATATTGAGGTTCTCTTATGAGTAAAGCGATACAGCTAAAAGCCAAAATTAAAAACTTGGCTTTGAAAAACCATATACCCGCTCAAGCTGTACTGCAAAATTTTATGCTGGAAAGTTTACTGGAAAGAATTTCGCTCTCAAAATATAAAGACATGGTCATTCTTAAAGGGGGAATGCTGATCGCTTCAATGGTTGGGATCAATAGTAGAACAACCATGGACATGGATGTTACGCTGAGAGGATATCCTCTAACCGAAAAAACGATCTATGCAGCTCTTTCGGAAATATGTGCCATTCCACTTGGGGATGAGGTCACCCTGGAGTTGGATCACATCGCACCTTTCCGGGAGGATGACGAATATGGTGGTTTTCGAGTGGCAATTATAGCTAGGTACGAATCGATTTATACTCCTTTAAAGATCGATATCACCACTGGAGACATTATTACCCCCGATGCTATTCGATATGCCTTTCGTTCAAACTTTGAAAACAAGAACATCGAGGTTTGGGCATACAATGTTGAAACGATCTTGGCAGAAAAAAATTGAGACCATTTTGTGGAGGAGTGTGCTCAACACCCGGCCAAGAGATTTTTATGATGTTTACATAATCATGAAAACCCAACCAAATACGATCAATAAGAGAATCTTTTTTGCTGCTTTAAAAGCCACTTCCGAAAATAGAATGTCGCTAGGTGTATTGCAGAATAAAGACAAAATTCTACTTACAATCAAGTCAGATCCGATCATGAGACAACGTTGGGATCGCTATTGTAAAGACAATCACTACGCCAAGGGTATTGACTTCGATGAAGTGATAGGGACTGTGGTGGAAATTGTAAATTAGCGATTCATCAATCCGATGGCATTCAAAATGACCAATGATTTGAAAAAGCTGTAAGCTAAATCCAGTGCTTATCAGAGCTCTAGAAGAAAAGTGCTTTAGGAACAGCCCGGTAGAACTCGCAGGTAACTACTCTGGAAGAAACGAATTTCTGTTCAAAAATATACAAAATTATTGGGCCATCACCATCATCGCGATAAATATTTTCTCCATGTTACCGGCAAAGAAAACAATTTCTTATCTTTTTCATGTCCTGGAAAACTGGATCCAACTCATCGAAATAGGGTTGGGAACCCCGTGTAGTAAAAATTTTAAAAAACGCGATATCCCCGCTTTCTAGTCGTGTTTTACCATTCTGCGGGGTATCGTGTAATAGATAAGCTCCGCCATCTGTTTTTAACGGGAAGAAAGAGATTTTCCGACTACATGACGGGCAGCTATTCTTAGGTTTCTTAATTTTTTAAAAAATGAGGTACTTCAATGTAAACACAGCACTGAAGCACCTCATGCAATCCGTAATTCTATTTGGTTTCCCTGGTCATTTACAATCACTTTGTATTGTATTTCTTTCCTACTTTTCGGCAAACAATTCTGTGAGTTTTTCGGTGTCTTCCGCTTCAAGCGGAGAATTTTGTACATACACTTTTTCCCAGATGGTGTCTACGATCTTCTGATATTTTTCACCATAGACATCCATGCCCTTTGCATAATTTGCATCTTGAAGAGCTTCTGCGGCGTTCAGGTCTAGAGGCTCTACCTCATGTTTGCGGATTAACTGGCGTAAATCAGCATTGTGATCGCGAATTGGGCAAGGGTTTAATAGATTCTTACCATTTGTTTGAATTTTTATGTCTGCCTGCCATTTGCGCAAATCAGCAAAAAAAGGCTCGTTGAATATATCTGTCAAATTTCCTCCCTTTGCATAAACATCCTTAATATTTACCGGTGAGAATGGGACAAAAACACAGGGAGAAACGTTACCATTCCAATCAATATACATATAACCACCGTTTCCGTGCCCACCAGCTGAGAGGCAGCCATCTACCACGGTGCCATGGTTCCAAAAATCTGCCAGGAATATACTTTTTTCACGGACCAATTTCCAGCTTTGTTTCCACATTTGCAGACGCTGTTCCGGTGTTGGCATAAGACCAAGCGTGTAAGAGCGACCGATGGGCATATACTGGAATATCCAGCCCATGACGGCGTGTTTTTTGTGGAATAGAAATTCAATGAATTCATCCGAAAGAATTTCCTCAGCGTTTTCGCGAGTGGCTGTTAAAGAAACTCCATAAATAACTCCAGCCTCATATAGGCGATCCATAGAGGACATGACCTTATCAAAAACTCCTTCACCACGCCGGGCGTCCGTTCGCTCTCGCCAACCTTCCAGCGAGATCATCGGGACAATGTTCCCCAGATCGGCCATCCGTTGAGCAACTTCATCCGTGATCAAAGTGCTGTTAGTATAGAACATGAAATAATTGTCAGGGTGTTTTTCTGCAAGATCCAAAATGGTCTTTCCTTGAGATCGATAAGCCAGTGGTTCACCTCCACTGATTACAGTGAATTGCACGCCCCAGTCATCATATGCGTCAGTAATGGTTTTATCTACAATTTCCCAATCCAAAGATTGAACATTGCTATCAGAATCTGCATAGCAACCGATGCAGTGCAAATTGCAGGCTTTGGTTGGGCTAATCAACAAAAATGAGGGTTGGCTGATACCGTATTTTTGGGTAAAACTGGCTGCTTTCTCTTTTCTTTTACTTTTCTCAATAAAAAGGTCCCGGCCCAAAACGGCACCTGCTTTTTGATAGGTTGCCTCAGAGAATTTGCAGTCAGACAATGCCCGATTTACCGAATTTAGGATGGCAAGGCTCATTGCTGTTTGGTCTTCAACCACACCAGCAGAAATGGAGGGATCATTTTTTAGGCGATTTTTCCCGTCTTTAATTAAATAATTTTCTCCCATTGCCATCGCCATTTTTAGTAATGGACGATTTTGAACAATTTTTGGTCCATATTGGATAATATTATTTAAAAGTAAATTCATGTCATCACTTGTTTTTGTCTCTTCATGCTTTTTTCTCATTATTGTTTCCTCCATTGGCTGAATTGAATTGCCGTGCCACTTGATAGCCTACCTTTTAGCTTGATACTCAGTGTACAACTCAGTTTTGGGGGCTTCATCATGCAAAAGAATTATTTTGGTGTTAACCTACGTTGTAAAACATGAAGGCGATTGAAGATCGTATCAGGCATAAACAGTTCTGGTTGTCCAAGATCAGTGCACATAATGCCATTGTTATTTAAACCGCAGGTGTCATGCCAAATTTTAATATTCTGGGTGGGGTTTCTAGAAATCAGGTAAATAAATCGGCCACTGATTTCCTTATTGTGAATGATATTTCATCAGACCCTGGTATAGCCAAGATATAAATGTCTGAATCATTCCAATTGCAGGGGATATCAATTCATGACCGTTGATTACTTATAAAATAGGTGGGGGCCAGAAAATCCTTGTAGGGTTGTTGACGTGATTTTTAAACATGAATATCAGCCAACCTTCCCTCTCTTGCGAGTAGGCCTGAAATTTTATTGAAAAAATTTTTTAAGATAATGGCTGGAGGTACTTTCATAAGTTAAAGATGCCAATTTTACTTACAGCAAAACGCTGGGGCTTATGTGCCCAAACAGGCCATGCGGGCTGAAGTGGCAGCAGACATCCGCGCCATGTTCAATGCACCAGACCGAAAAGCTGCGGAGCAATTTCTTCAAAAGGCCATCCAAAAGTACGCTGCTTCTGCTCCTCGGTTGTCCGCCTGGATGGAGGAAAACCTGGCTGAAGGATTTACGGTCTTCGACTTTCCGCTGGTACACCGGCGTACAATACGCACGACCAACAGCTTGGAGCGGATTAACAAAGGGATCTGCAGAAGGACCAAAGTCGTGGGAGTCTTTCCAAATGAGACCTCGTGTCTCAGGTTGGTCTCCGCCTTGCTCATGGAGATCAGTGAGGAGTGGCAGATCGGCAAACACTATTGTGCCGGCAAGTCATTCAAATGTTAAAGAGCAATGGGTATTTCTGGCTTGAATTTACAGAAAAAAGGTTGCTTTATCCGATCGATGAAGTGATATTGAGGTTTCGGTGAAAACCAGATAATTTTGGGATAAAACCTTTGAGTGTTCTTCTCACTGGAGTAAATGCTGGAGAACTGAATATTTTAAATTGGGAGCAAATAGAAAAAATTCACTAACTGGCCCCCATTTTTTATAGACAATTGACGGATCGATCTTTCTCCGCGAATTTCAGTAAAGGCCTTTTTAGCAGCCGTTGAGTTTGGATGAGCAGCATCCCAAGGGGAAATCATGGCATTCACTTCATCTGCTATTCATCGTAGATTTCAGAAGATGCTTTCAAACCTGACCATTGACTCCGTAAGTTTCTCTGATCTCCGATTGCGTTGCAAAGTAGATCTGGTAAAGAATGGAATTTCTTCTGAAGAAATTGCGTCTATTTTGAAGCATTGGTTATAGCTCCCAAATTATTCCATTTTATTAGGTGCTATAGACAACGCCGTTTCCAAAAGGAATTAATTTACATTAATCAATTTGCTACCTTGAATTCGGATTTACAACCCGATAAAGGCTACTTATGTAAATTGTTCTTGATGTTTGGATAAATTAACTTCCGCTGGTCTTGCAAGGACAGCTCAACCAGGTTTACGCCACCTTACAAAAAGCATAGTATTTAACGTTGGGTCCTGATGAAAAACCTCTTCCGTTAGCCGGTTTAGTGGAAATTGGCTTCGGTGAAATCCTTCTTGAGCGCTGATTGTTAGAAGGAACCCATTTGCATATGGAAAAGGGATTTCAGGTTGCTCAGTCTTTGTGGTCATTTAGCAGTCTCGATGGGATGGTACCCCTGGCCCGACTGCGGTAGGCGGAAGGAAATATTTCCGGCTTGAAGGATATCCTCACAGTAGCCTCGCGCCTCGCGCCTAGAGTTCAGCACCAAATCTAGCGGGTGGGATGATAACCTGATCTCCGCGGTCGCCGCCCGGTTAGCCTTGCAGCGAGGGGATCTGACGGAAGCAGAGCAGTGGTGGATCAAATGTGGGTTACCTGACCTTTCCGAAATGATTACTTTAGAGCAGTACCCTTATCATATTTTTGAATACCTGGCCCTTACCCAAGCCTGGTTTCTGCTCGCATGGGAGCAAGACACAGGGCGCCCAGGTGACCTTCAGCAAGCCAGCGAAATATTAGAAACACTACCGCTGGAAGCCGAACGCTTCCAACGCTTAACGTCGAAGATCGAGATTTTGGTGCTTCAAGCGATGGCGCAGGAGGCCCAGGAAAATGAGCGGGCAAAGGACACCTTTCTTCATGCCCTGGCGCTGGGTGAACCACAAGGATGCCATGGATATACGTAGATGAAGGCTGGCGTTTGACGGGCCTCCTGCGCCAATGCCAATCGGCGCAGCAAGATTCTGGCATTTATGTTCCCTCCCTGGCTTCTATCGATCGTTTGCTTTCCGTCCTTCCGAACAACGATGCAGACCGGCAAGCTGTACACCGCTCCATCTTTAAGCGAGATCGGCAAGTCACTGTGCAGACAGAGGACGGGCTGCCCATCGCACTCTCTGCTCGTGAGATCAAAGTACTGAAATTGATTGCTGAAGAAAAATCGAACCAGGAAATTTCCTCTGAACGCTATCCGGAGCTCAACACTGTTAAGCGCCACGCCTGCAACATTTATTCAAAACTCGAAGTCAAGAAACGCACCCAAGCCGTATCGAAGGCGCGCCAGTTGGGTCTGATCTCATAACCATTTTCACTTTCCAACAATAACACTTTAATAGCACTTTCGATTCATGACAATACCTGCTCCCAGTGATATATTTATTAATTGTTTGAAACGATTTGGTCGGGTGGAGAAACAGGGAAGGATTCCCCATTACTTCGGAAATGGTGGTTAATTCTGATGCGCGGCGTCAATCCTGCTCGGGATGATAGTTATCTTTGATACAGATACAGTAGCGAATAACTTCGCCCTGTTGTTCGCCGCATATTTGCTGGCCGATGAGATGGTGTCGGTAATCGCGGCATGGACAAATCAAGCTGAAAGGACACAGTCAGGAGGAGCTTCTTGAAAAATATTAAGGGAATTCTTTTAATCGTCCTAACGACGGCAATCACTTTTACCTTATGGTTCTTTGCCATTCCAAAAACAGACATCGTTCCATTGGATCGGGTCAGGCACATCGTGGCAGGACTGGCTCTCAATGGATTTTTTCTTAATTTCCTTCTGGCGAGTAGAAATAAATTCATCGAGGGTTGGTTCAACGGGTTGGATAAACTTTACGTTTATCATAAATATATCGCCATCACCTCACTTGTTTTGGTCCTGATCCACGCGGCCATCTCGGACCAACTCACCACAGATCAAACGATCCGAATTTCGACTGTTTTAGGTGGGTTAGGCCTGTTCTTGTTCATCGTCCTGGCCGCTATTACCCTGTTCGACAAGAGGTTAAAATATGAAGAGTGGCGAATTTCACATCGCTTGATGCTCATCGCCTATACAGTTGCGTTATTCCACGTTATTGTATCCAGCAAGTACAATTTATTCAATTTATCTCCGCTTAGTATCTGGGTGGTGACCACATCCGTGGTCGGGTATTTATCTGGCTTGTACGTCATTTTCTTCTATCAGAATGCCCAATTCACCCACAAGGGAAAGGTGACCAACGTTACCAGGTTAAGCCCGACCATCGTTGAATGGGAAATCACGTTAGACAAACCGATGGATTTCGTGAAAGGTCAATTCATCTTCATTAAAGTTTTTCAAAAAGGGATGGAAAAAGCGCCCCATCCGTTTTCACTTTCTGGGGGTGATGGAAAGAAGATTTACTTAACCACTAAAAATTCTGGCGATTTCACGAAACAGATCTATGAATCTTTGGAGCTTGATACTCGCGTCTCTATCGATGGCCCGTACGGCCGTATGGATTTCAGCAAGGGGAAAAAGAATCAAGTCTGGGTCGCCGGCGGGATTGGGATCACACCATTTATGGCTTACTTAAAGAACAATCAAATCGACCAATCGATTGAAATGTTTTACTCCTATCAGGGTGAGGCCGGAGGAGTTTACAAGGACTTTTTAGAGGATTACCAGAAGAAAAACAAACAATTTAAAGTGAATTTAATTGACACGGCTGTCATGAAACCACTCGACTTAAAAGATTATCCATTAAAAAAGAATTCGAGCGTTTTTATATGCGGTCCGGTGAAGATGGTCGAAAACTACGCGAAAATATTCAGAAACAAAGACAAGAATGTAGATTTGACCTTTGAAGCTTTTAAATTACGATAAGCGTCGGCATGTGTTAAACCTGTCTGCCGGGCATTGAAAACAGTTGATATCAAAGCAAGAGTTGTCCCAAAAGAAGAATTTTTCTTCCGACAGGCGGTAATTTATTACTGCTTAGCCCTGATTTGGATACACCTATATCAGTTTCATTATCCCGTTGGGCATCCTCGGCAGCCTGATGGGTGTCAACAAGCTGCAACTTCAATCCAGGCGGTTAGCCCTACCGAGCTATTAGAAGGCATGCAACCTTAATCGTATTGTATGCCCTTTTTGGTTCTTTCCCCCTTGCCGGGAAGGTTCAGAGTTGGACGAACCCAATATGATCTCCATGTGTCAGAAATCTTTCTGACCCCAAAATGATACTTTTATAACATTTTAAATTCATGAAGATAGGTCTGCACGAGTGTATTCTTTAGATAATAAAAACAAAGGTCGGTATTCCCCCAGGAACTGGTAGCAAAATAAAAGACAACCCAGACCTGTCAAGGAGAGAATCCAAAACGAGAGGTATACAAGGCGCAAGCATATTACCGGTTATATCACGGCGCAAGCCTATTACAATCTGGAGGTCTGGGATTGGATGAAACGCCTTACATCGGCGTACGCCCGGTCCAGTATGGCAGAGAGCGCCCTTCCCGGTCCGTGTGGGGGGAACGAATGCCGTTGCCGTTGGAGTTGGACGGGAAAAAATCAAATGACTCTCATAGTGTATATAATTTAGATAAAAAAGGAGAGATTTATATTTCTCCACGACTTTATTCATGGGAATTTCATCTCGATGAATTTACTTTTTTGGAATCTCTTTTTGCGATTTGGAGTTGGTGTGACATATTTTCTGTAAAATATGGAACCTTAACAAAAGTGGTGAGTCAGAAGTATCCTTCAAGTTGCATAGACAAGAAGGGAGAACGGAATGACTCACCAAGAAGATTATACCTTTACTCACGAACTGGCAGAAAAAGGACTTGAAGCAGTACCGGAATTGTTGCGCGTCCTGATCAACAATGCCATGCAGGTGGAAAGATCGAAGTATCTGCAAGCCGAGGAATACGAACGGACAGAAGAACGGGTTGGGCATGCCAATGGGTACAAGCCCAAGACCGTCCGAACCAGAATCGGCGACATCACCTTTGCCGTGCCCCAGGTAAGAGAAGGTGGCTTTTATCCCTCGGCTCTCGAAAAGGGGATGCGCAGTGAAAGAGCCTTGATGTGTGCACTGGCCGAGATGTACATTCAAGGAGTCTCTACCCGCAAGGTAAAAGCCATCACCGAAGAACTATGTGGGGTAGAGATCTCTGCCGAGCAGGTCAGCCGGGCCACCGCTCAACTGGATGGGGTGTTGCAGGAATGGCGAGAGCGGTCCTTGGGAGAGATCACCTATCTTTATGTTGATGCAGTCTACGAAAAGGTACGAGAAGCAGGTCAGGTGCGCGATTCGGCTGTTTTGGTGGCTTCAGGCATCAACTCCAGAGGGTGAAATGCAGGTTTTTGGGGTTTCTGCCTCTCTCAGTGAGCATGAAGCTCATTGGAGAACCTTCTTCAAGAGTCTCAAAGAACGGGGCTTGAACGGTGTGAAGTTAGTGATCAGTGACGATCATGAAGATATGGGAGCAGCGCGAAGGGCTGTCTTTGGGAGTGTACCCTGGCAAAGGTCGGATCGAACTGTTATAGCTAAACGTAAGCACTACTTTTTGATTAGATTAATCAAGCCATAACCTCCAAAAACGACGAAAATAGCCCCAACGAAGTTGGCTGCCAGAGTCGTCCATAAATATGTAAAGAGGGGCACATGAAAGACACCACTTGCCAGACTAACAAACTTGGTGCCGAATCCTGGCAACATTCGAGCCAAAAATAAGAATATTGGGGAATTAATTGGCAATTTTCCTAGGTGAAATGGAAGTTTTTCTTTCTTTTGTTCGAAATTTGAAATATCACCGATGCTCCCGCCGATGAGCAATTCGGCAAATGCCGCCAGCGTATTTCCGATGACTGCAAGTAATACTGCAATTAAAGGCCCCTTCCAGGCTAAGATTATCAACGTTACCGGCTCTGAAGGGATTAAGGTAACTCCAAGCAAGATGTACACTATCACACAGACAAAATAACCTGTGTTTTCGTTTTTTTGTAAAAAATCACTCATTTTTGCGACATTAAAATTAAAAGAAAAAAAGATCGCAAATATTAAGAATATAACCATTGGTACAATCACGTACCATTTTCCCAAGAAGTTCTTTTCCGCAATTTTATTCAAGATAGCCTACAATTTCGGGTTGTGTAAAAGGCCCAGAAACAGCGGAAGAAGAGGTTGCTTGCCAGAGTGATTCAGAAACAGAAAGTGCAGCAGAAGGATGGCCTAATCTGCGTGAATTATTTTTGATCGTGTTCAGGTTGCTCTGGCCATCACTTAACCATGAATTCATAATGGGAATAAGTTCTGCCGGGGTGCTTGCCTGAATTCCGGCATTATTTTCTAGAATATAGCGGACATTTCCCTCTTCCTGCCCGGGTAAATTATTGATTAAGACAATAGGCAAGCCGGCAGCCAAACCCTCAGAAAGTATAAGTCCTCCTGCTTTTGTGATGAGAAGGTCAGCACTGATCATCCAGTCTGAAATGTTCGTCACATAGTTTTTTACCTGTATGGGAAAAAACCAACTCCTTTTTCCTAGTTTTGTATACAAGGCATTGTCCCCTCCGGTAATTACAACCACTTGAAATGGATAACCTACTTTTTCCAGTGCCTTCAAATAGGAATAAATCCCTTTCACTCTCTGACTCCCAACAATAAGTAAGGTGGTCAAACTTGGGTCAAGTCCTAAAGAACATCGCAGGTTATATTTTGACTCTTGAATTAAACTAAATGCCGGATCCACCGGAATCCCTGTTATCAAAATATCCTCTTTCGGGATCCCACTTGAGATTGCTTTTGATTTGACTACCTCCGATGCGACAAAAAAGAGGTCCGGGTCGGAGTTAAACCACATGGAATGGACATCAGCGAGATCAGTGACAACCGTGTAGAAAGGCGGTTTTATTTTCAATTCAGTGAGCGCCGCTCCGGTTGGGGCATTAAACATTTGGTTAGTGTTTAAAATAGCATCCGGTTGAAATTGCTCAATAATCTGCTGGATTTTTTTTCCCAGGGCAAGTTTTAATGTGCCTTCAACAATAGTGCTGGCGGATCTTGAATCACTAATTTCATAAGTAAGGCGATACCAACTCGGATAATTGCTTACCATTTTGTCATAATTCAACTCAGTCTTTTTTAAAAACCGATTAGTGGGCTGCTCAAATATTGGATTTACTATAGCAACCTCGGCTTCCTGTGGATGCAGCAACATAAGTGCTTTTGCTATTGAGTTTGCAGCACTGCGGTGGCCAAAACCTGAATCACTTGTAAGAATTAAGAAACGCCGTTTGTGGTTCATAAGAAATTACACTCTCCCTCTTTTGTTTTGACTTTCTTTCTAGTTGTGCCAAAACTTTTCTTACGCGGGGGCGGTTGTATCGCTGCATAACTATTGGCACCAAATTATTCAGGATTGCATAAACCAACATCCACCTGCCTGCTTCAACGCTGTTCCAGAGAAAGAAAAAGAACCCTGGAATAATCATGGCATAATGACAAAATTCTGATCGACAACTCTCTTTTAGCCAAATCCTGACGTTCTCTACTGAAAGATTGGTTAAGTGTTTGATTTCATAAGCATTACGATAGAGGGCAGCGCCACTAGGTATCAGTTTCTTCCAGTTTTTCACGCGGAAAAGCTGTTGATAGATTTCACCGCCTTTTTCCCATGGTTTTGTTTGATACCACCATTTTTCCGGATTAAAACGTTCTATTGAGATCTTGGAACAGGAATACCCGATACTTAAGTGAAAGATGATCCAAGCGACAATATCCAGAATAACTGTGGCAATGTCCGACAAGAAAAGGATCCTCATAATGTTTACTTTACCTCCATGATCTTCATGCACTTATCAATGGAACCACCAGACTGTCTCACTGCATGAAGGGGTCATCTATATGGTTACGAGATTTTTTTGCGGGCACAGGAAAACCGACAATTACCGATAAGCGTTTACTATTAGTTCGGCTTTATCCATGTTTACACAAAAAACTCGGCGCATAAATACGCTCGAATTTATCTATCGATTAGGTTAATGCAAAGGGAATAGACTGTCTTGAATCAGAAGTGTTATCTTAGTGTTAATTTGGAACTGTATTTGTTTGTCTCATTTGATAAACCCTTGCTGATGAGCAACTCGAATAGCTTGGGTGCGGGTAGAAACCCCTAATTTCATAAAGGCATTATTAAGGTGCCTCTTTACAGTATTTACTGAGATATGAAGTGCCAATGCGATTTCTTGGTTGGAACATCCTTTGCCCACCAATTGCAAAACTTCATTTTCTCGGGCGGTCAGCAATTCGACTATCAAAACGTCATCTTCCGGGCCAGGTTCAAATTCTTTTTCGTCTTCTTTCAAATCGATTTCTCTATTGGTCAGGCGAAAGAGAAGGTCGGTTACAAAGCTTTTGCTTGGCAAATTGTCTCTGAATTTTTTTTGTTTTAGCGCAGCCAGATAATGAATCAATATTTGCGACATTGGAATTCCCTCGTCCAAAAACAATTGTCGGAATTCTTCAGGCTCAGCAGTTTTCAAGGCAGTATGCACCATTGTGAGCATTTCATCGTTTTTGTTGAGTTCATGGTAAGCCAATGATAGCAAGATGTAAACCTCAATCAAATGCTCGACCATACCCGCATCAATTAACAATGGAACTAGTTCATTGAGTTTTTCGATTGCCAGGTTCAGTTTTTCGGGATCATTTTGTAAACGGCCCTGGGTAAGTAAACTCCTGGCAATAATAATCAGTGCGTTATCAGCCATAGTAAAGGGAATGCTTCTTAATTCTCTCAGACTGGTTTTTTCATCTAGTCCAAGTTTTTGCATCAATTTCTGGGCCGATGAAATCTGACCTCTCTGCAAAGCCCACTTCACTTCATATAGATCGAGAATCATATCGTCTAATCTTGCCTGGCTCGTGATTGAAAGCTGTCTTGCTAGTGTCAGCTCACTTTTTGATTGTAGGAAATTCCCCTGGCAATGAAATAGATGAGCCATGCGAATATGGGTGTCGAATTCGTTGAAAGATGGCAAGGAACTGCCACTCTTTTCAATACTTTTTTGTAAATATTGTTGTGCTTTATCTAGTTGATTTTTTGCCAAATAGATATCGGAAATCTCTTTTAAATAAAAGCTTTCAAAGGTAGAATATTTTCCGGGTGTAGTGGAAGAAAATTTTATGGACTGTTCAAATAAAATCATAGCCTGGTCGAGTTGCCCGTTGTCAATCAATATTTCTCCCAGATTGATACGGGCAATCATCATTGCGAACCAGTTCCCAGATTTCTCACCAGTATTGATCGTTTCGCGCAAAACGCGAATGGCCTTTGTCAATTTTCCGTTGATCGAAAGCGTAATTCCCTGATTTAAAAGAGCAAAGCTATGTGCGAAATCATTTTCTTCTGGCAATAAGCGCAGTGTTTGCCTTGAAAGTTCCAGCGCTTTATTCATATCAAACTGGGCAGCAGCAATAATGGACTTCCCAGCTGCTATCAGCCCCCAAATTTCATTTTCAACAGGTTTCAATCTGGAATCTGGGTTCAGAGTTTCCATTAACTTGCTGGCTTTATCTAACCAGATTTCACCCGTGTCAATATCAAAAGATAATAAATATCGCCAGGAATAAACTAAACTCAACACAGGGCTAGAAGCAATAAGTTCTTGATCCGTTCTGTTGACCTGGCCGATGACATCCATAATGCGATTTTGTTTGATTGCCTCAAACGAGTATTTTTCCAAAAGTTCAACCATTCTGGATTTATCGCCAATA
>JARKQF010000328.1 GCA_029973975.1 Paludibacter sp.
AGCATGCATATTACTCAACAAAGGTTTATACAAATTGATAAATTTTGATTCATCAGCTTGTTTATCGGGTGTATATACCGCTGAAAAAGTATTCACGGCCGGATTATTCAGTTCAGAAGCGATAATCGAGGTAATGGCAGAAGAATCCAGCCCTCCACTCAGGCAAACACCTACCGGCACATCACTCCTCAGTCGAATACGAACCGCATCAGTTAATAATGATTTATAATAGGCAATGTCACCTTTTTGATGTGATATTTTTGATTTCAGATCATACCACTTGTGTATATTGACTTTCCCATTTTCTATTTTTAGGCAATGACCATGCTGAAGTTTCTTAATACCTTTAAAAAAAGTATTTTCTGTGTGATCAGTCCGGTTAAATGCGAGGTAATCAAATATTACCGAATTATCTGCTTTATTTTCTTTTCCGTAAACTTCCAAAATAGCAGGTATTTCGGAAGCAAAGAAAAAGCCCGATTCTGTCATTACGTAATAAAAAGGTTTTACGCCGAAACGGTCTCTGGCTGCAAAAATCCGGTTTGTATGCCTGTCATGTACGGCAAAAGCGAACATACCATTCAGTTTATCCAAACAATCAACGCCATAGGTGATATACATTTTCAGCAGAACTTCCGTGTCGGTCTGAGAATGAAACGTTTGCCCCTTTAAAAGCAGTTCTTCCCGCAATTCGATGTAGTTAAAAATCTCGCCATTGAAAACGATGGTATATCTTCCCGATTCGTCCTGCATGGGTTGGTGACCAGCGGATGACAAATCGATGATGCTTAATCTTACAAACCCGAATCCCATGTTCTCATGCTGAAAAGTACCCTCATCATTCGGACCCCGATGTTTGATCTTCAACATCATGGACTTCAGTTCATCCTTTTTTACAGGCTGATGATTGAAATTTACAATACCACAAATACCACACATGGGTCAATATTTTTTAATTTTTGAATAAATTCTGATTAATCTGCTTGCTACATATTGATTATCAATCTGCTGATATCTTGCTGCTTCCACTTCTACTGATTCATAGGTCATTGCTTCCTTTAAAGCATTAACAACCGCACGTGTGTCAAACGGAACAATAAAACATCCTTTCAAGCCGCTTAATTGTTCCTCCACATCACCCACATTGGTAGAAACAACCGGACGTTTACAAGCCATCATTTCTTTGATGAACATAGGAGACCCTTCCCTGAAAGATGTGAGTAATCCTGCGTCTGCAGCATTCATGGCTAATACAACCTCAGTACGTGAGAATCCCTTCAGTTCTACTAATTCCACATCCGGCATCAACGACAAAGCATCTTTAGCAAGTTGCGCGTTTTTCTCCGGACGATCAAAACCGCTTGAAAACAACACATACTTTTTATCAGTATTCCATCCGAGTTGCATGCGGGCATTGGTCTTATCAACAGGTTTGAATACATTAAAATCAACGCCACATGGAACTACAAGATGTTTCCGTGCAATATATCTTACTTTCTTCACCTGAGCAGCTGAAACGAAAATATTAAAAGCCGAAAACAGCAAGGGCACGTATGAAAAAAGTCTCAGTGAAAAACGATTGATATCGCAACCATGAAAAGTTGTGACAACCGGCACCTTTCGTTGAAAATTCGCCAACAGACCCGTAAGTCCGTAATGCGCATGAACAATATCTGGTTGAAAATCATTTATGGTTTTCTTTAACCTATTCAGATTACCGAGATATCCAATCAACCCTTTACCAATAATTGTAAATATGACAACCTGAACGCCGGCAATAGAGAGTGCATCAGCCTGTTCACTGACAAAGGGTGATATTCCACCGGAGTTTTTACTGCAGACGAACAATACCTTCATAATATACATTTTATTTTACACCAATCCCCTACCGGATAATTTAAACCAACTCCAGGCAATCAAAATAACAAAAATCAGTGCCATATACCATTTAAAGTATTTTTTTTCTTTGTTGCTGATGTTATTCACCCCATAAGCAGCTAATATCATAATAAATGGTAACG
>JARKQF010000080.1 GCA_029973975.1 Paludibacter sp.
ACCTCAATGGATAACAAGCAAGGACAAAGACTTGACGTTCCAGGATCAAAAATAGATATCATTAACATGGCAAGAATATTTATTATGGGCTCATCGGACGGACCTGGCTTATTGGCAGCCCAAATGCTTATATATCAGGAGTATCAGGTCGTACTGCATGCACGCAACGAAAAGCGAAAAGAAGATACTGTCGCCCGACAATGGCCAGATGTTTATGTAAATGGTCTTAATCCTGGCTGGGTATAATCTTTCACTCCAGGAAGAATTTATATCGCTATGCAGGGAAATTACCGGCATTTTGTTTCCGAAATAATGGTGATAAAACCAGAATCATAACACTATACCATCGACCGGCCTCGAATTAATCCTTTAGAAATAGCAATTAATACAGATAATATCTATTTTTGTATCAGGCACAAGTTGATTATATCCGGAAAGTAAACTCTTAAAGCAATAACATATGCGAACATTTTCAGTAAAAGCATTTGGGACAGAAGCCCCCGAAGCAGATTTACAACAGATGAGCATCGACCGCCGAGAACCAACGGTAAAAGATGTGGAGATCGATATTCTATTTTGCGGCGTATGTCATTCCGACCTACATACCGCAAGGAACGAGTGGCATGGGACGATATATCCCAATGTACCGGGACATGAGATTGTGGGACGAATCACAAAAGTCGGCGACGGCGTAACCAAATTCAAAGTGGGAGATCTTGCTGCCGTCGGTTGTATGGTAGACAGTTGTCGGGAATGCGAGCAATGCAAGCATGGGAACGAACAATATTGTGAAAACGGAAATATTCAGACATATAACAGTCACGACAAACATCTCAACCGGCAGACGTTCGGGGGCTACTCTGAGCGAGTGGTAGTAGACGAAGATTTCGTTTTACATATCCCAGAAAACCTGGATCTGGCTGCTACTGCACCATTGCTCTGCGCGGGAGTAACCACTTGGTCACCCTTGAAACATTGGAAGATAGGCCCCGGGCACAAAGTTGGTATTGTTGGTATTGGCGGATTGGGACATATGGGCGTAAAGCTGGCGAAAGCAATGGGAGCCCATGTAGTAGTTATCACCACCTCCCCGTCAAAAGTAGCCGACGCCAAACGGTTGGGAGCAGACAAAGTCATCCTATCGACAGACAAGGAGCAGATGAGAGCTAACTACAACACGCTGCACTTTATATTGGACTGCGTTTCGGCTCAACACGACGTGAATGCCTATCTGCGTCTGCTTAAAGTAGACGGCACACTGGCATTGGTCGGAGCTCCCGAACATCCGCTACCCATCGCGGCTTTCAGCCTGATCCCTGCACGCAAGAACTTTGCCGGATCGACCATCGGAAGCATCAAAGAGACACAGGAAATGCTCGATTTTTGCGGCAAACATAATATTACTGCCGACGTCGAATTGATCAATATACAAGATATCAATACCGCCTATGAACGGCTGTTGAAAGGCGATGTGAAATATCGTTTTGTGATTGATATGACCTCTTTGAAGAGTTAAGTCAGACTGATCCTATTTGGAAAGCTAAGTCGGGTTCATCCGGCTTAGCCTCCAATTTACCTATAGGGTTTATCATAAGAAGATAACTATGAACGGAAAACGACTATGAGCTCACTTTTCATCAAAAACATGGTGTGTAACCGCTGTATCATGGTGGTTCAGCAAGAGTTGGAAAAACTGGGGTTAGACGTGAAAAGAATCACGCTGGGCGAAGTGACGCTCGGTAAAGAACTTACATCCGAAGAAAGGAAACAGATAGAATCCGTATTAATCCCGTTAGGCTTTGAGGTGATTGATGACAAAAAAAGCAGGATCATCGAAAAAATCAAAAATATCATTATCAACCTTGTACATCATCATGATAACGATACCAGAACGAACCTGTCCGAACTATTGAGTAGAGAATTGCATCACGATTACAATTATCTGTCCAACCTCTTTTCGGAAGTGGAAGGCACGACTATCGAGAAATATTTTATTGCCCAGAAGATTGAAAAGGTAAAAGAGCTGTTAGTGTATGATGAATTGTCGTTGAGCGAAATTGCTTATCGTCTCAACTATTCGAGTGTAGCTTACCTTAGTAATCAGTTCAAAAAAGTAACCGGACTCACGCCAAGTCATTTCAAACAGATCAGGGAAGACAAAAGAAAACCGCTGGATAAAGTGTGATTATGCCGGCAATACAGGTGTTGCTAAAACTTCGCCAAACACGGAAATAAAATATCACCAAACACGGAATCAAAACTAAGCTAAACACGGAAGTTTAATTATAAAAAAAGGGATAATTCTTTTGGACTATAGGTACATAACTGTTATATTTGCTTTTTCAAATAACAGTTATGGAGAAAACTTATTTTAAGTAATCCCAGGTATATTGACTCTGAATTTCAATACAATAAGGATTCTGAATTTATGAGTTTACGCATAGATTTAATAGAATTATGTGATGGAAAATTATCATTTATAGAAATAAAAGGTATTACAGATAACCGGCTCCGGAACGATGAGACAAGAGCGTAAAGAGCGTTATTTACCGTTATTAGAAAGTACGGACTCCCCACTGAATGGAACTATACCTATTTCCGAAAAATTTATTGAAGGGATCTTTTTTGAACCATTCGACCAATTATTCAGACAAACATTACTTGTCAATGAAATGGTAAAGGCACAAGAGTATGGCGCTACTGATTATTTGCATATGCACGTTATTCCTCAAGGCAATATCAAACTGTTAAATGAAAATCCTGCAAAGGAATTTTTATCGGGCAAAACCTTACATGAAACTTGGACAAATCTTTTGAAATTACCTGAAAAATACCAAGTGATTGACCCGAAAAATCTTATTTCGGTAGCACAAGGACTACCCGAAACTGAGAATTGGTTGAATTATCTCTTAGGAAGGTATTGGAGTGAATAAAAATCGCACTTCCATATGACACACGATCATCTTACGGTGAAAACACCGTTTATTCTCCGCAAAAAACACGGAGAATAATGCACCTAATCTACGCGCATTCTGCGGAGAATAAACCACATCCGTAAATCTTACAAATCAAATCCATAAAACTACAACAGGATAATCTATTTTTATTGCCAACTTTGCATTGTCAACAAAAAAACGAGGAACTATTTCGACAAGTGGGTGCAATGTGAATTGATTTACTTTGCCAAACGGAAAATTAACAATCGAGGAGCAAGCGACTCAAATAGTCTAATTAAAATTGAACAATTATGGCAACAGACAATACACAAACAATATTTCTTTCGCTGGAAAATGTAGAGAGCGAACACTGCGCACTGATTGTGGATAAGGGATTGTCGCAAGTCAAAGGTGTGGAAGCGCACAAAGTGGAGATCAATAATCGCAGGGCGGCTATTACTGTAAATAACAACGAAACCGTGGCCGAGGCGGTAAAAGCAATCAAAAATCTTGGTTATGGTGTTACCACCGTAAAACACACCTTTCCGGTATTGGGCATGTCTTGTGCTTCCTGCGCTAGCAGTGCCCAAACTATCGTAGAGCATGAACCGGGAGTGGTCAACGCATCCGTAAACTTCGGTACGGGAAACCTTACTGTTGAGTACTTACCCAACATGACCGATGCTGCAAGACTGCAAAAAGCGGTTCAATCTGTCGGTTATGACCTGTTGATAGAAGATGAAACCACGCAGCAGGAAACATTGGAAAATATCCACGCCGAGAAATTCCAAAAGCTCAAAAAGAAAACTATTTGGGCGGTTATACTGGCCTTACCCGTTGTAGTAATCGGCATGTTCTATATGGATATGCCCTATGCCAATGAGATCATGTGGCTTTTCGCCACTCCTGTAGTATTCTGGCTGGGAAAGGATTTTTATATCAACGCGTGGAAGCAAGCCAAACACCGCTCGGCCAATATGGATACCCTGGTCGCATTGAGTACCGGTATTGCATACCTGTTCAGCGTCTTCAATATGCTATTCTCCGACTTCTGGCATCAGAGGGGATTGCATGCACATGTATATTTTGAAGCCGCAGCGGTTATTATCGCCTTTATCCTGTTAGGGCGATTATTGGAAGAAAAAGCCAAGGGTAATACTTCCACAGCAATCAAAAAACTGATGGGTCTGCAACCCAAAACCGTAACAGTAATACGACCCGACGGAATCGAAGAACAGGTCGCTATAGAAAACGTGAATGTAGACGATATCATCGTTGTCAAACCGGGAGAAAAGATTGCGGTGGACGGTATAGTAACGTCCGGTAATTCCTATGTAGATGAAAGCATGCTTAGCGGTGAGCCTGTACCTGTACTGAAAGAAGAAAACGAAAAAGTATTTGCAGGTACAATCAACCAAAAAGGAAGTTTCCGGTTCAAAGCGGTAAAAGTCGGCAAGGAGACAATGCTTGCCCAGATCATCAAAATGGTGCAGGATGCGCAAGGAAGTAAAGCTCCCGTACAAAAACTGGTCGACAAGATTGCCGGTATTTTCGTTCCCATAGTCATTGGCATTGCCATTCTCTCATTTATCCTATGGGTGCTTTTAGGCGGCGACAACAGTGTAGTACAGGGATTACTGGCTGCCGTTACGGTATTGGTAATTGCCTGTCCATGTGCATTGGGACTGGCTACCCCTACCGCTATTATGGTGGGTGTAGGCAAAGGTGCTGAAAATGGCATTTTGATCAAAGATGCTGAAAGCCTTGAGTTAGCGAAGAAAGTAAATACCGTTGTATTGGATAAAACCGGTACGATCACCGAAGGCAGGCCGCAGGTAACGGATATCCAATGGCTGAATAATAATGATTCCACCAAAGATATCCTGTTCAGCATCGAAAAACAATCGGAACATCCATTGGCTGAAGCGGTGGTAAAACATTTGGAAGGTGTAGCGATCACTCCCTTGACAAAGTTCGACAGTATCACCGGAAAAGGAGCAAAAGCCGATCATAACGATGAAACCTATTTCACCGGCAACAAGAAACTATTGACGGAGAACAATATCACTATCTCAGATGATTTATTGAAATATGCCGATGAATGGGGAAATCAGGCCAAGACCGTTATCTGGTTCTCAAATAGCAAGCAAGCACTTTCGGTAATTGCGATTTCCGACAAGGTCAAAGAGACATCGATCGAAGCTATCCGGCAGATGCGGGATATGGGCATCGACCTCTATATGCTGACCGGAGACAATGAAACCACGGCCAAAGCTATTGCACAACAGACAGGCATTCATCATTACAAGGCAGAAGTATTGCCTCAGCACAAAGCCGATTTTATCAAGGAACTGCAGCAGCAAGGCAAGGTAGTAGCTATGGTCGGAGATGGTATCAACGACAGTACGGCACTTGCTACTTCGGATGTAAGTATCGCCATGGGGAAAGGAAGTGATATCGCGATGGACGTAGCCAAGATGACCATCATTTCATCCGACCTCACCAAGATACCGCAGGCCATACGGCTGTCCAAACAAACTGTAGCGACCATTAAACAAAACCTGTTTTGGGCATTTATCTATAATACGATTGGTATCCCGATTGCAGCAGGCATCCTCTACCCCATCAATGGCTTCCTGTTAAATCCTATGATTGCAGGAGCGGCCATGGCATTGAGTAGTGTCAGTGTGGTAACCAACAGCCTGAGGTTGAAATGGAAAAAGATCAATTCATAACTTATAACTCATAGTTAGAAAAATGGAAAATAAAAAACTTCAATTCAAGACAAACATCAATTGCGGGGGATGTGTTTCCAGAGTAAAACCCGGTCTGGATAGTACGGAAGGTATCCGTGAGTGGAATGTGGACATCGATAATCAGGACAAGATCCTGACCGTACAATCCGAAGGTATCACAGCAGACGAGGTAATCGCCATCGTCCAAAGCAAAGGATTTAAGGCAGAAGCTTTAGATTAAGCTGAATAAGCAACCGATAAACTTGTTTGATTTCGATGTGGTCTTCCGGATTTCATCCAAATCAAGCAAGTTTTTATTTTAATTGATATCCTTTCCGGGATAACCGGCAACACCTATTATCATTTCAAAACTACAGGATGGGAACCATCTCCAGAATAAGTTCCTTATAGACTAGAAATATTATACCATACTTGCAAAAACACGAATTATTCAAATTTATTGAAGTTATAATTACAATAATGACTATATTTTCGGTGTATTGAAATCATAATTACAAAAAACATGAGGAAAAATCAGAGAGTCAATATTTCTCACAATCAGATTTCGGAATATATTCTACGTTTTTTTCTTTGTGGCTTTATAATTCTTACATCTTTTTCAAGACCTTCTCAAACGTATTCAGATTACGGGAAGTGAAAGTATCTTTTAAGTTTTTCCGTCCTAATATTTTCCCGAATTCAGACTCCAATGTGTTTCCTTTCGGTACTCTCCAATAGAAATTGTTTGCTGCTATCAAACCCCTTTCTTCTTCCGTTTTTTTCGACTTTTCAAATTCTTCCATCAGCGTTTTTTCAATGCCTGCAATGCCTGCAAAACCATAAATGTGAAAATCGGGATTGGCATCAAATGGATTTTCAGTAAAAATAGTTTCAACCTCGGTTTTGTCTTTTATGAAAAGAAAAGCATCGTAATTGAAGTGTGTGGACATAGCTTTTTCCAGCAGTGCTTTTAACTCATCTTTTTTCTTATCGGATGAGAACAGGATATTGCCTGATGCCAGGACGGACGACACGTTTTCCATGCCCGTTTTTTCAAATACGGAACAGACTTCTGCCATTTTCATATTCGTTCCTTTTACGTTTACCCCACGCAAAAAGGCACAGAAAGTGGGTTTATTTTCAGTAGATTTTTTCATGATTTAAAATTTAATCCCGCTTCTTCCAACGCTTTTCTGAATGCTGGCAAGGAAGCCTTGCCGATGCCGTGCAACGAAAGAATTTCTTTTTCAGTATGCCCTGCTAATTTCTCAATAGTATCAATGCCATAGTGCAACAAAGCATTTCTTGCAGGATTGCCCACTAAGGCAAGGAAACCCGAAGTCGGTTCTTTCAGCTTTTCACAAACGGGACAGGTAGGACAGTCGCCGCTTTTATAGTATTTGTGCCCTTGCGGACAGATACGTGGTGTTCTGGGTGTTAGCATTTTCCTCTATTCTTTGTTTTTGTAAATTCTGAAGGACTTCCCATTATAGTTCATTTCAGCCGTTCTAGTTTTCCTTTCCGTTTAATAAGGTTTTTGTAATCCCATTGGATTTCCCTTGATTTTTCGAGCTACCGCTTTAAGTCTTCGGTGTTGATTTCTTCGACCGAATTGTAGAATATGGAAGCGTCTTTGAATTTTGTTCCTTTCACGTTTAATCCGTCTTCGTCAAAATCTGCTCCGCTCCAGAACATCAGCCGTATTCCGGTTTTTTGTCTGCTGTAACCGACTGTCGGGTTTCCGTCCAAGAACCAAATGGGATGTCTGTGCCAGATTTTGCATTCGGCTTCGGGAAGATTTTTGTTTATTTCCTCAAAAAGCAGACGGCAGATTTCCCTGTCATTTCCCGATTGGCTGTCATTGTAATTTTGAATATCCGTGCTCATCATTCTCATTTCTCGCAGACTTCTTTCAGTTTTTGCAATGCTTTCGGGTAGTTTTGGTTGAAATAATCTGCATAGCTTTCGACAACATCAATATCAACGGTAAGGATCGTGATGCCGTTGTTTTCCTCAAAAGTGTAATTCTCAAGACCGCCTGTCCATTGCTCTACCTGTTCGCCCGAAGTGATTTCTTTATCCCCGTCCAGTATTCCCGTGGAGCGGATAGAAACGAATTTGTTGGGATTGTTTTCGACAACTTCGGCTATCATTCCGCCTTTTTTACCGTTTTCGTCCGTACCGATGAACAGGATTTTCGAGCCTTTTTCCCAAGTTCCCTCAAAGGTCGAACCGGGGTGAAACAGCGATGTCCAGTGCTCGTAGGTCGTTTTATCGTCCAGCCCGAGCATCGTGCGGTACACCTTTTCGGCAGGGGCTTTTATCTCGGTTTTGAACTGTACCCTTTTCCTGGCAGCGGCAGTGGGAGAGGGCTGTTTTTCCACGATCTCTTTCAGGTTTCGTAAACCTTTGTCGAAGTCCTTGTCCATATTCATAAAGAGGTTCATCAGGTTGAATGGGTAGGGCGATTTTCCCGAAATCCCCCATTTTACGAGGGTTTCGTTGGGCGATTTTTCCCCGACCGTGATGTAGGATTTGTTGGGTTCGTCGCCGAAATCGTAAAAAAACAAATCACTTTCCATTCTTTCGTTTTCCACGATGCGGGTAATGACCTGTGCCCCTTTTCCGAGGGTTTCGCTGTCCCAGCTGTACCTGAAACCGACCGTGCCATCCGTTCCCTCTGCAGTTTTCGTCATATTCGGGTCAGAAAGCTGCCACACCCCGAAATTGTCCTGATTTTTGACGTACCTGATGTATTCAAACACTTCTTTTTGGGGCTTGTTGATAACGATTTCGCCACTGCTTTTGTATTTTTTCGGTACAAAAAGTGCCACAATAAGCGGTATCACGATGAGAATCAGTATTACGATGAGAATTTTTTTTAGTGTTTTCATATTTCAATTTGTTTGATGGTAAATGCTTTTTGTGCAGAAAATTGATATTTAATGTTCGATAACGTCGTATTTACACCAGTTATTCCATGTTGGGATGCAATATCCCTCTATTTTCAAAGAACAGTTCTTATGGTTGTATCGTTCAAAGAAACGAAATAAATTTACCCTTTTCACTCCCTCGTATTTCCAAATACAGGTCAAAAAAGGAATACAGGTTTTATTATTTGACAGGTGCTGTTCTCATATTTGTGTATTAGCCCGTAATAACCGAGCACATTAATTGTATTTAATCTTTTTTATTACTTTTGTATCGGACAAGCTGATCCGATGGTGATATATTATACCGAAGGATTTATAGAAGGGGTGTTACTGTAAGTAATTGCCCCTTTTATCATTGACTGAAGAGCTATTTCATTTCTTCGTGGCATTGAGCCACTTGAAATGAGGACAAGCTGAACCTCAGGATCCTTATTGACCGATGGTATGTCATCATTTTCTTTTCGCTGGCTTTAGGCGTACTTTTCCCTGTATTCTACAGGAGAACAGTATTCCAGTCTATGAAATATCCAATCCGTGTTGTAGTCATTAATAAATTGATTAATACTGTTATAAGCTTCCTCAAAGGAAGAAAATGTTTCTGTTTGCAACACCTGTTCTTCCAGGGTGCGGTGAAACCGCTCTATTATCCCGTTGCATTGCGGTGACCGTACAAACGCTTTGGACATCTCCAATCCCAGGAATTTCATTTCATTCATAAAATCAGCAGAGTCATACTGCGAGCCATGGTCGCTTCTTAATTGCAACTTCATTCCTTTACACACATCCTTACCTACCGAACCGAAAGTCTTCCGTACAGCGGCCCTAACAGGCTCAATGGCGGCAAAACGGTTGCCTTTCCTTGCAATATGCCATGAGATAATCTCATCGTTAAAATGATCGATCACACCAAAGAACCAATGCCAGCCTGACCCTTCAATCCAGAACCTCTTCCCGTCAGTGGCCCACATTACATTGGGTGCATCCGTGATTATAGTACCATCATGTTCGCGCTTATTCGTCTTCCCGGGCCTTCTGTAGGGGCTCAGCAGGTTGTTTTCCCGCATGATGCGGTTCACACGTGCCTTGCCGGCTACCAGAGCGTTTATCTTCCTTTTACCCATGCGCTTCTTCACTTTCAGATAACCTTCAGCGTTGAATGTACTCTTCTTAATTTCTTCCTTAATCTCCTGTAAAACTATTCATCGCTATGCTTGGGTTTTCTGCCCCGTTTCCCTGTTTTGGGAGTAGGGTTTTCATACCAGGTGCTGCTGCTGTAGCCGACTACCTTGAATATCAAACGCTTCGGATATGGTTTCCCGGTTAATGGATAATGTTCCTCTATCAGCATGGAGATTATTTCCTTTTTAGTTTTGCTGCCAATTCGTTCTTTATTTTTGTGAGTTCAAGCTCCATCTGCAGTTGCCCGATCTTACGCTCGGCAGCACCCAGCCTCGAATCGTCGGGTTTACGTTTGAACCCGTCGGTACCACTCTCGATAAATTGATCCCGCCAAAGGTTGATATCAGCCAGAGTAACTCCGTATTCACGGCTAAGCAGCTCCGGATCCTCTCCACGCAACAAGGATAAAACTAATTCAGCCTTGATTTTCGATGTAAAATTTTTCCTCTTTTCCATAGCAGTTGTAAAAATAACTTTTATTTTTTACTGCTCGGTTTATTTGAGGGCTAATATAGTTTCAAATTAAATTTTAAGCAAAAGTTGATATAATCATTTTGAAGTATATTTTAGAAATGAGGTGGTGAAAAATAAATTGTATTTAGTAGTTTATCGTCATTCAGCATAGACTCTGTTTTCACCTTAATATTGAAATTGCTGAATTTTATTTCTGTTTCGATATCCATTTCAGAGACATATACTAAATTGATGTATTTTCTTTGCAAATAATGTAAAATTTCTTCCGTTGAATTAAATTTCTTTTTTAAGACAATAGTTTCAACACCAATAACTTGATTGTTTTCAAAATCAAAAACAACCAAAGTCTTATTTTCACTAAAAATATTGGTGAGCTTATCTTCTGAAATGAATATTGCTTTTCTTTCAATCATATATTTATAATTTTCAAGGATAAAATAGAATAAGTGAGCGTTCACTTACAAAGATAATTAATAGGAAATACTACCAATTATGTTTTAAAATATTTAACGTGAAATTACTTCTTGTTAACTCGAAATAGACTATATTTTTTTGATTCCTTTTTAGTGATATCAAAAATAATACCCTAAACTAAGGTATGGATGTACTCGTCGAGACAGTTCTGAATACCCCAACTCAAGTAGCAGTGGTCCCGCTACAGTCATATAAGAGTAGCCCAAATTAATTCCAAGAAAAGATTCACCTTCAAACAGCGTGTGCAAGCGATTACTGTGAGCAGTATAATTGAGATTCGTATACAGATAGTTGTTATGTGCAAATCTGAAATGAATTGTCACATCTGTAGTGAAAACCATATTATTCAAAAATTCCATGCCAGTAGATCCCTGCAAAGATATCTGTTGAGGCATATAATGACCATCTATTCTTCCGCCAACAAGATTACGGTACATACGAGGTACACTATCATTTATTATATATCTAGTCGATACACGAGGCGTAAGAAACACCTCTTCATTAATTGCAAAAGGTTTGATTAGATCTGCGCTAACTATACTCAATGGGACTTCATTTTCCATGCTCACGAAGTTATCTGTGTGCAATGAGTACTGAAAAGAAAAATATTGTCCCGATGTAGGAAAATAGATATTATTGAGATTATCATAAACTCCATTAAGCAGGTAATTAAAATAAATCTTATCATTTAACTCTGTTTGTGGTGGATCAAAAACACTTCCCATGGCCTTGTAAAAATGGAAATAGTCCATTTGAGCACCCAGATGCAACATGATATTCCCAAAGTATATTTCTGAAAAAATCAGATTAATCTTGTTTCTTGTAATACCCAGGTTGTAAGACAATTTACCTCTATCATATATACTAAAATCGTTTCTACTTATTTTGTAATTAATTCCACCTTTGTAAAATATACCGCTGTTGATAGAATAATCAATCATTAGATATGGATCACGACTAAGTCTTGTTGTAATATCAAACAAAGAATTGAGCGAACTGTTAAACCGAAGTGTAGTATTGGCTAGTATAGCTGCCATATCATTACTATTGAAATGTATTCCTAAGTTTAGCCTGTTAGTTTCTTTTACATCTACCGTGATTATCATATCGAAAGGGTTCTGACCTTCGAGTCGGTAGTTAACCCTATTGAATATCCCGCTACCGTATATCTTCGAAATAACCTTATCAAGTTCAGCTCTGGCAACTAACGTATCATCAATATTAATCCATCTGTCAAGATAGCTTCGCTCTTTTGGTGTAATCCCCTCCACGATGATATTATTGATGATAAATGTATCAAGTTCTATAAATAGATTGCTTTTAGCATAAGGGACTGACAAGCTCTCATCAATGCCAAGTGACTTTTTGAGGTCAGTTAACTTATCCAGATTATTCATAGCAGCCGTGACGCCTCTCCCAACAATCGTATCAATAGCAGGCTTTTGGAAATCAAGCATTCCGTAAGGGTGTGTTTCGGGTGTTATCAAAATGTCAGTATCTAATATATTTTTAGTTCTTTTATCCTGTCCTATAAAATTCCAAATCTGTTCGGTTATTTCTGTAATTGTACCCTTGCTCTGTTCAAGCCACTCTTTGTCAGTAGGAAGAATTACTCCAATAACAATGTCCGCACCCATATCGCGTACCAGATCTACCGGGTAATTATTGATTACTCCGCCATCAATGAGTAGCATACTATCTTTTTTTACAGGTGTAAACAAACCGGGGACTGCAATACTTGCACGTATTGCTTCGGCAAGATTACCTTCACGCATTACTATCTCATCACCTGTACGTATATCTGCAGAAATACAGCCGAATGGTATGGGTAAATCATCAAAATTGATATTATCATGATATCCGATTGTAGAATTCAAGAAAAAGTTGTAGATATTCTGACCGGAATATACCCCCGCAGGAATTGTTACCCCACCTGATCTATCGCCAAATGGTGTGTTGTAGGGCAACGATACAACATATTTATTTTGATAATTCCTCCTCGAAGCAGGTATATTTTCGCGATAAACATCGTCTCTCATCAGGTGTCTCCAGTCCTGTACCTGAATTAATGAATCGATCATATCTGCCGTGTAGCCCAGCGAGTATAAACCTCCAACAACAGCCCCCATACTGGTGCCGGCAATATAGTCTATGGGAATGCCATTCTCCTCGAGCACTTTTAATACACCTACATGCGCGAAACCTTTTGCACCCCCTCCACTTAGAACCACTCCTATTTTTTTTCTTTGCAGTTCTTGCTTATGCAGAGGGCTCCGTTGTATCATCTGACCATTAGTAATTGATGAGAATATAAATATGAATGCTATTATTATTTGTTTTTTTTTCATCTAATTAGCATTTATATAATTGTAAATTTTAGGTTTATCATACATATTTTTGATAGAATATCTAAAACACGTTGTAAAAATCCGGCTTTATACTAATCCCTACACGAAGCTGTACATCTTTTCGTTTGTATTCAAGCAGGGTGTCGCCGGTGCCGCTATTAAACTCAGTGAAAATATACTGATTGAATCTGTCAGATATTTTATAAGCTACGGTTAGCTTTAAGTTGGCCGATTTTACACTTTTTTTGGGACTGAAGGTTCCTGAAAATCTCCATTTGTCGTTTAAGCTTTTATAATCTACAGTGTAAAAACCTGTACCCCGATAATCGAGAATATCGCTGTTACCTTCATCCAGCAGATAAGGAACGGTAACTTTTAGATGGAATGATATATTGGAAGTAATAAAATATTTGCCAGAGAGGCCAACCCAGTTGAGACTTCGGGATTCAATGCTGTCTCGTCCGTTTGACTCATGCTCTAACTGCAGTAGTATAGCACCTGTAAGTCTGTTATCCACAACTATATACCTTCCCAATCCGATTCCGGGATTATAGTTGCTGTCCTTAAATGGCGCTGATTCCTGATATATATCCCAAAACGATTTTTGTGTATAGGTAAGAAAAAGAAATGAATTAAAAGGCAATTTGCTTGATGTGAGCCTATGCCTTATGCTGATTTGAAATTTTGCATCTGCTGTTTCTCCGTCAATTCTTTTATTAAGTGGAATTCCGGTGATAAAATAGTTGTCTTTATATATTGAAAATGGAGGCAACTTATCCATATAACTTATAATTTCATCTTCTGACATCATAAGATCTTGATCGTCTTGTAATAATGTAGACTTAACACCTTCAATAATATTTTTGAGCTGCAATCTTGTTGTATCATCTATAACAGATATATCCGACTGTGCTCTTAAACTTGAAAATATTGATGAGAATATCATTAAGTATAATATGAATAAATATATTTTCATCGCAGATTTTTATTGTTATTATTCTATACAAATAATCCTATTCCAAACAGAAGATCTTCTGACTGATATACCATTTTTGGAAAATAGTCATAAGATGTATTTCTGTAAAACTGCCGAGTTCTTACAAAAAAATGCGCACTTTCATTCAATATATATCTCATGTTTA
>JARKQF010000017.1 GCA_029973975.1 Paludibacter sp.
GGACGTCCGCAGATTTTCAATCTCAAAGAGGTTCTCGAGAAATTCGTCGCCTTCCGGCAGGAAGTGGTAATCCGCCGCACGCAGTTTGAACTGGACCGCGCCAAAGAACGGGCGCACATTTTAGAAGGCTATATCATCGCCTTGAACAACATTGATGAAATTATCAAACTCATCAAAGCGTCGAAAAATGCAGCGGAAGCGACGGTGCAGTTATGTGCACAGTTTAAATTATCGGAAATTCAGGCCAAGGCCATTCTGGAAATGCGTCTGCAGCGCCTGACCGGACTGGAACGGGAAAAAATTGATGCCGAGTATGCCGAGGTTACAGCACTTATCGCCAAACTGGCCGGTATCCTGGCTGATCCGCAAAAAGTGCTGCAGGTAATCATTGATGAGCTGCTGGAAATCAAAAGCCGTTATGGCGATGAGCGCCGGACGGAAATTGTGGCGAGCTCGGAAGATATCAACATTGAAGATATGATTGTGGAAGAAGATATGGTGGTTACCATCTCTCATTCCGGCTACATTAAACGCAATCCGGTCAGTCTTTACAAGAGTCAGCACCGCGGCGGGCGGGGCAAAGTGGGTATGGGCACCAAGGAAGAAGATTTTGTGGAAAAAATCTTTATTGCCTCCACCCATCACTACCTGCTTATTTTTACCAATACGGGCAAGGTGCACTGGTTGAAAGTTTATCAGTTACCGCAGGCCGGTCGCGCCGCTAAAGGCAAAGCTATAGTTAATCTGTTGAATCTGGCTCCGGGTGAACGCGTCAGCGCCACTCTGCCGGTACGCGAATTTGTTGCCGATAAATTTGTGGTCATGGTTACGAAAAAAGGTATCATCAAAAAAACTGAACTGGCTGCTTATTCCAATCCCCGAATCGGCGGAATTATTGCAGTTTCCATTGATGAGGGTGATGAACTGGTCGACGTTCAGTTGACCATGGGCAATCAGGATATCTTTCTGGCCACCCGACTGGGGATGGCGATCCGTTTTAAGGAAGACGATGTCCGCGATATGGGCCGGACAGCCCGCGGTGTGCACGGCATCAGGCTGGATGAAGGCGACGATGTCATCGGTGTGGAAATACCCGCCAACGGTACTTTCATGCTGACTGTTTCCGAACATGGCTTCGGTAAATGCACACCCATCGAAGAGTACCGGGTGCAAACCCGCGGCGGCAAGGGAACGATGAATTTAAAGACTGTTCCCAAAGTGGGCCATGTCTCCGGCGTGCTGCAGGTCACCGGCGAAGAAAACATTATGCTGATCAGTAATGCCGGAAAAGTCATCCGCCTCAAGGTGCAGGAAGTCCCGGTCAATCATCGCGTCACCCAGGGCGTTAAATTGATCGAACTTGACGAGGAAGAAAAACTCGTCGGCGTGGCCAGGACAACCCAGGAAGCCGATGACAAGGATGATGAGACAGGCGGGAATGGCGACGAGGAAACGGACGTGACAACAGAAGAAAATGGAACAACGGAGGAGGAATAAAATACTTCCTTTTCATCTTTGCCGGACTTGATCAGGCAATCCAGAAAGTTTTTGATAATGATTTATTTATGTCTTTGTAACAGGCTATTTAAAGGTCACGAATGGATACAAGTGTAACTGTTTTCTAAAAAGGAGATGTGTAAGGGTGGTAAGTGTCAATGTTCGATATTTGCCCCAATTTGTCTGTCACATTTCCGATTTTTTTCCCAAATCAAATCTCAATAACAAGGATAAATGAATGAATAAAAAAAAGCAATTGAAGCTGTTTATTAGTTATTCACACCTTGATGAAGATTATATTGAACAATTCAGAAAACATATTTCCCCTTTAAAAATCAATGGATTTATCGAAGATTGGTATGATCGGAAAATAATAGCAGGGCAGGAATTTCAAAATCATATAAATAATAATTTAGATGACGCAGATGTCATTTGTTTATTTATTTCTGCAAATTTTCTTTCGTCAATGGCCTGTATAAAAGAAAAAAAGAATGCTTTAAAGTTGAAGAAACAGAATGGAATTGCAGTTGTGCCCATTATTTTATCTGCGTGTGGTTGGATAGATGACATGGAAATATCTCAATTATTAGCTTTACCTACTGATGGGAGCCCAGTGGCTGAATATTCGAATCCTGACAGAGCATGGCTTACTGTATATGAAGGCATTAAAAGTGCTGTTGAACAGGAATACAAAATTAGACAATTGGATATTACTGAACAGACTAAAAATTTTTTGGAAAGTACTGAGTTATTAGCAAAATCGCATTCACAAAAGAATATTGTCCTCTTGGAAGATATATTTGTCAATCCGGAATTAGCAAAATTTGATGACTTAAGAGAATATGAAAGTAAAGTTAATTTATCGGAGTTAATCGAGGACATTTTTGAATATCCCAATATTCTTATAGCAGGAGAAAATCAGTCTGGTAAAACAACCATATGTAAGAAAATTTTTATTGCGTTAAGAGAAAAAAAATATATTCCAATTTATATCCGCGTGGAGAACAATCGTGATATTGGAAAAATCGAAAATAGAATATTAACTGCTTTTAAAGAACAATATATTGGCCTTCCTATAGAAGAAATTGACAAGCACAGAATAATTCCAATCATAGATGATTTTTATTTTGCTAAAAATAAAGAAAAACTTATATCTAATTTATCCTCATACAGTCACCAAATTGTCATGGTTGATGATATTTTCAGTCTTAATATTAAAGATGATACTATATTAAAGACTTTTACACACTTTAGGATATTAGAGTTTTCACCTTCATTAAGAAATCAAATAATAAATAAATGGACACACTTAACGGATAAAAAGAACGGTTTTGGTAGTGATGAAAATAAAATTTATGAAAACATTGATAATACAACAGAGTTGGTTAATGCCGCACTAGGTAAGGCTTTCGGTAGTGGAATTATGCCTGCATATCCCTTTTTTATTCTTTCTGTCATCAATATTTATCAAACCTATGGAAGACCGCTTGACCAAGAAATAACTTCTCAAGGCTATTGCTATCAAGCTCTTATATACATGCACTTGCGGAAACAAGGAGTACAAAACGATGAAATAGACACATACATAAACTTTTTGACTGAATTTTCCTTCTATTTTTATACGGGAAAAAAAATCAACTTTCAAAAGATGAATTTAATTGCTTTTTTAAGTCTTACAATGACAAATATAATTTACCTATCAATTCAGAGAATCTCCTAAGAAATTTATGTAACACGGGTATGATTAATTTAGATCATTTAAATAATTATAGTTTCTGTTTCCCGTACCTATATTATTTTTTTGTCGCTAAGTATCTTGCTGAACACATAGATGATAATAAGAAAGAAATCGATCATATTATCAATAATCTCCATCAAGATGAGAATGCTTATATTGCTATTTTTATATCTCATCATTCTAAAAATGAATATCTATTGGATGAAATCATTCTTAACGCTTTCTGCTTATTTGATAAATACGAGCCAGCTTCGTTGAGTAAAAAGGAAATGAGTTTTTTTGATAAACAAGTTGATGTTGTAGTTAAAGCAGCTCTACCACCCCCGAATGCCACTCCTGAATCAGAGAGGGCAAAAAGGTTAAAAGAGGAAGATCAACTGGAAGAAAATATATGCAATGGAAACAATACAATTCATAGAGATGAATTTAACAATGATTTATCAATGGAATTGAGAAGAAGTATTAAAACAGTCGAAGTTATGGGACTTATCATCAAAAATCGTTCTGGTTCGTTAGAAAGATCAAGACTCGAATCTATATTTTCGGAAGCAATGAGAGTACACTTACGTCTACTAACATCATTTTTTAGTCTTATACGAGAGGAACCTGAACAACAAAAGATTATCAGATTTATTTCTGCAAGATTAAGAATGGTTATTGAGGATAAGGAGAAAAAAGAGAGTCAGCAAAAGTCAAAACGTCTGAGTGTGGAAAAATTAAAAACAATATCGACAACTCTTTTCTGGAATATGAATTTCCTTGTTGTTTACGATATGTTTAATAAAATGAAGCGTTCCTTGGGGTCTAGTAAATTAACAGCTATTATTTCAAAGGTTTGTGATGATGAAAATACGCCTGCCCTATTGCCTCATAAATAAATGTTACCGAAAGAAGTGATTGGAGAGAGATCGTTTCCTCATAAAAGATGTTACCGAAGTTGGAGTATCTTTTTGAGTTTCATTTCGATGATAATTCTTAACTCAAAAGGATTGAGGAGTTC
>JARKQF010000043.1 GCA_029973975.1 Paludibacter sp.
ACCTGAAAATCAGCGGGATGATCAAGGTAAGCCGGATCTATATCCCTTATAAAACGGCTCGGATTGGCAAAGTTTACCTGTCCGTTTTTGAAACGTGATTTTGCATAGGTTATAAAACAACGTTCCTCTGCACGGGTGATGGCTACATAAAACAATCTGCGCTCTTCTTCCAATTCTCTGGGACTATCCATCGCGAAAGTTGAAGGGAACAACTCTTCTTCCATACCAACAACAAACACTACCTTGAATTCAAGTCCTTTCGCAGCATGTACCGTCATCAGCGTAACTTTATCATCATCCGCATTTTTATCTGTATCCTGATCAGTGAGCAGAGAAACTTCCGCCAGAAAATCAACCAACAGAGAAGGCTCGTTTTGATTCGTCTTTATTTCACAAAACTCATGGATGGCATTCAACAGTTCCTGCACATTTTCCCTTCTGCTCATGCTTTCAGGGGAGCTATCAGTATAGGTATCGCTGATGATACCAGTTGTTTTAATAATCGTATCCACCAACTGATAGGCATCCAGGACTTCCCGCTGTTCGGCAAATACACGAATCATATCCCTGAATTTAGTCAGCTTGGCTGCTGTACCTGCATTCACCTGCAAATTATATTTCAGAATATCGCCCATCACTTCCCAGGCAGTAACTCCATGCAACATGGCACATTCCAGCACTTTATTGACTGTCGTATCCCCAATTCCCCGTGCAGGCGTGTTGATGATGCGTTTCAGTGCTTCTTCATCCGAAGGATTGCAAACAAGCCGACAATACGCGATTACGTCTTTGATTTCCTTGCGCTGATAAAACGACAAGCCTCCGTAAATCCGGTAAGGAATGAGACTTTTACGAAGCTGATCCTCCAACACCCGTGATTGCGCATTGGTGCGGTACAGTACCGCGATATCCTGATAAAGATAATCCTCCGATTCTTTCAAGTCTTTGACATATTCTGCCACGACTGCACCTTCTTCAAAATCAGAATACAGCTGCATGACCTTAATTTTCTCCCCTTCTGCCTTTTCTGAATAAACGGTTTTGGGAATGCGGTGTTCGTTTTTATCTATCAGACTGTTCGCGGCATTCACGATGGTCTGTGTGGAACGATAATTACGTTCCAGTTTGAAAACCTGCGTCGACTGATAATTGTTCTTAAACTGCAGGATGTTGTCGATATTCGCACCTCGAAATGAATAAATACTCTGTGCATCATCGCCTACCACGCAAATCCGTTCGTGTTGTTCCGAAAGCTTTTTGATAATCAGGTACTGTGCATAATTGGTATCCTGATACTCATCCACTAAAATATAATTGAAATGCTCCCTGTATTTTTGCAGTACCTCCGGAAAATCACGAAATAATATATTTGTTTGCAACAGCAAATCGTCAAAATCCATGGCATCGGCCTGTTTACATTTTTCTGTATAAATTTTATACACTTCATGCAAACGCGGTACCCTGGCATGCATATCCGAGCGAACCATGTCGGTATTTCCTGCATAAGCCCCAGGGGTAATCAGATTATTTTTGGCTGATGAAATACGGCTGTGCACAAAACCGGGTCTGTAAATCTTTTCGTCCAGTTTCATGCCCTTAATGATAGATTTAATCAACGAATTAGAATCCGAAGAATCATAAATCGTGAAATTTTTCGTGAAGCCGAGTTTATCTGCTTCCGCTCTTAAAATCCGGGAGAAAACCGAGTGAAAAGTCCCCATCCACAAATAACGGGCAATGCGCTCTCCTACCAGTTCGGCTATCCTGTTTTTCATCTCGCGGGCGGCTTTGTTGGTAAAAGTCAGAGCTAATATAGAAGAAGGCGCCAGACCTTTTTTAAGCAAATAAGCTATTTTATAAGTCAGCACCCGCGTTTTACCCGATCCTGCACCCGCGATGATAAGCGATGCGCCATCGGAAAACTCAACAGCTTTGCGCTGACTTTCATTTAGTTCGTCTAAAAACTTCATATAAGCAGAAAAATGCTGATAATAGTTGACAAAAGTACAAATAAAACAGGAGCTGTCAGCACGATTTTTTCTGAATTTATAAACACCGCAGGCCAAATAAAGAATATCAGCTGATAAAAAAAGTGAAAAACAGAGGTCAGGTTGAACAAAGCTATTACTTTCGCCATTTGAATTACACGTTGAAAAATCAGTTTATGAAAATACACCTGCTTCATCTATTCATACTTATATCTGTTTCCGTTTTTGCAGCACAAAAACATACCATCAGTGGAACGGTTACAGATGCTTCATCGGGTGAAAGTCTGATCGGAGCAACTATTCTCGTTGATGAAATGCCGGTTGCAGGCGCTTCGACCAATGCCTACGGATACTTTTCCCTGACACTTACCGAAAACCAATATACATTTATTGTTTCTTATTTGGGTTATAAGCCTTTCATTCAGACAATAAACATCAAAGAAAACCGGATGATAAACTTCAAACTGGAGCCCGACACCCGACAGTTGGACGAAGTAGAAGTGACTGCACGTCGTACCAACGACAACATCCTTTCAACTGAAATCGGAGTTGAAAGGGTGCAGGTGAAAGAAATTGCCAAAGTTCCGGTGATTTTTGGAGAAGCCGACATCCTGAAAACACTTAAACTCACCCCGGGCATCAAATCAGTTGGTGAAGCCAGTGGCGGATTTTATGTGCGTGGCGGCAACAGTTCTCAAAATCTGATTTTGTTGGATGAAGCGACAGTATACAATGCCGATCACCTGTTGGGATTCTTCTCTACTTTCAACAGTGATGCCATCAAAGATATCCAGATGTTCAAAGGTACCGCACCAGCCGAGTATGGGGGTAGGATTTCTTCGGTACTGGATGTAAAAATGAACGATGGAAATAACCAAACACATCACATCGGAGGTGGTATCGGCTTGATTTCCTCGCGCTTGAACCTGGAAGGTCCGATTGTAAAAGAAAAAGGCTCTTACCTTGTGACTGCCCGCAGAACCTATGCGGATTTATTTTTAAAACTTTCTCCCGATGAACTGATTAACAACAACAAACTATATTTTTACGACCTCAACCTGAAAGCAAACTACCGGGTTGATGAAAGAAACCGCATTTATTTATCAGGTTATTTTGGCAGAGATGTGTTCGAATTTCAGGAAAGATTTGGTTTAGACTGGGGTAATATCACCGGAACACTACGGTGGAATCATTTGTGGAATGCCAAATTATTCAGCAATACTTCCATCATTTACTCTAACTACGACTATAAGGTGAATATCCTGCAGGACGCAGGGTTTAGTCTGACTTCCATCATCAAAAACTGGAATTTCAAACATGAATTTCAATACTATCCCAACAGCAAAAACACTTTATCCTTTGGTCTAAATTCGATTTATCACACCATCATCCCCGGACAACTCGACACCACGGAAGATTCTGACTTTACACCGACCCGTCTGCAGGAAAAGTTTGCTGTCGATAATGGTGTTTATATCAGCAATACATGGAAACCGACTTATAATCTCAATATCAATTATGGATTGAGATTTTCGGCCTATCATTTATTCGGTCCCGGTGATTTTTACACCTACCGCGACGGAGCCATAACGGATACTACAACCTATGCTAAGAATCAGATTGTTAAATCCTATTATCAAATTGAACCCCGACTGAATATCGCCTATATTTTTGATGAAAGAAATTCGGTTAAAGTCAGCTTTACCCGGAATACGCAAAACCTGCATTTGATTTCGAATGCCACTTCTACCTTGCCGACTGACATCTGGTTATCGTCGAGTAACAACGTGAAACCGGAAATCGGCGATCAATTTTCACTGGGTTATTTCACCAATTTCAAAGAGGATATGTATCAAGTAAGTACCGAAATATATTACCGTTGGATGCAAAATCAGATCGACTTGAAGAATGGCGCCGACATCAACGCTAACGAACACATTGAAGGAGAACTGCTTTTCGGGGTAGGAAGAGCTTACGGAGCAGAGGTTTTACTTCGAAAAAAAAGAGGTAAACTAACAGGATGGATTGGCTACACCTGGTCAAGGACAGAAAGGCTGATTGATGGCATCAATAATGGCAACTGGTACCCGGCAAGGCAAGACATTACACATGACGTATCGGTTGTCGGCATTTACGATATAAACAAAAAATGGTCGGTCTCAGCTACCTGGGTGTACAATACCGGAAATGCTGTCACCTTCCCGAGTGGCAAGTACCTCGTGAACGGTAACGTGCGCTATTATTACACCGAACGCAACGGCTACAGAATGCCTGATTATCACCGGCTCGATTTGGGAGCAACACGCATACTTAAAAAAACCAGTAAATATGAAAGCAGCCTGAACTTCTCAGTTTATAATGCTTATGGTCAGAAAAATCCATTTACCATTGATTTCGAACCTGATGAAAGCAATCCGGAAGTCATCAACGCAGTAAAAACCTATTTATTTACTTATGTTCCATCGATAACCTATAATTTTAAATTTTAAAAATGCCCTTAAAAACTAAGAGATATAACAAACTGATTATACTCATCGCAGCAATTATATCAGCCTCTTGTTCTGAAATCATTGAGATCAACATCAACGACTCTCACCCTCAACTGGTTGTGGAAGCAAGTATCGGACGTGGCGAACCTGCGGTAGTCGTTTTAACACGTTCGGTAAATCTGTATCATACCGGAACATTTCCTCCGGTAAGCGGCGCTCTCATTATCATTTCAGACAAAGAAGGCAACAGCGAGATTTTAACCGAAATAAATCCCGGCATTTACGTTTCGGTTAACTTAACCGGAAAATCGGGACAAACTTATTTCCTGACTGTTGAAAGTGAGGAAGAAATAATTTCATCGTCCGGCAGGATTCCGGAATATGTTCCCGTAGATACTTTTCGTGTTGTAAACTCCATCTATCCGGGAGGAGGACCGCCGGTTTTACCCAATCAAACAGCCGATTTCTATGAAATTTACGTCACCTACACCGATCCGGTTGATGAACAAAACTACTACCGGATAGTTTTAACCGTAAACGGTAAAATATCCGGAAATAATTACGTGTATGACGACCGGCTTACAAACGGCAACCAAATTGAGAATCTGTTGGTGGTATATAATCCGGAATTAAAACCGGGGGACAGCATCTCAGTTGAAGTACAATGCATCAGTAAATCTGTTTATGAGTACTTTAAGAGTATGGGAGGTTCTTCCGGAGGACCAGGAGGTTCATCGAGTCCGGCCAACCCCTACACCAATTTACAGGGAGCGATACTAGGTTTCTTCAACCCACATACAGTTGAACGCCTTCATTATATTATTCCATAATCTACAGGACATTTAGTCACTGTTTCTATCTCAAAAAAATATTGTAGCTTTGCATTCTCAAAAAACGAAATTTATATGCAGAAATTGAGTCGCTGGATACTGCGCATCGCAGGTTGGAAATTGACACTAACCACAGCAGAACCCCCTAAAAGTGTCGTATGTGTTGCACCACATACCAGTAACTGGGATTTTATTATCGGAAAATTGTCATATTGGGCAGTCAACCGCCAATCTTCCTTTTTAATCAAAAAATCCTGGTTTGTTTTCCCTTTCAACTATATGTTTAAATCAATGGGAGGAGTTCCGGTGGATCGTAGCAAAGCGACCTCTGTAACCGAACAAATGGCGAAAGAATTTGAAAAAAGAACTCATTTTCATCTGGCCGTTACTCCAGAAGGCACCCGAAGCCTACGTAAAAAATGGAAAATGGGCTTTTATCACATTGCCATGAAAGCCAAAGTACCGATCGAACTGGCTTATATCGATTACAAGAAAAAAGAAATGGGTATAAAGGAGGTTTTCATGCCTACGGGTGATGAAACTGCCGACATGTTGCACATCAGGGAGTATTATAAAAATGTAACACCCCGATTTCCGGAGAAATTTTATAAAAATTTCTAACTTTACTTTGATAGTGGATAGTTTAAAGACTAATGAGACTAATGTGGTTTAAGAGTTTAAAATTTAAGAGAGAGGAAAGACTGGGAACTTTAGACCTACTTTCTTAACTTCTAAATAAACATATAACAATAAAAATAAGCTTTCATTTTATTCATGAAGATTGATTACCGGAAAATAGGTCTCAGCAAACTGGATACTTACATTATCAAGAAGTTTCTTGGTACGTTTTTCTTTTCTATTATTCTGATTTTAAGCATTGCGGTTATTTTCGACCTGACTGAGAAATTAGACAATTTCTTCGATAATAACGCACCGCTGGAGGCTATCATATTTGATTATTACCTGAATTTTATCCCTTTCTACATGAACATGTTTACACCCCTGTTCACTTTTATTTCGGTAATATTCTTCACATCGAAACTCGCCTCCAATACGGAAATTATCGCCATGCTTGCCAGCGGTATCAGTTTCAGACGCATCATGAAACCCTATTTGATTTCGGCCACCATCATCAGCATCATGTCTTTTATACTGGGAGGCTATATCATACCTCCCTCCAATGAAAAGCTGCTTGAATTTGAAGATGCTTACATCAAGAAATTCAAAACCAATTATGCCCGCAATATTCAAATGGAGATTGAACCTGGCGTGATTCTATACATTGAAAGATTTGAAATAGAACAAAACAAAGGTTATCGTTTTTCTCTGGAAAAGTTCGAAGACAAGATTCTTACTTCCCGCTTAACAGCAGAGTCAATCACCTGGGACTCACTGTACCACTGGAAAATTACCGACTATCTGTTGCGAAACTTTGACGGTATGCGCGAAAGTATCGTTAAAGGCACCTCATTAGATACAACGATTATGGTTCAACCCCGGGAGTTTTTTATTACGGCTAAGGAAAGTGCTCAATTGAACAACACCCAACTGAAAGAACACCTCGACCGGCTCAAAAACAGGGGGATAGGAAGCACACAGGCCTTCGAGGACGAATATTATAAACGTTTTTCCATGCCCCTGGCAGCTTTCATTATGACCCTGATGGGTGTATCACTGGCATCGAGAAAAGTAAGAGGTGGCATCGGACTTCATTTGGGTATCGGACTGGCATTAAGTTCAATATATATTTTATTTTCCACTTTGTCAACCTCATTTTCAGTCAGTGGCGCCATGTCGCCATTCTTGGCTGTGTGGTTACCTAATTTTCTGTTCCTGGGAATAGGCGCCTATCTTTATCATACGGCTCCTAAATAGTTGACTTACATCAAATTGATACAACTATGCACAAAATTCTGGTTATAAATCCGGGGTCGACTTCAACCAAAGTAGCCGTTTATGAAGACGACAAACCTTTGATTTCAGTCGTAATCAAACACCCGGCTAAATTATTGCATACCTACAAACATGTGATAGACCAATATGAATTCCGTTTGGAGAACATCATCAAGTATCTGGAAGAAGAAAAAGTTGACCTGAATGGCATCCATGCTGTTATCGGGCGTGGTGGCTTTCTCCGCCCGCTTCCTTCCGGCATTTATGCAGTCAATGAAATCATGCTAAACGACCTGCGACAGTGCTTAAACGGTGAACATGCCAGTAACCTGGGTGCAGTGTTAGCCAATGAATTTGCATCCCGGATTTGTGATTGTCGCGCTTACATTGCCGATCCGGTTGTCGTGGATGAGTTACAAGAAGTGGCCCGCATCAGCGGACTTCCACAATTTCCAAGACGATCTGCTTTCCATGCATTGAATCACAAAGCCATTGGTAGAAAATATGCTATAGATTGTGGAACTCAATACGACAAACTCAACCTTGTAATTGCCCATCTAGGAGGTGGTATCTCAGTAGCGGCACACAAGCAAGGACGTGTCATCGACACCAACCAGGCGCTCGATGGCTTCGGCCCATTTTCTGCTGAACGGGCAGGCACCATGGATGCCGGAGCTTTGATCCGGGTAATCTTCGCGGGCATATACGAACAGGAAGAAATACAACATTTACTCGTGGGTAAAGGAGGATTAGTCGCCCACCTAGGCACAAATGATGTCAATGCAGCCTACAAACTGGCACAAAACGGAGATTTACATGCCCGTCTGATCCTTGAAGCCATGTCTTATGGTGTTGCCAAAGAAATAGGCTCCATGTTGGTCGTACTCGAAGGTAAAGCCGATGCTGTTATCCTCACCGGTGGGATGGCTTACAACGAATTAATTGTAAATTACATAACCAGAATGATACAACCCATGTGCAAGGTAGTCGTGTATCCCGGAGAGGATGAAATGCAGGCGCTGGCAGCAGCCGGACTTCGGGTATTACGGGGAGAAGAGAATGTGAGGCAATATTAAATGTAATGGCGTCCTGTTCAGTTTAACTTCCCTTTGTTTATACCCAATAAACTGATTAACAAAAACTCATAATCCAACACTCATCATGGACCTACTTCTCATTATCATTGCCGGGCTATTTTTATTAACCGGATTTCTTGGATCTGTCTTACCCATTTTGCCCGGTATTCCTTTATCCTATCTGGGCCTCATATTACTGCATCTGACATCAACCGTACAATTTTCATCCCGTTTCTTGATAGTTCTTGGAATTGTTGTAATTATCGTTCAATTACTCGATTTCATCATTCCGGTGTGGGGAACAAAAAAGACAGGCGGAAGTAAAGCCGGAGTCAGAGGAAGCTTAATCGGACTCTTTGCCGGTTTCTTCATGGGTCCCTGGGGAATTATAACAGGACCATTCGTTGGTGCACTCCTCGGGGAATTACTTGTGGGCAAAACATCACAAAAAGCCATCAAGGCTGCTCTCGGTACCTTTTTGGGATTGCTAACCGGCACAATTCTCAAATTGGTACTGGCAGGTATAATGATATATTATTATGTCGAGGCCTTGGTAAGAATCTGATGAATAGAGCCTGATATTTATAGTTTTAATTTTTCTATATCAACCTGAAGATATTAAATTCATATTTATTTATCTTCAGGTTGATAGTAAACAAACAAAAAATTACCACAGTATATATCAAATGGTTTATTTAAGCTATTCCATCAAGATTAATCAGAAATCCTTACGACAGTTGATTAATTTCTCCCAAATCTGAAACCTATACCTCGAACACCAATTTGAAGTATCAGGTTGAAATTGTCAAACGGAACGGTCGAAAATTCGGTGACTGAATTATGTGTGCAGTTTACACCCAAACCTAAATAAAATGTTTTGTGAAAATTCAACCGGTAAGACATGCTAACATGTGAATTTTTAAAACTTTCAAATGAAGTAAATGAGTTTACTAAAGACAAATTAAGGGATGAAGACAGAAACTCATGTTCCGGTTTCAGCAAGTAATCCATACCTATTAGCAAACCTGAATGTAGCACTGATTGATTGATGTTTAATATCTTCTTTGTATATGTGCTTGTATTGTAACCCAAATTTAAAACCACTGCAGGACTAAAGGCATAAGAAACAAACAGATCGTTTGAATTTCCTGAATTTAAAATATTATTTGTGAAACTGTTCATAGAGCCTGAATTAAAACCAAGACTGATACGGGAAGACATTTTGTTGTCTTGCGAAAAAAGATTCATGGGCATAGCAAGGATTAATGCAATTACAGTGTTTACAATCACTTTTGTTTTAAACTTTTGATTCTTCATTTTGTGTTATTTAAGTTGTTATTTATTTTACTCCCCGCATCTCTTAAAGATGCAGGGAAAGTTTATTTATTGGAATGCTATAATTGTAGCTAAAACAGAAACGGCTGCTGCACCACCAGCAGCACCCACCGGACCGGGAGGTAAATATATCGGAACATTCATAATTGTTATAGTTGCACCGGAAAACCACGAAATGGAACCACCGACTGCATCCGCAGCGCCAACAAACACCCATTTCAACCAACGCGGCCATTTTAGTGCTTTGTTTACTAATGCTTTGGAATCTCTGGCCTGACTGTAATCTGTCGGCAACACATTTTCCCATATCTTAAGAGAACCTTTTAATACTTCTGTTGCATTAATAATCAGCTTAATGTCCTCTTCCGGAGCATTTATATCAGCTATAACTTCATACTGTACCTGATTAATCTCTGAGACTATATCATCATAACACTTGTATTCTGAATACATTAACAATTGGTCAACACGTTCCAGATATTTTTTTGATAGAGCTGAATTAGCGTAATCACTCATTCTGATAAATTCATTGTCCAGATTTATAACCGGGGTATTACCTGCTATTTTTCCTTTAATCTTTTGAACTTCAGAGTTATCAGCATCATCTTCTTTTAATATTAGCGGTGCTATACCTGTTACCTCTTCGATTACATCAAGCATTTCGTTCAGATTCAGTTTCGGATTTGCATTATTTGTACTTTTAGCTTTTTGATACTTTTTGTGTTTTTCCAGTTTAAGCATTTCAATCACCAGAGAATCATGTCTGTTTGAAAGTGCTGTCGCTTTTGATTTAATACTTTCAATCACAGCATAGTCATTTGGTTTGGCAACTTCATTTTTCTCACAAGAAAGAAGCGCAACTACCGATATAACAAATAGATAAGATATTTTTTTCATTTTGAATTTAAGTTTAAGATAATAAAAGTTCAGCAACTCTTTCCTTTTTTAAGGTTTTCGACAGATTGTGCCTGATCTGCCGTATTTTATTTGTTACTGTACTTCACAAATAAGATATTTTTCTGTCAGACTAACCGGTATTCATTGTTACTCCTCCTTTCTGGTTTTTGGTCGATAAAATTTTCAGGACAAAAATAGTGTGCAAAAAATTACATGAGTAAGCAAAAAGTAAAAACCTTAAAAATTTTATACCTTTTGAGTAGTTTCTATATTTTAGGCAATGAAAAATAAGTGTCAGAACATAAACACAAAAAAATAACGGAGAAAATCTGATGTTTTCTCCGTTATTTAAGGTTCAGAAATTGATTGATTACATGATTTCAATCATTCTCCTTGGCTTAGCTTTTGCTTCTTCCTTTTTGGGAATAGTTACTGTTAAAATACCATTGTCATATTTTGCCATTACTTTTTCACCATCAGCGATATTGGGTAATGTAAATGAACGGCTGAAAGATTGATAACTAAATTCCCTGCATGTGTAGCATTCTCCATCTTTCACTTCATTCTCAACTTTCTTTTCTGAAGAGATAGTTAACAGATCATTGTTCAGTTCAATTTTAAAGTCTTCTTTGTTAAGACCCGGTGCAGCAACTTCTACCTCAAAGTTTTCTTTCCCATCCTTAATATTTACGGAAGGTAAAGTTGTATTGGTAGTAGAAAAATTTCGGTTCGACCAGTCAAATAAATCATTTTCCATAAAATGGTCGAACAAAGATGGATAATTCCTTCTGAATCTTACGAGTGACATAATTTAATCCTCCATTTATTAATTAAACATATTTGTTGACAACCGATAAATTACAAATAAAATGCCGTTGCAAAAACAACGGCATTCCAAAACCTTAAATACTGATTATCTGACATTTAGACATAAAAACAAGCAACAACAAGTGTCAATTTGTCAAAACACTGTAACAATGTCAGATCAGATAAGGATTTATAATTTTATTACTTCAAATATTGTTAGAATTTATACAGGAAGCCTACACCCAGAATTTCTTTAAATTGTACAAGAGATTTATCAGACCCGTCACTGAGTATTTGTCCATCTTTATTAGTATCGAACAGAATATCAGCATCATATATCAGATGCGTATTCAGGTTTACCGAAATATATTTATTGACTTTGAAAACAAATAAAGTTTCCCAGCTTACGTCAATATTTTGTGGATCTTTCAGATAGTTGGAGAACAAATCAACTTTTGTAGTCAATGAAAGGTTTTTAAGCGCTTCACTCTTGAAATCATTTTTTGAGAAGGCTGCCCGCAGGTATCCACCAAACTCACCCTTGAATTTCTCACCCGGAGCGACCCCAAACGCACCTATACTATTCAAGTCCGGATCGTTTACAATCGTAACTTTCCCTGTCAAGGGCGCGAGAAATGCGGTAAAATAACTATTTGGCTTGTAATCCAAACCAATCGCTGTCAACACATAAGCCGGAGCAAACAAATTAGATATTTTGACTGTATCTTTCTTTCCTTCCGTCATCTGCGTTTTAAAATTGAATAAAGCAGCATAATAAAGCGACTTACTTGCCTGTTGTCCATATTTGGACAGGAAATCGAAACGGTCATCAGTTTTTATAAAATCCGAATTAGCCCCTTGTTGTAAAACACCATAACCAATGTCCAACGAGTTATCCCATGACATCTTACCTTTTTTATAGTTGGCAAACAAACTGGTCAAACCATTTACACCAAATGAGTTCTGTCCACCCGCCGCCCAGTTTGTAAGCGAAGCCTGACTCACATTGACACCTACAACTGCACCTTTTTTCCATCCACTTACCGTATCTGCATCTTGCTTTCGCAACTTTGTTTCACCTTCTGTAACTTGCCCAACCAGAAAACAAGACATACTAATGAAAATCAACAAAATTGAAAATGTTCTCATACTCTTTAATTTTAAGTTAATATACTTTTAGTTTGTTGTTCAACTATATCTGTTACAATCTTTGAAATAATTGGTCTGTAAAAATCTGTTCAAAAATAAAAATATATTTTAAATAAAAAAAATAAGGGAGACATTATTCCTCCCTTATTTCATTATATGTGGTAAATTCTATGAATTCCCCTATTCTTATGTAATTACTTTGAAATTGACTGTTTGGAAATGATATCCTGAATAGATTTTTCCCATTTTTCAAGCTGCTTCAAATCCAGATTCAAACGTAAATACTCATCAACCTGATAAAATAACCAAATAATATTGGGTTTGCTTTTGTCGTTCAGGATAAATTCCAATCCAAGTTTTTCGTATGGATTAAAGTTCTCATTGTTACTCTTCATTTGTTTCTTTTGTATCAACAATTTACAGCAGCTCACATCACGAAGTTGTAAAATATCATATATATCCTGATCTTTTCGATGTTTATAAAAGTATAATATACCTTTTAACTGGTCTAGTCCAATCATAACATCACCTATCATTTCCTTTTGATCAATCTTTGATTTTTGTTTTTCTACCAGCTTACTTAAAGTCAGCAACATTTTTTTCTCTCTTCTCTTTGTATTCATAGCAGGTAGAATAAAAATAAGTAAAAAAATACCTACAAGAATTAATCCTATAATTATAGAAACAGCATCCATATCTTTTAGTTGTTAAATTATAAATAAATAAGAAACGGATCACATAACAATACATGATCTCATGTGCGAAGATGTTCTCCCCGCAGAATAATAAAATAGAAACTAAAAGAAAGATATCACCAGAAATAGTGATAAGGAAAGATTCCATCTGCTTTACGATATCTGATGCAGACGTTGACTAATAGTTGTTTTCTTTGCAGTAATCTGAAAGCCGATTGTAATTCGAAATGCCTGATTACATGAATATAACTACTGAACAGCTTAAGCTGATACGGAGTATCGTAGCGCTCACCAGCAACAACATGGTTCTCGGATCTGTTTATGTGATGGTAAAACTCAGGTACAAACTCAGAAATAACCCCTTGCTTATCCAATACATCATTTTGTCTGATGGCAAAAGATGAATCTGAAGCAATGAAAATGGCCAGGCCTACTATCAGAAAGTAAACCATGGCCATTATATTGAGAATTAATATTCTGACCGTTTGTTTCACGGGGCAAAGTTTATAAAAATTTGTATTCTAAACCTATTTGCGAAGCACTACAGTTTGCACCTGATCTGCTCCGTCAGTCGATTTGATTTTCTGATACTTTTTCTGATTGTCGACAACAATCCACGTTTTTACAAAATCAGATTCCTGACCACTGATTGTAAGCAGGTTGTCATTCAATATCCACTTAAAAGGCGTTTTATCCTCTTTGACAATCCCCAAAATTGTGAATGATAAATCTTTGACTCCTGTACCATCTTTCCGGAAAGTGATTTTACCAATATTTTTAGCTGAAATAGCTTCTTTTCCCTGCGACACTGTTTCAAAACTTTCAACATTCCAAACTCCGACTATACGTGGAGAACAAGAAGAAAAAACAGCTATAACACCCAATAATAAAATGAAATTTAAACTTGTCTTTTTCATGTGGATATTAATTTTTGTCATTCCTACTCTGTAGGGTTTTCGGACAATCCCCCCTTTTTGATGTGTGGTCATCTTAACTCAAACCAATGGTATATATCAATCATAAACATACACATGGCAAAAATAATCAAAACTTTCATATAATCAGCATAATCAATAAATCAGTTTAAGTTATACCTGCCACAAATAAAACTATCTGATTATAAATTCTAACTTGCTTAATTTTTCGATTTCAGTTCACCAATTAATCGTGTTTTATCATCATCCTGTGCTATGTGTACAACCCGCTGCGGAAAGGGGATTTCAATACCTTCTTTGTCAAAAGTAATTTTAAGGCGTTTACGGAATTCACCGGCAACTTCCCATTGTTTGAGGACTTTGGTTTCGCCAACCATTTTGATGATAATAGCTGAATCGGCAAAATCATCTACCCTCACAAACTGAATGGGTTTTAGAATTGAGTCTTTAAACTGAGGATCATCAGCCATCTGATTACCAATCTTATTCACCACAGCTATAACATGTTCCAGGTTAGAATTATAGGAAATTCCAAGATTCATATTGACCCGCGAGAAATCTTTGGTCAGATTGGATACGGTTTTTATTTCTCCATGCGGAATATGATGAACGGTTCCATTCAAATCCCGCAAAGTTGTCTTTCTCAGGGTGATATTTTCAACCGATCCGCCAATACCATTTATATTGACAACATCTCCAATCCGGTACTGGTTTTCCATGATAACAAATAACCCGGTAATGATATCCCTGATCAGATACTGACCACCAAAACCAAATGCCAACCCGACTATCCCGGCGGCAGCCAACATCGGACCAATCTGAACGCCCAGCTCTTCAAGGATCATCATACCGGCAATCAGGACAATAAGTGTCTGTAAGGTAACTGTAAACAAGCTAATCAGGGTATTCTCCCTTTTCTCCTCAGCTTCTTTCGATTGGTAGTCCTCACTCCTGACTGCTATTCTTACTGCACGTACGATTACGCCATGAATAATCCGCTTTAGGACATAAGCTATGACAGCAATTAACACAATTCTAATTCCGTGCGACAACAACCAGGGAATAATGGCTTCAGACCAACTTAATAGTTTTTCTTTCATACGATTAAATTTTGTTTTTATTTATCTCATTGATCAGTGTTACACCTTTTTCAAAATCAGTCAGGTTTTGTATGGTGGTTGATGCAATCCCTGCGAGGGCTTCTCTGGTAAAGAAAGCCTGATGAGCAGTAATCAAAACATTGGGGAAAGTCATTAACCTTGAAATCTCATCATCCTGAATAATGCTTTCTGACAGATCATTAAAGAATAACTTTTCCTCTTCCTCATAAACATCTATTCCCAAGTAACCTAACTTTTTCTTTTTCAGGGCTGATATTGCATCTTTCGTATTAATAAGTGCTCCACGACTGGTATTGATAACCATCACACCATCTTTCATCCGGGAGAAGGCATTCTGATCGATCAGGTGGTAGGTATCCGGAGTCAATGGACAATGCAATGAAATTATGTCCGAAAGTTTAAGCACTTCTTCGAAAGGACGATACACCACTCCCAGCTGCTTCAACCCGGGAGATTCGTACAAATCACTTGCAAACACGGTACATCCGAAACCCAACATAATTTTACAGAAAGCTATGCCAATTTGCCCGGTTCCAATCACGCCAACAGTTTTACCATATAAATCAAAACCAACAAGTCGTTCCAAAGAAAAATTATTTTCTCTCACACGGCTATAAGCTTTATGTGTTTTTCTGTTTAAGGTAAGAATCAAGGCTACCGCATGTTCTGCAACTGCCTGTGGCGAGTATGCAGGAACCCTTACAACCCGGATGTTATACTCACTTGTAGCTGCCAAGTCAACATTATTAAATCCGGCACACCGCAACGCGATTATTCTCACACCGTTTTCAGCAAGTCCTTTTATCGTTTCCCTATCAATTATGTCATTAACAAAAACGCATACGCCCTCATATCCCTGCGTGAGATTGACTGTATGTCTATTCAGTGGCGCTTCAAAATATACCAAGCGATGACCGGCCTGTTCATTATATTTATCCAAATACTCCCGATCATACGATTTTGTGTTGAATACAGCTATTTTCATCTTTATAATCTATTAAAATAAATATTAGAACTTAGAACCATGTTTCATAAAGCCGATTTGTTACCTGCTAAACAAAATACCGAGTTGAAAAGTTGGATTATAAAAAGGTTTATTTTGAAATTCTCCCATCAGACAAAGGGTTTGCGCTGTAATGTAAATTCTTTTTGTAATGGCATAATCGATACTCAGAATTGGTGAATAAACTATCGTCGAAGCTTTATATAAATTGGCATCGGATAGATAACTTCCATTTTGCTTATCAATATGCAGATTACGAAATGCCCCCATACCGGCAAATGCAGAAGCTGTATAACGGAACTTACCCGATTTGTGACTGAGACCAACAAACGGACCTCCATATCCCAAATTTAAATAGGAATTATCAGAACCTGTTGTTTGATAATGTGTTTTCTGACTTCCACCATAAATTCCGGCTGTAAAGTATCTGCAGAAATACATGCGCAGGATTCCGCCGATGGACGAACTCATATCCCGGATGTCCTGATGACTGTTACCTGTGATGGTGTAACCGGGTTGCAGTATGAGCATACCACCGCTATACAAACTTTTAACTTCTTCTCCGGCCTTGCCTGTTGTTACCATCAGCAGGCAAATCAATCCTAAAATAATTCTTTTCATTCTCGCTTTGTTTCTTACAAGCTATTACATTATTAACCAAACAATTACAGCTTATTCATTATAGTATGCCAAAAGTAATAAAAAAAATGGAACCAGTTAGCTGTTAAAATTTTACAAATTATTAAAAAGCATTAACTTTGCAAACAATTTTGAAAAATATCTTATCCATAATTAAATGAAATTGATTGCCTACACCGGTTCTTCGGACACAACATGGAGTATAACTGAAGATGCTAAATTAATCCGGCAGATTATAACGCCCGGAATCAATCCTTTTTATCAATCAACCGGTGAAATACAGGAATTAATATTATCTGCATTACTTCCGCACATTGAATGTCAATCTGTAAAAGAACTATTTTTTTATGGTGCCGGATGTTCTTTTCCGGAAAAAAAAGCAACTGTTGAAGACGCATTGAAATACTACTTTCCAGATACAAAAATTCAAATAGAAAGTGATTTACTGGGTGCTGCGCGTGGTCTATTTCAACATGAGCAAGGTATTGCATGCATAATCGGAACCGGTTCAAACTCCTGTCATTATGATGGCAACCGGATTGTAACCAACATATCTCCATTAGGTTTTATTTTGGGCGATGAAGGTAGCGGAGCTGTTCTTGGCAAACAATTGCTTGCTGATTGTATAAAAAAACAACTACCAGAATGGATCTGTGAAAAATTGTATGATGAATTTGAATTAACACAGGAACAAATAATGGATAAAGTCTATACCCATCCTTTCCCCAGTAAGTTTCTGGCGTCTTTCACCGGCTTTATTGCAGAACATATTGAAGAGCCTGCAATTTTCAATTTAGTATACGACAGTTTTGATGCTTTTTTCATCCGGAATGTGATGCATTATGATTTGACTGACATGCAAGTGGGTTTTGTGGGCTCTGTCGCATTCATGTTGAAAGATCCGCTGGAAATTGCAGCTTCAGAAAGGAATATTTTTATCAGTCAGGTTTTGGACAATCCGGTAGCCGGATTAATTCAATTCCATAACTGATTCTGAAACGCCGTAATTTATAAAGTGCCGTAATTATTTTCCTTTTATCCGTTTAAAGGCTTTTCCCAGCGAAGTAATTATATCGCCGGCTATCAGCGATTCTTCAGATTCAGTTTCCAGCGCCAGATCAGCTGCTAACCCATGCAGATAAACTCCCAGCTTTGCCGCATGTCCGGCATTATAACCTTGCGCCAGCAATGCACCCACTATGCCTGTCAGCACATCTCCAGAGCCAGCTGTAGCCATTCCCGGATTTCCCGTGCTATTAAAATAAACCTGGCCATCAGGCAGTATTATTCTGGAAAAAGCGCCCTTTAACACAATTACCAACTGATATTTAGTTGCCATTTCACAAGCTTTCATCAGGCAATCAGATGAATTCCCTTTAACACAGGCAAGTCGTTCAAATTCTTTCGGATGAGGAGTTAGTATACTTCCGGCCGGTATAGCTTCCAGCAGATTCTTCTGAGATGCAATAATATTGAGAGCATCGGCATCGAGCACACAGGGAATCCGCAAAACAGGCAACAAATCCTGAAGCATTTTCACGGTCAGACTTTGAATCCCGATTCCGGGGCCGATTGCTAAAGCATCATACTTATCAGCATGGTAAAACTGTGAAATGCAATCGGAATCGCGATCGGCGTCATAGATCACCTCCGGCACTTTTGTCTGCAAAACACAACGGTTTCCTTCCGGGCCATGTACTGTAAGCAAACCCGCCCCCGATCTGAGCGCTGCCTTTGCAGCCAGAATACATGCACCTGCCATCCCTTTGCTTCCTGCCAACAGGGCTAAATGTCCATAAGAACCTTTATGTGTAAATTTTTTCCGTTTTTTTATGAGTCCGGTTACATCTTGCTGTGTAAGATAATGGTAATTAGCCGGCATTTCGTCTATACTTGGTTTATGTATCCCAATATCGAGGATAAACCACTCTCCTAAAAATCTTTCGTTTTCGCAAAAGAAAAAAGCAATTTTGGGAAACTGGAAGGTAAAGGTGTATGTTGCTTTTACCGTTGGTTCGTGCATGTTGTGACAAGTATCCGCATTTAAACCAGAGGGTATATCAATCGCGACAACCACATTGCCGGCATCATTGATAAAATCAATTATTTCAGCATAGAATCCCGACAGAGGGCGGCTCAAACCTGATCCGAACAGACCATCTATTATAACATCATCATCACCAATTACCGGCTCAACAAACTCATTAAAATGCTCGTTCAACACTTCCGGATATTTTTCCAGCAATCTGTTTTTGTTGATTTCACAATCTTCGGAAAGTTTTCCTGCTGAATACAAATGTACCTGAACCTCACAGTGTAAATCTTTCAGCTTTCTGGCCAATGCCAGGGCATCACCACCATTATTCCCCGGACCGGCAAAAACACAAAATCCCTTATCAGACTTGGAATAAAACGTTGTAAATGCATCCAGCAATGCATCTGCGGCACGTTCCATTAAATCGACGGAAGCAATCGGTTCACGCTCGATTGTATATTGATCGAGCTGTCGGATCTGAGATGTAGTGAATATTTTCAT
>JARKQF010000061.1 GCA_029973975.1 Paludibacter sp.
GTTGTGAATGTGTATTTGCGTGTAAATACTTCCCCGAATAATTTCTTGTTTTTTAAACTGGCCGATGTTAATCCGGAAGAAAATCCGAATAAATCAATTGCCTTGTGGCAAAAACACATTACCGGTCAGTGGAAATATTATACGATTGATTTTGACCTTGGTCAAACAGTAAACAATGCCGGTAATTATAAATTGGCAAAAGATAAAGGCACTCCTTTCAGTGTTGTAAAATCTGCGAAAATGGATCGTAAAGATTTGTATCTGGGTATTTCATGTACAACCCGCAATGCACAGTTCTTGTTTACCGATGTAACATTAACCAAAGTAAAATAACAGCATAGTACCGTATCAAACTTATGTCCGGAATAAAGGCAAAAGTTTGATACGGAAACTTAATTTACCAACACAACACATCTTAAAATTTTACATATATGAAAAAAACATTATTACTTTTATTGATCTGTGTAGCTGCTACAAGCATGAAAGCACAGATAAATCTGGTAAATGATAGCTATTTTATCAATACCGGTATTACGGATACAATTGTTGGTCCTGCCACTACTTTTCCCGGAATGGGATACTGGTACCCTTACCTGACTTCAAATAATCAGGGGAAAATCTACATTACTCCAGAATCAGGGAGAAACAACCGAAATGCTGCCGGGATAAAAATTGCAACAACAAACGTTGGTAGCTGGACCCGGGGATTGGCTCAACGGGTAGCGGCTCCTGATAAAGGAATTTATCGTGTGGGGTTCTGGGGGAAATTCTCGTCAGTTGCTCCGGGACAAACCAATACTTACATACGGATTTCTTTAAGAATAGATCCTGCTGAGAATATTGCTACGCCTTATTATTTTTCGAGAAGTGCTTCTACTAACGTATCGTGGGATCGTTTTTTAACATCAAGTTGGGCATACTATACTATGGATTTTGATTTAAGTAAGAAAGCTACAAAAGATGCGTACACAGAATCATTTGCGACAACAAATGATGATATCGCAGATTTTGCTCTGACTATTTCAAACTTCGTACAGTCACGTGGTGGTGACATTCAAATCACAGGTGTAACCATGACAAAAGTGGACAATACAGCTACTCCTGCAACATGGTACAATCCGGGTTTTGAACAGTCTTATGCTGTTCCTTATTTATTGTTGAGTTCAACAGGTAATCCAATCCGGGCACAGGAAACCACTACTAAAGGCAATTGGGTGTTGGCATTGATGGATGGTATAACAGATCCAACCAAAAGCCAGGCTACCGTTTTGGCCGATTCTACACAGGCTTATACAGGTAGAAGTTCACTCAAATTGGATGTGAAATACGTACGCGATTTTTCGAAAGTGTGTTTGGCTACAACTTTATTTAATCTGCCGAAAGATGACTATGTGTTTAGTTTTTATGCTAAAACGGATGTCGATGCTGCCCCGTTCAGAGTTGATGTGGATAACTACAATATTGAAAAATCAAGTGCAAAAGGAGGTTTCCCTTTTAGTGATCAGGCCACAATAAAAGAAAATCAAATATCTTCGACTGGATGGACAAAATATGAAGTCCATTTTAACAATACCGATATGTCGGATACCTTATCTATTGCTATCCGCCCGAATATTACAGTTTCAGGTAGTCCGGTTAACGGTGCTGAAGACTGGTCTTATACTGAAGTTACCTATTGGTTCGACGATTTTTCAATTGTGAAAGATTTTACCAGCGATAATATCTCAATATCCAATGAAAAGGATATAAAAGTTATTACAACAGGGAGATCTGTACAGGTAATGAATGTGAAAAAGGCTGTAGAGTTAATTGATCTGAATGGTAGGGTTTTAGACCGCAGGATCCCACAGTACAACGAAGTAAACTTTAATCTCAACAACAACGGAATTTTTATTCTTCGTACCGAAGGAGTCAATAAAAAGATTGTTGTCAGATAAGCTGACACAATAGATAAATTTATTAACTTTTAAATTCAGGTCTTACGACCCGAAAGAAATAAAATTTAATCGTATGAAAAAGAAAATATTGATTGCTTTTTGTTGTTTTATGGTCATTGCCGTAAATGCTCAATTTAACCTGGTGAATGATGGGTATTTTATCAACACGGATATAACAACAACGAATGGTCCGGATACAATTTATCCCGGTATGGGATATTGGTATGCCTATCTGCTGAACGACAATCAGAATCAGATCTATATAACTCCTAACTCAGACAGGAATAATAGGAACGCAGCCGGATTAAAAGTGACACCCTCCAATGCTGCAAACTGGACATGTGGACTGGCGCAAAGATTGTCTGCTCCCGATAAAGGTATTTATCGTGTTGGTTTTTGGGGTAAATTTTCATCTGTTGCCGAAGGACAGACGAATTCTTATGTTCGTGTTTTCTTACGTATTGATGATACGAATTCTGTGTCTGATGTGGGCAAAGCCGGATCTTTGTATTTTTCAAGATACAATACCAATAAAGTTTCAACAGACCAATTCTTAACGAATGCATGGAAGTATTATACTGTTGATTATGACTTAAGTAAAAAAGCTACAAAAGATAATTATACAGAATCTTTTGATGCTACGGAAGATGATATCCACGATTTTTCACTCTATTTTTCAAATTTTGCTGCGGCCAGAGGTGGTGATTTTCAAATTACGGGGGTCACGATGACGAAGGTTGATAATTCAGCGACACCATCAAACTGGTATAATCCGGGTTTCGAAGAATCCTACGCAATACCTTATCTTTTGCTCAGTTCAACAGGAACTCCGGTCAGGGCGCAGGAATCAACTACAAAAGGAGTGTGGGTGTTAAGTTTAATGGATGGAATATCAGACCCAACCAAAAGTCAGGCAACTGTTATTGTTGATTCAACTCAGGCTTATACAGATAAAAGATCAATGAAACTGAATGTGAAATATGTAAAGGATTTTTCAAAGGTATGTCTGGCAACAACCTTGTTTAATCTGCCAAAGGATGATTATATTTTAAGTTTTTATGCTAAAACGGATATCAATGAGACTCCATTCAGAATAGATGTAGATAATTATAATATCGAAAAAGCAAGTGCCAAAGCGGGTTTCCCTTTTAGTGACGCATCTACAATCAAAGAAAACCACGTTTCTTCAACGGATTGGATGAAATATGAAGTTGAATTTAATAATACGGATATGTCAGACACATTGTCGATAGCTATCCGCCCGCATATCACACCGACCGGCTCTTCGGGCGACTGGGCAAATACGGAGGTAACCTATTGGTTTGACGATTTTTCTATTGTAAAGAAAAGTATATCAGGAAATAATGATATTATCGGGAACAAAACCCTGGATGTCGTTGTGATTGAGAATGTTGTTAAAGTTTCAAATGTGAACAGTATGGTAGAAATCATTGATCTGAACGGAAAGGTTTTGGATCGCAAATCACCTGCTGACAATGAGGTTCGCTTTTACATACAAAACAAAGGCATATATATTGTTCGTTCTCAAGGTATAAATAATAAGGTTGTGGTGAATTAAGCTGAAATGTAAAGAGGCGTTTTAACCTGAGATAATGGTTTGTGACGCCTCTTTATTTATAAGCTTCAAAATGTGAAATGTGCAGGATATTAATAAGTTGATACAACTGTGATGAAAAGTAATTTAAGTAACAGATTAGTTTCGTTAGATGTTTTAAGAGGATTCGACATGTTGTTTATCATGGGATTATCTTCCTTAATTGTAGCTGTATCCAGTCTTTTTCCCGATGTTGTGTTTATGAAATCTTTATCGGAACAGATGAAACATACGCATTGGGACGGACTCACTCTTTATGATACAATTTTTCCTCTTTTCCTTTTTATTGCAGGGGTGTCATTTCCTTATTCGCTGGAGAAGCAACGATCTGATGGTAAGTCTGTTAAAGAAATACATTACAGGATATTGAAACGGGGTTTTGTCCTTGTCGTATTGGGTTTTGTATATAATGGAATTTTCAAACTGGATTTTGAAAATATGCGTTATGCCAGTGTGTTGGGACGAATTGGTTTAGCCTGGATGTTTGCAGCTCTGCTTTTCACAAATTTTAAAACCAACATAAATATTGCCGTTGCAATCATCATCCTCGTTGGATACTGGCTTTTATTATGGTTGATTCCAGATGCAATCAATCCCTATTCGTTCGAGGACAATATCGTCGGAGCAGTCGACAGAATGTTATTGCCAGGCAGACTTAATGCTGAAACATTTGATCCGGAAGGAATTTTAAGTACCCTGCCGGCTGTTGTTACAGCTCTTTTAGGGATGTTCACCGGACAATTTATAAAATATCAGGGCAGTGGAATTTCTGGAAAAAGGAAAGTTCTTCTAATGTTAGTTGCTGCAATGATATTTTTGCTTGTTGGATATGCATGGGATCTTGTGTTCCCGATTAATAAAAATTTGTGGAGTAGTTCTTTTGTCTGTGTGTTAGCCGGTTATTCTTTGTTGCTGTTGGCTATCTTCTATTATATTATCGATATTAAAGGATGGTGCCGCTGGGCATTCTTCTTTAAAGTTGTGGGAGTCAATTCCATTACGATTTATTTAGCACAACGGATAATTGATTTTAAAAAGATTACTAACTTTTTTATGGGTGGAGTCATCGATTTATTTCCAGGAGAAGTTGGAGAAATAATAAAACTAACTGGATATATAAGTGTGTGTTGG